>CAYWON010000135.1:0-19483 GCA_964459885.1 uncultured Archangium sp.
GGGCTGGCGCGGCTCGACTGGCAGGCCAACGACGACGACCTCGGCGTCTGGAAAGACGTGAAGTGACCTTCGCTTACGTATGTCGTCGACGGGTTTCGCGAGAAACCGCGCGCGGCGCTTCGCAGACGGCCCGGCGCCAAGTAGACGCCGCGACCTCCCGTGACGTCACCGCTGCCCCCCTCCACCGTGCACCTCGATGAGAAGGTGAAGCCGAAGTACCGCGGCTTCTTTCACATGTGGGGCTTCTTCGCGTCGCTCGGTGGCATCTGGGCGATGGCGGTGGCGCCAGTGACGGGGTGGCGCTTCGTCGCGGGCCTCATCTACGCGAGCAGCCTCGCGCTGATGCTGGGGTTGTCGGCGCTGTACCACAAGCCCATGTGGAGCCACGAAGCGCGCAGCCGGCTGCGCATGGCGGACCACGTCGGCGTCTTCCTGCTCATCGCCGGCAGCTACACGCCGCTCGCCGCGCTCGTCTCACCAACGACGTGGACGTGGGGGCTGCTGGGCATGTGGGTCGGCAACCTGGGCGGCATCATCTATTCGATGCTGAACAACTACGGCCCGCGGTGGATCCGCGCCGGGCTCTACGTGGTGCTGGGCCTGTGCGCGCTGCCGATGCTGCTGTCGCTGCCGCCGGTGCTGGGCTGGCCGCGCATCGCGGTGATGCTGATTTCGTCGGCCATCTACATTCTCGGCGCGCTCGTCTACGCGAAGCGCTGGCCCAACCCGAACCCCGCGGTGTTCGGGTACCACGAGGTGATGCACGTGATGGTGCTCATCTGCGCGGGCATGCAGTTCGCCGTGCTGTGGTCGGTGCAGCAGCAGCCCTGACTACCGCGCGCCCAGCAGCCGCCACTCGCGCCAGCTGTCGTCGCCCTCGGCGTCTGCTTCGAGGGCGGCGTCGCGCCACGCCTGCGTGGGCTTCGTCGCGCCGCCGTGCGCATAGAAGCGGCCGATGAAGCGCCGCGCCTTCGCGTCGTCGACCTCGACGGTGGTGGCCAGCACGTTCACCGCGCCACCGGCGAGGAAGCCTTCCGCGAGGCCGAGCCCGTCCACCGGCGCGTCGAGGCTGCGGCCCGTCTCGCAGCCGCTCAACACCACGAGGCGCGGCGCCGGCCGACGCGACAGCAACAACTCGAAGTCGAGCGTCTGCCCTCGCGCCAGGTCGAGGCGCGCGTCCCACGGGGCGCCGACCGAGAGGCGACCGTGACCGGCGAAGTGCAAGACGGGTCGATGCATCCACCGTGACGTGATGGCGTCGAGCGTGGCGCCGTCACCTTCGAGCAACTCACCGCCCAGCGTCTTCATCACCTCGCGCGCTTCGGCCCGCGCCGACGGCAGGTCGCCGCGCGGGTCACCCACCACCAACGCGTCACCGGAGGTGTCGACGGGCGACACCTGCAGCCACGCCGCGCTCGGCACGAACGCCACCGTCGCGTCGGCGAGCAGCCTGCGCAGCGTCGTCGTCGCGAGGCCCGCACCGCCGTCGACGATGGCCACGTGCTTCACGCCTTTGAGTGCCTTCGGCGACACCAGCGCGTCGACGTCTGCCGCGCACGTCACCTCGCCGCTTCGACGCACGAGGAACGCCAGCGAAGCCGTGTCGCTGAAGAAGCGCTCCAGCAGCGCCTCGTCGTCGGCGAGCGAGGTGCGCTCGAACGCCGGCCGCTCGGGGACTGGCGCGAGCGCGTCGAGGCGAGTGGCCAGCGCCGTCGCTTCCACGCGCAGCGCGTCGAGCCGCGCGCTGTGGGCGAGCTTCCACGCGGCGAGCTCTTCGACCGAGGCGAGCGAGGGCTCCGCTTCACTCAGCACCGACTGGCGCGTCTGCGACCACCGGGCTTCGTCAGCCTCGAACGCAGCGCGCGCCGTGGCGTCCAGCATCGACAGGCGCACGCGACGGTCTGCCTCGAAGCTGCGCGCCAGCCAGGCCTGCGCGTCATCGGCGAGCCGCCACGCGAGCTCACAGCGCCCCGCACGAACGAAGGCGTCGACGGCGTCGGCGATGGCGCGCCGGCGGTCCTGCAGAAAGACGACACGCTGCGCCGGGTCGGCCCACGTGCGCGCCTGCGTGGACAACGTGCGCCGCGCCTCGGCCAGCCACTTCGTCGCTTCCACCGGCTTGCGCTGCAACAGCCACGCTTCGGCGAGGCCCAGCTGTGCGCGCCACGCGGCGTCGGGCTGGTGTTCGACCCCGGCCGCGAGCAACGCCTCGAAGTGCTTCGCCGCCCGCGCGCCGTCGTTGGCCGCGAGCGCGAGGCGCCCATCGAGCCAGTCCATGAAGAGCGCTTCGACGGTGTGCGTGTCGCCCCCGAGTGTGCGCGCCCGCTGTAGCGCCGCTCGCGCCGGCTCGAAGCGACCTTGCGAATACTCAAGCCACGCGAGGTTGGTGGCCGCGTTTGACGCGTCGAGCGGCTGCTCGAGCACCACCTTCGCGTCGATGAGCGCCGTGAGGTCGTCGCGCAGCGCCGCCGTGTCGACGTGACCGACGCCCGCGGTCAGCGCCAGCAACTGCACCCACGACACGTTGACGCGCACGCTCAACGCGTCGCCGTCCGAGAGCCCGCGCGTGTCGCCGCGCCGCACAGCGTCCGCTTCAACCAGCGCGTCGAGGTGCTGACCGCTCTCGGCCAGCACGGCCGCGCGGTTGCTCCGGTACAGCACGGCCTCCGCGGGTTGACCGGCGGCGAGCGCTTCTTTCACCGCCTTCTGCAGCGTCGCATCGGCTTCACGCAGGCGGCCGGTCTCGGCGAGGTACGCGCCCTGTTGGTAGTGCAGCTGCGAGGCGAGCCGCGCGTCGGGGAAGTCGCGCAGCGCGGCTTCGACCTCGGCGACGAGCGCCTGCATGCGAGCGTGCTGACGCAGCCGGTGCGCCCAGTACACGGCGGCGATGCGCCGGCTCACGTGTTCGCTGACGAACCCACGCGCCAACGCGCCGTCGGAGCACGCCGCGAACGCGTCGGCGCTCGCTTCTGCCGCTGCGGAGCGCGCGAGCCCCGCGCACGCCCAGGGCCACTCGTCGGGCGGTGACGCGTCGAGCGCCGCGCGGGCGGCCTCCACGTCGTTCGCGGCCAGCTCGGCGAAGCGCGCGGAGATGGCGCGCGAGGAAGGTCGAAACACGAAGTCGAGCCGCGCACTCGCGTCACCCAGGCGCACCACGAGCGGCCGCGCGCCGTCTGCGGGGCGGGAGAGTGCCCACGTCGTGCCGCCATCGCGCGTCGCGCTCACCGCGGCGCCGTCGGCCCAGGAGAACGAATCGGCTTCGGTCACCAGCCTCGGCGCGTCGGGCGCGTCGAACCAGTAGCGCACGCCTCCGTCCACGCGCTGCACGGCGGTCGCGCCCTGCACCACCACCGTCAGCGGCGCAGACACCTGACGCCGACACGCAGAAAGAAAGAGGAGTGCCAGCAACGCCCCGCGCATCGACGGGTCGGTGTAGCAGACTCACAAGGCCCCGCCGTCGAGCAACGTGGTGCGCGCGGTCCACCCGAGGCCGACGAAGCCCGCGACGCCGCCGACCTTCAGCGCGCGCACGCCACGCAGGGGCACCTCGAGGTCCAACTCGGTGCCCGGCGCGAGCGCCGCTGCGTCCCCAGCCGTCGACACGCGCGCCACGCCGGCGTCGAGCAGCGTCCACGTGGTGCGAGCCTCGTCGACGCGCACCACGCCATCGACGAAGTGGCCCGAGGTGCTCCACACCACGCGATGCGCACCCTCGCCGAGCGGCACCGAGAAATCGCCGTCGGCGACGCGCGTGAGGAAGTGCTGATCGACGCCGTCCACCACCAGCGTCGTCACCGACTGTGCCGTGAGCCAGCCACCCGACCGTCGCAGCCCCGCGCGCGCGACCTCGAGCAGGTTCACCGACGCTGCCACCTCGCAGCGCGCCACCGTCGCGCCAGAGGTCCGCGGCTGACCGTCATCGAACTCCGTGCGCGAACCGACCCTCGCGCCGCGCACGTCGAAGGCGTCGGTGCTCGCGGAGTACGAGTCGGCGACGCGCAAACGCCACGTGCCGTCTGCGCAGACCTCACGCACCGCGAGCCGCCACGTCATGCCTTCCGCCATGCCGCGGCGAAGGCTCGACACCAGCTCCGCTTCGGCGACGACGAGCTCGCCGAGCGGCTCGGTGCGCGCGCGCGGCGGCGTGGTGCACGCCGCGAGCACGATGAGGAGCGCAGCGCGCATGACCACCTTGTCACCGCCAGCCATGCGCGAGTTCCCAGCGAGTGTCAGGTGAGCGCTGGCGCTGCGAACTCACGCGCGAGCGACCTGATGCGGTGCTGCCAGTTGTAGACGACCTGGCGATTCACGCCCAAGACGCGCGCGGTCTCTTCCGCGTCGAGGCCGTCGCTGTAGAGACATCGGAACACCACGCGGCCCTTCGGCGGCAGCTGTGCTTCGAGGAACGAGCCCAAGCGCGCCGTCATGTCACGCGCCACGGCGTGCGCTTCAGGTGACGGCGCGTCGATGAGCGCGTCGGCACCCACGTGCACTTCGTAGCGGCCGCGCGTGGACAGCTTCTGCGCGGCGTTGCCGACCTCGCGCTCGGTCACCATGCCCACGTAGCCCTCGAGCGATGCGCCACGCGCGGGGTCCCACAGCGTCAGCTGCCGCGCGCCGTTCTCGAGCAGGCAGACGAAGACCTGCTGAATGAGATCGGGTTGATCCAACCCGCGCACGTCGGTGCGCCGCGCCTGCAGCGCCCGCACGCGCGCACGCACCACGGGGAACAGCCGGTCGACCAACGCGCGCACCGCGGTCCTGTCTCCGCGCGCGGCGGCGGCGACCAACGCAGTGGTCTGCTCGTCGCCCACCATCATTCGCGACGCTCCACGTCGACGCGCCACCAGCCATCGCCAGTCTTCGGCGCTTCGCTGTCGTCGAGCGCGGCTTCGTCACGCGCCACGCGGAACCAGACCGCCTGCACGCCGACGACGGGCAGCCACGCGTTGCCCCGCAACGTCACCTCGAACGAGCCGCGCGAGGAGGCCACCTGCGCGTCGCGCACGCGCACCAGCTTCCCCGCAGCGTCGCTGACAAACACGCCCACCACGCGCGCGTCATCGGTCGCGCGCTCGGCGCGCAGGCGCGTCACCAGCTTCGCGTCGGGGCCCATCACCCGCGGCGCACCGTCAACCGGCGCACTGCCACGCACCGCCGCGTCGCCGCCTTCGACCTCGAGCTGGTACGGCCCAACGCCACCGCGCGACGGCAGCCACACCAGCGCCAGTACCCCCGCCGCGAGCGCCGCCACGGCCGCGCCCGTCCACACCGCACGGCGCCGCAGGTGCACGACCGACGCGCGCGGTGAACCGGTAACGTCGACGCGGGCCATCAACGCGTCGACCTCGTCGGGCGTGACCGGCGCGCTCAGCTCGCGCAGCAGCAAGCGCGCGCCCGGGTCGATGGCGAGGCGCTTCTCGACGGCCTCCGTCTGCTCGGGAGACAGCGTTCCGTCGCGGTAGGCGATGAGCAAGCCATCATCGAGCTGCATGGGGTCCCCCTCCTGCTTTCCGGCGTCGTCCGGAATCCGTCGCAGCAAGGCATCGAGCTCGTCGTCGTGCATGGCGCGCACCTCTTTACTGTGTGCGCCGCGAAACTCTTTTCGTCGCGACGGCGAAAAAAGAGGTCTACCGGCCGGCCAGTACAGACCTGGGCCACTCCTGGCCCAACCCTGGGGGAAGTCATGCACGCGCAGTCAGCTCGACTCGTTTCGCTCGTTCGCGCGCTCGGTCTCGTCGTCGGTGTCACGCCCGCGTTCGCCGCATCGCCGCAGCCGCCGTCAAACCTGACGACGCCGCCGTACTTCACGCAGCACGTCGACCGGAAGTCCTGCGACCTCTCGCGCTTCTCGCTCGAAGTGCCGGTCTCTGCGGCGGGCTTCATCGGCGCGTTTGAGAGCCGCTTCTCGTCGGCCTTCACCGTCTCGCCGACGTGGTTCGACTGCGCGGGGTGCACTGCGTTTCGCGCGCGCTTGTCGCCCGTCCTCCAGAACCTCTCTTCAGGTGCGTTGACCGAAGTGCCGTACGTTCGGCGCGACGGGCATCGCCGCGGGTTCGTGGTGCACCTGGAGCAGCAGTACAAAGGCGCGTGGGTCCCCGGGAAGATGCGCGCTGATCAGTCGTGCCTGCTCGTCGCGGCGCTGCGCAAGGCCACGGCCTACGGGCAGGGCGTGTCGCTGCCGACGTCGTGGTCGCCGCAGCCGCCGGTGCTCGTCTCGCGGCTCTGCGCGATGGTGGCGCAAGACGCCGAGGCCTCGTTGCAGAGCTGGCCGCTGGAATGGGCGAACAAGCGCATCGGCGCTCTTCCCAATCAGTCGCTGGCGAAGGTTGATGTCGCGCTCGTCGACACCGGCGTCCCCAAGGACTACCGCGGCGCCCTTGAAGTGGAGGCCGAGCGCGAGATGCCGTCGTTCGAGCGCGCCGCCGAAGACCGTCACCCGCATGGCGCTCAGATGGCGGCGCTGATTCGCGCCACGGCGCCAAACGCAAAGCTGCGCTCGTACCGCGCGCTTGACCAGCACGGCATGGGCAGCGTGTCGGCGCTCGCGCGCTCGGTCGACGACGCGCTCTTCGACCGCAACTGGACGACGCTTCCCCGAGGACCGCTGGTGGTGAACTTGAGCGTCGGCGCGCCGCCTGACTTCTTCCGCCCGACGAAGCTCGAGGGCACCGGCTGCCAGACGTGGGAAGACGGCAGCGGTGAGGTGCTGCGCTACGTCTTTCATGTCGCCGCGGCGCTGGAACAGCCGACCATTCAACACCCCAACGCGGTCTTCATCGCGACCGCGAGCGGCAACGCCCCGCTCGAGTTCTTCGCGAACTCCGACACGCCGTGGGCCTACAACGCGCCCACGAGCCGCTGCGGTACCGGCGCGACGCTCCCGGCGAGCTCCTCGTTCTTCCCCGCAGCGTTCGCAGAGACGAGGTCGTGCAGCAGCACCTCGACGTCGACGTGGCTGCCGATTCAACCGGTCGGGGCGAGCACGTTCGCCGATGGGCGGTCGTCGTTGTCGCGGCTCGGCGGCACGACGCGTCTCTACGCGCCCGGCGAACGCGTCTACGCGTACGCCACGGGAATGCCGGCCCCGTCGCCGCTGGTCGAGTGTGGCCCGGGCGCGGTGAGCCCCGCGAGAGGCTTTGAGCTGCCCGCGACGGTGAGCGGCACGTCGGCGTCAACGGCGCTGGTGTCGGCGGCCGCAGCGCACCTGATGGGCGTGAAGCCGCAGGGCGCAGTCTCCGGCGGCTGGCAATCGCGCGACCTCTCGCGGTTGCTGTACCTCACGGGCGTCGACCTCTGCGGCAGCACCACCGTCGACGAGCGCCGCATCTCGGTGTGGCGCGCGCACTCGGCGCTGACGTCTTCATCGGCGGCGTGCAACAGCTTGCGCCTCTGCCTGCGCTCGTCGTCGCACCCGGTCGGGCCGGCGATCGGCCCGTGGACAGGGCCTGTGTGCGACGGCGCAGCCCTCGCGTGCGTCAGCACCGAGGCGCCCGCGTGTGGACAAGAAGAGCCGTCGTGGACCGACCAGCAGTTCCACGCCGTCGACACCGCGCCCCCCGAGTGTCGCCGCGCGTGGGACGCGCCGTGGGCCCTGCCGCCACCGCCGACCGACGGCGGCGTGTTCCCCCTCGCGATGTACCCGGGCCTCAACCTCGGCAGCCTCGGGCCGCAGCCAGCGAACACGGGTTGCCCCAACTGCACGTTGGTGGTCGGCACCAGCCCCGCCGGTCTGTGGCTGCGCTTCGAGCTGGGCGACGAATTCAAGGAGCGCACTTTTTTCACTGACATGCAGCTCGTCTTCCTCAACAGAGACCACCGCCCGTTGCTGAGCGTGCCGGTGGGCGACGGGCGGCGCTGGGCCCCCGGCGAGGTCGGCCGCATCTCGATTCCAAACGACCGGCTCTGGGCGTACCCGGGCGCGAACCTCTACGACGACCTGTTCACCGGGCGGGCGCTCCCTGTGCTCGACATGGCGGTGCACACGCCCGACGGCGACGTCGCGCGCAACGTGAGCACGCTCGCGGTCTCGCGACGCTGAGCGTCCTGTCGGGCGGCGCCCGGGGGGCCCGACGTCGTTGACGTCGTGGCGCGCGGCCTCAAGAGTAGCGGTGTCGTGCCGAGCTCCGCCTGTCAGCACTGTGGCCGCACGCACGCCGAGGACCTCGAGCGCTGCCCGCGCACCAACCGCGCGATGAAGGACCCCGGCCTCTGCGGCACGCAGGTGGACCGCTATCTGGTCGAGAAGCTGCTCGGCACCGGCGGCTTCGGCGCCGTGTACCTCGCGCACCACCGCCGCACGCGCGCGCCCGTCGCGCTCAAGGTGCTGAAGCCCGCGTTGATGGCCGACGCCACGGTGCTCGAGCGCTTCCTGCGTGAAGCCACCACCGCCGCGTCGGTCGGCAGCGAGCACCTGGTGCGCGTGGTCGACGCCGAAATCACCGCCGACAACCTCGCCTTCATCGCCATGGAGTACCTCGACGGCGACGACCTGAAGACCATCGTGAAGCGCGAAGGCCGCCTGCACCCCGCGCGCGCCGTCGAGCTGACGAGCCAGGTGCTGCGAGGCCTCGCCGCCGCGCACGACAAGGGCATCGTGCACCGCGACGTGAAGCCCGCGAACGTCTTCGTCACCCGCAAGCGCGACGTGCACGGCCGCTACTACGAGCTCGCGAAGGTGCTCGATTTCGGCATCAGCAAGGTGACGGGCGCCGCGGTGCTGACGGCGCAAGGCGTCACCATGGGCACGCCCAGCTACATGGCGTGGGAACAGTTCACCGACGCGCGAGAGGTCGACGCGCGCACCGACCTCTACGCCGTCGCCGCGATGCTGCACGAGCTCCTGCTGGGCGCGGTGCCCTTCGACGCCGAGCACATCGCCGCGCTCATGAACAAGCTGCGCATCGGCGACCGACGCCCGCTGCGAGACCTGGCGCCGTGGCTGCCGGTGCCGTTGTCGGCCATCGTCGAGAAGGGCCTCGAGAAGCGTCGCGAGCGCCGCTGGCAATCGGCCCGCGAGTTCCTCACCGCGCTCGAGAACGTCGTCGTCTTGCTCGACGCCGCGCCGCCGCTGGCGCCGCCCACGCTCGAGATGGAAGAGGTCGACCTCGAACGTCAGCGCATCACGAAGCTGCGCGTCGACGCGTCGAACGACGAGACCATCAAGGAATGAGTCAGCGCGTGTGCAGCCACGACAGCACGCCGTAGGCCGCCGCCGACACCGCCACACCCAGCACGAGGCTGCCCACCACCTGCACGGCCGTCGCGACGCCGGGCGTCGGCGTGGCCAGCGGGCCTTCCACGGGAATGTGCGGGTTGGCGGGCATCGTCCACGTGCCTGAGAGGCTGCACTCGGCGAACGGGTCGAGCGCGCGAATGGGCTCTTCGGCCTTCGCGGCGATGAGCGCCGCCATGTGCTGCTTGGCGTTGAGCACCTTGCCCACGGCCTCTTCGGCGGCGGCGTTGCTGTAGAACGTGAACGTGAAGGGCCCGCCGAACTCGAGGCGGCTGTGCGAGTAGCTGCCGTTGCGGCGCACCGTCACCAGCGTGGGCCGGCCCAGCGTCGTCACCGGCGTAAAATCAATGTCACCGCGCGAGACGCGCATCAGCCCCGACGGAAAGACGTAGAGCCCTTCGCGGTACGGCGGCGGCTTCCACACGAAGCGGTAGACGATGGCGAGGCCCGCCACGAGGAAGAAGAACGTGGCCGCCGCGAGGCTGAAGAAGACCTCTTCGTCGTGGCGCGGGTGCACGCCCGAGCGCAGCCGCCCGAGGAGGAAGTCGAGGCAGAAGCCCATGACGCCCATCGCGGCGATGAGCAGGAAGTACTTGAACCAGCCCATGTTCCACGACGGGTCGCTGAAGAGCAGCAGCGGGTCGCCGGTCTTGGTCGTCGTCAACCGCACGAGGCGTTCACGCACCACACGCGGCAGTCCGTTGAAGGGGAATTTCATGTGGGAGTGGCAGCGAGCCTGGCAGCGGGTTTTACGGACGACGGGCGACACACACGCGGTTTCGACCACCGTGCTTGGCCTCATACATCGCCACGTCGGCGGCCTTCAGCACCTCGCTGGGCGCTTCAGCTGACTTCAACTGCGCGATGCCCATTGAGATGGTGACGCGCGGCGCTTCGCGGCCATCGCCCAGCTTCGCCGCGGTCTGGGACACCACCTCGCGCACGCGCTCGCCGGCCAGCCGCGCTTCGTCGATCTGCGTGTCGGGAAAGAGAATGACGAACTCTTCGCCGCCGAAGCGCGCCACGAGGTCGGTGGGTCGGAGGTTCTTCGCGAGCGTCGCGGCGACGGTCGACAGCACCAGGTCACCCACGTCGTGCCCGTGGCCGTCGTTGAACTTCTTGAAGTGGTCGATGTCGATGAGCGCCACGCACAGCGGCGCGCCGTCACGCTCGTGCCGCGTGACGAGCCGGTGCAGCGTCTCGTCGAGCCAGCGTCGGTTGTGGATGCCGGTGAGGCCATCGAACATCGCCGCGCGCTCGTAGAGCCGCCGTTTCTCGATGTTGGTGGACACCGTGGCGTTGTTCTTCCGCAGGCGCTCGGCCAGCTTGACGATGAGGTTCACCGCGAACGGGTGCGAGGTCTGCACCAGCAGCCAGAAGGCCTCTTCATCAAGCGTCAGCAGCTCGCTCGGCTGCCGCGCGACGACGAAGGCCGACGCCGCTTCGGTGGTGATGACCGAGAGCTCGCCCACGGTCTCGCCAGCGCCGAGCAGCGCGATGGGGTCGGCCGTCGGCTCACCCAGCGTCACGCCGAGCTCGCCCGAGGTGATGAAGTGCATCTCGCCGCTCGCTTCCCCCTGGCGAATGAGGACCTCGCCCGGCTGCAGCGTGCGCCGCTTCGCCGAGTTCGCCAACGCGGTGCGCTGCGGGGCTGAGACGCCTTCCAACATCGCGATGTGTTCGAGGCCGGCCATGTGACGCGGCAGCGTAGCGGACTCTCCTTCTCACTGCGGCGGCGGCGAGAGAGGTAAGCAGTGGGCCCATGAAGCGACTCCTGGTTGTCGCCGCCCTCGCCTTCACCGCGTGCCCGCCGGCGGAGCCGATGACGCCGCCACCCGAGCCCGTGGTCGATCCACTCGCCTGGGCGAACCCCGCGATGGGCACCGGCGGCTTCGCGTACTTCCATGGCTCGGCGTTCCCCGGCGCGTGTGTGCCGCACGGCCTCGTGAAGGCAGGCCCCGACACGCGCGGCCGCTACGGCACGCTGAACTTCATCCACTACTCCGGCTACTGGAGCGGCGACGACACGGTGATGGGCTTCTCGCAGCTGCACCTGCACGGCACCGGCGCCACCGACTGGGGCGTGCTGTCGCTGATGCCGGTGACCTCTGGCGAAGCGAGCGTGCTGAACCGCAGCCAGTACCAGAGCCGCTTCGGCAAGCGCAGCGAGGTGCTCAAGCCCGGCTCGTACGAGGTGACGCTCGACAAGTGGAACGTGAAGGCGGAGCTGACGGCTTCGACGCACGTCGCGCACCACCGTTACACGTTCGCCGACAGCGACACGCCGCGCGTGGTGGTGGACCTGCGCTCGGCGTTGTCGGGCGGCGAGCTGACGGGTCAGACCGTCACGCTGGTCAACGACACCACGCTGCGCGGCTCGTTCCTCTCGACTGGCGGCATGTCGCGCGGCTTCGGCGGCAACACCGTGTGGTTCGAGCTGCGCACCAACCGCGCGCACCGCGTGATTCAGCGCGTGGGCGACGACGCGCTGTTGCTGGAGCTCGACCCCGGCGCGCCCGTCGAGGTGCTCGTCGGCGTGTCGCTGGTCTCGGCGGAAGGCGCGACACGCAACCTCGAGGCTGAGATGCCTGGCTTCGACTTCGACGCGCACCGCGCTGCCGCTGAAGACGCGTGGCGAACGCGGCTCTCGCGCGTGACGGTGTACGGCGGCTCGGAAGAAGACCGGGCGACGTTCTACTCGGCGCTGCGCCTCGCCTTCCTCATGCCCACCACCATCAGCGACGTCGACGGCGCGTACGTGTTCGGCGGCGAGCCCGGCGCGGTGGCGAGCGGCGACGTGATGCTCTCCGACCTCTCGCTCTGGGACACGTACCGCACCGTGCACCCGCTCTATTCGTTGGTGCACGAAGACGGAGCGCGACAGTCGGTGCAGAGCCTCGCGCGCATGGCCGCTGGCGGTCGCGGCTTTCCACGCTGGCCGATGGCGACGGGTGAAGCCGGCACCATGGTGGGCGCGCCCGCCGACATCGTCATCGCCGACGCGGTGCTGCGCGGTGTGCCCGGCCTCGACGCGACGGCGCTGTACGACGCGCTCCGTGCCGAAGCGCTGGGGACGACGCCGACCAGCGGCGCGCGCGCGGCGATGGGTGGCTACACGGCGCGTGGTTGGGTGCCAGTCGAAGAGTCTGGCCGCAGTGTGGGCATCACCGTCGAGTACGCGCACGCCGACTGGGCGCTGGCGCAGCTGGCGCGGCAGCTGGGCAAGGCCGACGACGCTGTGCAGCTCGAGACGCGCGCGCGCGGGTGGCGTCAGCTGTTCGACGCGTCGCTCGGCGTCTTGCGGCCCCGCCACGCTGACGGCAGCGCCGTGACAGGCGAGTTCGACCCGGGGAGCTGGGACCACTACGCCGAGGCCAACGCCGCGCAGACGACGTTCATGCCGTCGTGGGACCTCGAGGGCTTCGACGCTGCGTTTGGCAGCCGCGACACGTTCCTCATGTCGCTCACCGCGTTCTTCGACGGCGCGCCGGCAGAGCACGAGGCGGCGATGGCGGACCCCAACTACGAGCTCCGCTACCTGCCGCGTCGCTACTACTGGCCCAGCAACGAGCCCGACATCCAGGCGCCGTTCCTCTTCGCGCAGGCCGGTCGCCCGGAGTTGACGGCGAAGTGGGTCGACTGGGCGCGGCGCACGTTCTACTCGGCGACGCCCGACGGCGTGCCCGGCAACGACGACGGCGGAACGCTGGGCAGCTGGTTCGTGTTCGCGGCGATGGGGCTGTACCCGGTGCCCGGCACCGACGCGTGGGTGGTGGGGACACCGTTGTTTCCGAAGCTCGACATCGCGTTGCCCGGCGGCGGCGTCTTCACCATCGAAGCGCGCGGCGTGTCGGCCGAGGCCATCTACGTGCAGTCGGCGACGCTGAACGGCGCGCCGCTTGACGTGGCGACGCTGCGGCACGCCGACGTGAAGGCCGGGGGCGCGCTGGTGCTGGAGATGGGGACATCACCGTCGAGCTGGGCACATTGATGCGCCGCATTTTTTGACCGGCCCGCACAGGTCCGTAGCGTGCGTCACATGATGAACCAGCGAATGGACGAGCGAGAGGTTGTTTCGGGCACCGACGTCGAGGCGTGCGACGCCGAGAGCGGTGTCGATTTCCACGGCGACGCGAAGAACGTGTCGACGCACGGCCTCCTCTTTCACGCGACGATGGAGCCGCCCGTCGGCGCCGACCTCGACGTGCGCATGGGTGAGACGCGCGGCGCGCTGCACGTGACGCGCGTGCAGCCGGCGGCGGGTGGTGGCTTCGACATCGCTGGCCGCCTGACGCGGCGCTGAAGTCATGCCGACGTGGCTGAAGGTCGTCCTCGGGCTGCTGGCCGGCGCGCTGCTGCTCTGCGCGGTCGGCGCGGGCGCTGTGTACTTCTGGGTCGACAAGAACAAGGACCGCTTGAAGGACGTCGGGCAGCGCGCGCACCGCGAGGCCGAGGCGTTCGCGGCCAACAACGACGCGGCGGCGTGCGTGCAAGAGACGCTGCGGCGGCTCGACGAGCGCAGCGGCATCGTCGATGAGGCTGAACACAAGATCTTCCTGCGCGCGTGCCTCGACAAGGCGCAGCGACCGGCGGACTTCTGCGAGGGCGTGCCAGCGCGCGGCGAGTACATCGCCACCGCCGAGTGGGCGGTGAAGAAGTGCCAGGCGCTTGGTCGCGCGGGGAACCAGCCGTGTGGCCGACTGGTGCAGGCGATTCAGGAAGCGTGCGGCGACAAGCCGACGCGTTGAAGCCTTCAGGGGCGCGGTCGGTGCGGGTCTCCACACGCGAGCCCGCGCGGGCTGGCCCCGCCGCACGACACACGTTCCGCTCAGGTCGCAAGGGGTCGCGGAGAGGACGCGGCTTTTCTGACCAGTGACTCGATTGCACCCGCGCGAGTAGTCAACTACCTCCTCTGGTACATTGGGACTACGGGACAGAAATCGCGGCCGCGCCCCGGCGCCACTTTCCACCGAGCTGTACGCGCTTCGGCTCGTGGCGAGGGGCCAGCGTGGACGAGCAAGGGCGCTGGCGAGCTCAGCCGACCGCCCGCTTCAGCGCCAGGCGAGCGCATCGTCGAGCCGGTCCTGCCCGAAGAAGTGCTCTCCACCGATGAACATGTTGGGCGCACCGAAGATGCCGCGCTGCCCCGCTTCTTCCGTCAACGCGCGCAGCTTGAGCTTGTTGGCGTCTGACTCGGCAGCCGCGAGCCACTGCGCCGCGTCGACGTCGAGCGCCAGCAACACCGACTTGATGACGTCCGGCTGCCCGATGTCGCGCCCTTCACCGAACTCGCGCGTGTACACGCCGCGTACGTAGTCGCCGAGCCAGCGCTGCCCTTCCGCCGCGCACGCCACGCGCGCCGCGAGGATGCTGCGCTGTGGGAACACTGCGGGCTTCAGAAACGGCAGCGCGTACTTCGCGCTCACCCGCTCGAGGTCGCGCCACATGTACTTCGCGCGCGCGGGTTGCGAGTTGAACGGCGAGTCCTTGATGCCGAGCTGCTGCGTGAAGATGGGCCCGAGCAAGAACGGCTTCCACGCGAGCGCCACGCCTTCGCGCTGACACAGCGCCTCAACGCGCATCGCCGCCACGTACGAGTACGTGCTGGCGAAATCGAACCAGAACTCGAGCGTGCGCACGTCAGCCGCCGTGAATCGACATGCCGACGATGAACGCCAGCCCGAGGATGAAGCTGGCGACCACGAGGCCGACCGCGGTGTTCTGATCGACCTCGAGCTCCTTGTGCACGTCGAACGGCAGCATCTTCCGCACCACGAAGAAGCCGGCCACGAACACGAGAATGCCGATGAACGAGAACAACAGCGACGCCGCGGCGCCTTGCAACAGAACGTCTGTCTTCATCACTTTCCTCCCATGAAGCCGTCGTGCCACAGCAGAATTCCGCCCGGCGCAGTGCGCACGGAAGCCGGGAGCTCGCCGCGCTCCTCGTCGGGCAAGCGGTCGAGCCGCAGCGTGTGAACGCCCGCGTAGAGCAACAAACAGAGGCCGCCGAAGTACTTCATGCGTGGGCTCCTTCACTCATCGTCGTCGTCCTTCGCGTAGGGGAACGTGCTGACCCCCGGCGCGCTCTGGAACACGGCGTCGTTCCACTTCTGCGTCTCGAAGCTGCTGGCGCTGATGGACAAGAAGAGCGGCCAGGCCAGCAAGACGACGATGAGCAGGAACGGGCAGAGCCCCACCCCGTCGTCGGCGCGCACCGTCACCGCGTAGCCGACGGCGCGCCCAGGCTCGAAGTGCGGCGTCACGCGCACCACGTAGCTGCCCTTGTCGACGACGTCGGTGCGCTTGGTCGCGTCGCGACTGCCTTCACTCCACGCGTCTTCGCCGCTGCCGCCTGAGTAGTAGCTGGGCTCTGCGTAGACCTCGATGACCTCGCCGGTCTTCTCGTTCACCAGGTCCACCGACACGCCGAGCCAGTTGTTGACCAGCGCGTCTGCGCGCACCTCGACGGCCAACGGCACCTTCTCTTTCACCTCGAAGGGCTCGCTGAAGCGCTGCGCTTCCGGGCTCGCCGGCGTCACGCCGGGCGGCACCGAGAAGTCGCCGCTCCAATACGTCTCGGTGGTGCCGAGGATGGAGAACAGGAGCGCCAACGCCAGCAGCGCGCCGCTCCACACCGCAGCCCAGGTCCACGCTTCGCCGGCCTGCACGCGGCGCTTGTTCACCTGCGCGGGCGCGATGCCCGACGGCTGCGAGAGCGGCGCCTTGATGACGAACGCGTCCCTCACCACCTCGGCCTCGAGCAGCGTGCCCAGCGTCACCGTCACTTCGTTGTCGGTGCGGTCGACGTTGAGCGAGCGCGGAGGCGCCACGTACTCGTCGGCCACGGCCACGTCGCCCGCGTTCACTTCCCAGTAGCACTCGCCCACGACGTGGTCGGTGGTGACGTACACGCTCTGGAACTGGCGGAACGCTTCGTCACCCCGCTTCGCCGAGCGGTGACTGAAGCTGCAGGTGCCCGCAGCGATGGGCTCGAGCCACGTCCAGTGGCCGTTGGCGCGCATCAGCCAGCGGAAGCCCTTCTCGCGGTTCCACAGCAGGTACTCGTCCCACGGGTAGGTGACGCTCTCGACCTCGCAGCTACGCACGAGGAAGGCGATGCACGTCCACGAAGTCGGCGGCGACTTCGCGTCGGCGCCGGGCTCGCGCAGCTTGCCGACGGAGCCGAGCGGAATGAGCGGCTCGTGGTCGGGCTTCTGCAGCTGCTCGAGGAAGCGCAGGTTGCCGTGCGACACGTCGAGCAGCGCGTTGCAGTAGGGGCACGCCACGCGCTTCGCGGCGTCGGGCGCCTTCAGGTCGAGCGGGCCGTTGCACTGCGTGCAGCGCGCGGCGGCGAGCGCGGTGCGACGCGGCGTCGGCGCGAGCTCCGACGGGTCGAAGCCCAGCTGACCCAGCGTGACGAGGTTGCCGACGAAGACCTCGACCGGCTCGTTCGCGTCGTCGCGGTCCCAGTCGAGCGTGCAGAACATGCCGCGCGGACCGGTGGCGTCGACGTAGACGTGCGAGCGATTGAAGGCCGGCAGCTCGCCCTGCGCCGACGTGGTGCGCGCGTCGCCGACCTCTTCGACGACGAACTCGGTGTCGCGCAGCGAGAAGCGGTTCAACGGGCGGAACGCGCCGAGCTCGTACGCGGGATGCTCCGCGACGGGGAACAGCAGCTTCCAGTCGCCCTCGGACTCCGCGAGCCACGCTTCGCGGCCGTCTTCGAAGGCGAGGTACCACTCGTCCCACGAGGCGTCGCCGCGCGTCTTCTGCACGCGACCCATGACGGTGAGCGGCGTGCCGCCGTAGCGACCTGAGAGCCCGACCTTCAGCGGCGATTCGGTGTCGAGCAGGTCTGACACCTTGCCGAGCGCGCCGAGGTTGCCGCCGTCACGCGCGATGACGGTGTTGCAGTACTCGCAGACCTTGATGCGCGCCGAGCCGGCCGAGAACTCCACCGGTGCGCGACATGAGGGGCAATCACCGACCTTCATCGCGTCGCGCACTTGAACACACGCGGCGCGCATGACGAAGACGAAGCGAGGGTGACGCGAGGCTCGCTGCGCGAGCTTTTTGCATCCCTCGCGGTCGCAGGCGGTGCGAGGGCTTCACGAGCGGCGCTGCCCGCGAGCGTCATCACGTCGAAGCGGCGAACCGAGGGAGGGCTCAACGACGCTGCGCCTCGTCCTGCACGGTTCGTCGCGAACGGGCCTCCGCGTGCTGACTCAGAGCGCGAAGACGCTGCCTCGATGAGGGCGTCAGGCAACGTCGCCGTGCTGCGATGCACGTCGCCTGCTTGCCTCGCGACCTCCAAGCGAAGGGGCGCAGCTGACGATGGAGGAGGGCTCGTTCTGTCCGTGAGAATGGCCGCCGTCGCTCTATTCCCGCCGACAGTTGGGCTCACCTCGCGCCGTGCCGATGGCGCGGTGGCGACGCGACCGCTGGGTTCGCCACACCACGAGGTCCTCCTCCTCCCCGATGGCGGAGACGTAGCAACGTCGCTCCACGGGTCGGCGCAGGCGCACGACACGCGAAACAGCGCGCTTCACGCCCAGACGTCGTCGAGCGAACGGAGCGCCTTCGCCAGCCGCTCGCGCAGCGCCTTCGCTTCTTCCCCGCGCACCGGCGCCGTCAGCAGCCACACCGGCGTGGTGTCGTCCAGTTCGCGTTCGAGGCGCAGCCGTGGCGTCGCGCGCGCGAGGAATACCGGTAGGACCGCGCGACCCAGGCCCGCCGCGCACGCGTCACGCATCGCCGCCAACGAGTCGCAGGAAACACGTGCAGCTCCCGCTTCCGGCACCGCTCGCCACCAGCGCATCGAGCGCTTCCCTCTCAACGCCGTCGTCGGCTGGACCCACGCGTCGGCGCTCCCTGGGGCGCGAAACACGCCGAGCCGCAGTCGTCCGAGCTGACGTCCACGAAGACCCGCAGCCGGCTCGTGCCCCGGCCGCAGCGCGACGTCGACGACGCCAGGCGCGAGGTCTGCGACGGCGTCTGACACGCGCACTTCGACGTGCGGCAGGTCTTCCTTCGCCAGCGCAGAGAAGAGGAGCGGCGCGAGGACATCGCTCGTCGCCACGACGAGCCGTCCTTCGGTCGCCCGGCGCGCGTGCGAGAGGAGATCGTTCACCTCGGCCGCGACAGGCCGCATCGCCGCCGCCCGCTGCGCCAGTTCCCGCGCGAGCGGCGTCGGCACCAATCGAGGCCCACGAATGAAGAGCGTGACGCCCAGGCCGCGCTCCAACGCCTCCACGCGACGCGAGACCGTCGTGTGACGCAGCCCGAGCTCGGCCGCGGCCGCCTGAACGCCGCCGACTCGCACCAACGCCTCGACGGTCTGCAGGCCGCTCCAATCAATGTGCATTGGCGCACATACTCTGTGCGTCCTCGTGGGCTCGTCAACCACGCAGGCCAGCGGCATACAGAGGGGCATGAAGCTCGAACGCCGCAGCGCCATCACCGGCCTCATCGCGCTGACGGCGTGCCGACGCACTCCAGAGGAGAAGCCCATGGCCCGCGTTCAACACCGCCCGCTCGAGTCCTTGCCCGCCACGGAGCTGCCGTGGCTCTCGCTGCGAGACCACTTCATCGCCACCGTGGGTCCCGCCGCGGGTCAGGGCTCGCGCCGCGGCCCGCTGCTGGTGCTGGCCGACGCGACCTTCGCGCCGCACTCGCGGTTCCCGCTGCACCCGCACCGCGACATGGAGATTCTCAGCGTCGTGCTGCACGGCACGCTGAGTCACCACGGCGACCAGGCGCACGGCTCGGTAATGCCGCCCCGCTCGGCGCAGCTCATCTCGTCGCGAAACGGCATCGTGCACGCCGAAGGCAACGACACCGACGCGCCCACGCGCATGCTGCAGATCTGGTTCGAGCCGAACGCCCGGGGTGGCGAGCCGGCGTACTTTCAGCGTGACCTCGCGAAGAAGAACGGCCGCCAGCTCATCGCAGGTGACGACGTCATGCCGCTGCGCTGCGACGCGAAGGTGTGGTGGGTCGACCTCGCTGCGGGCGGCGCCGAGCAGCTCGACGTCGAAGCCGGGCGCATCGGTTACCTGCTCGCGCTCGATGGCGCCGTGACCGCCGGCACGAAGCTCAACGCTGGTGATGGGCTCGACGTGGGGCCGGGGCGGCTCAGCGTCACCGCAGACGCGGCGTGTGCCGTGTTGTGGATCGACGCGCCTGCGACTTGAGCGCGCGAGGGCTGCAAAAAGCCCGGCCCGCGAGCCCGCTGCAGCCTTCGTC
>CAYWON010000136.1:0-19469 GCA_964459885.1 uncultured Archangium sp.
TCGAGCATCGCGAGGTCCTGCGTGTCGCTGACCAGCACGCGCTTCACGGCGTACACGTCGTCGGTGGTGAGCTCCGGCAGACCGCCGTCGCCACGCATCACGAAGTCGGTGAGCGCCATGTAGCGCACGCCTTCCACGACGCAGTGCTTCGCGGTCAGCAGCAGCGTCGGCGCGACGAGCGTCGTGCTGCAGCCCGCAACGGCCGGCTGATCCTGGAAGCGCACCGACGGACACAGCCCGTTCTCTTCACCGACAGTGGGCCCGCCGTACGTGGCGGGCGAGCCGCCGCAGAAATCGAGCTGCCGCTTCGCCAGCGTCTTCGGGCGCAACAGCGAGACCACGCTGTGCTCGCCCATCGAGCGCCAGGGCTCGATCGCGTCGACGACCTCGGTGCGATCGTCAGGGCCGTAGATCGACGCCTGACGCACGCGCTTTGACAACCACACCTCGTCGCCGCCGCACGCAGCGACGACGAGGCTGACCACCGCCAGAGGCAGGGCTCGCATGGCTTCAGCGACCGCGCATGCGCACCGTGAGCTGCGCCTCCGACATGAAGTCGGCGTGCAGGTCGAGCCACGAGTAGGGCTCGGCGACGGCGTTGCTCCAGAAGTCGAGGCCCGAGCGCGTGACGATGCCCGCGTCGACGTCGGTGGGGCACGCGTAGAGGCACAGCGCCTGGTCGCCCGCCTGGTTGCCGGCGTACTCGACGGACACCACGAGCTCTTCGTCGGCGTTCAGCGTCACACCGGTGATGGGGAGCGAGACGGCTTCACCGCGGAAGCCGCCGTCGCTGCCCGACCACGACGAGCGAGTGCCGGTGCTGGGCGTCACGGTGACCTCGGCCACCACGCCGCCGTCGGCTGACGGAGCCGTGGGGAAGCCGGCGGTGCGCGCGACCTTGTAGAGGCGCACGCGGTGCGTGACCGTCACGTCGCAGCCCGGCACGTCGTCGGTGTACGTGTCGTACTCAACCGCCTCGACGGTGAACGGATAGTGCGGCGGCGTCAGGCGCGTGCCCGACCAGTGGCCGACCTCGTCGGGGATGTACGGCCCCAGCACGCCGACGAACTCGCCGCACGCATCGCGGGTGCGGGTGTTCATGACGAGCATCGAGACGCCGGCGTCGACGCCTGCGTCCATTTCAGTGCCCGGCCCGCCGCACGCGGCGGCAGCGACGAGGGCGGAGATCACGACAGAACGACGAAACATTGAAGAGTGCCTTTCGGAGAAGACTGCGTTCCGGCCGGCGCGCTCTCTACGTTCCAAGAGGCTTCGTTATGTTCCTGAATTCGGGACCGAGTTTCCCGATTTCGGGTTTCACATCACTACGGACGGAAGCGCTTCGCCCACTCCGGCACGGGGCGGCCGATGCCGCTGTGCGGGTCTGGCGCCGAGCCGACGAGGCCGTCGCCGCCGCGGAAATACTCGGCGACCTGCGAGCGCGCTTCTGACGAGAGGTCGCGATCGCCGATGGCGATGGCGTGGATGTGGTCGTCGCTCCACGGCCGGTGCCACGCGGCGAAGCCGGCGCGACGCAACGCTTCGACCATGACGCGGATGTCCCTGAGGGACCGGCCCTCGGTGTTGAAGTCGAGCGCGCCGCCGCCGTCGTGCGTGCCCGCCGACGCGCCGACACCGTGGTTGTAGCTGCCCTGAAAGAGCGGCCAGCCGGGCTTCACGCCGCGCTTCGCGGCCCACGCTTCGGCCTGGTTCACCAGCTCGATGGTGCGACCGCTCGCGGTGACCCCGCGCCAGCTCAGGTGGCGGTAGTCGGCCTTCGGCTCACGGAACGGCTGCGCCAGCTTCTTGAGCGCGATGAGATCTCCCGCGCCGATGCGACCGTCGACCGTGCGCCCCGCCCGCTTCTCGAACGCGCGCACCGCGGCCTCGGTCTGCTTCGAGAAGAGCCCGTCGACGTCGCCGGGCTTGAAGCCGGCCTTCGTCAGCAGCTGTTCGGTCGCGCGTACGGCCTTCGACTTCTCGTGAAGCGTCTGCAGCGGCGCGGTGGCGTCCGCGGTGTTGATGATGCTCTTCGAGAGCTTCTTCCACGTAGCGGGGTCGAGGCGGCCCGTCACCGGCACGCCCGACGCGCGTTGAAAGGCCTCGAGCGCGCCGCGCGTGCGCTCGTCGAAGACACCGTCGACGTGCTTCGGATCGAAGCCGGCCGCCTTGAGCCGCGTCTGCAGCATCTGCACGGCAGGCCGCGCGCCGCCTTCACCGAGGCCGCCGGTGCCATCAGCGCTCTTTCGCTCGCTCAGCGACGCCAGCACCGTGTCCTGGCGTTGCTGCTCTTTCGTCAGCGCGAGCCGGCCGCGGTACGGCGCGTGGCGCAGCGCACCGGCTTCCTTCGCCAGCACCTCCAGCCCGTCAGCGCCGATGCGACCGGTCGTGCTCTTGATCGTGGGCTGATCGGCCTTGAAGCCCTTCACGGCGCGCGCGAACGAAGCGTCAGCGATGCCGTCCTTCGCGCCGACGTCGTAGCCGAGCGCGGCGAGCTGTCGCTCCGCCTTGGCGATGGCGTCGCTCTTCTGACCGCGCTGCAGCAGCGACGGGTCGGCCCGCTTCGCGGTGAGCGCGCGCTTCAGCGCGTCGAGCGTCTTCACGTCCAACGTGCCGGTGGCCTTGAGCCCCATGGAAGACTGGAAGTTCTTGAGCGTGCCCTGCGTGCGCGCGTCGAAGGACGTGTCGACGGTGCCGGGCGTGAAGCCGAGCGTCGTCAGCACGCTCTCCAGCGCCTTCACCGCGCCGCCGTTGGCGCCGACTCCAAGTTCGCCGCGTTCGAGGCGCGCCGAGAGGGTTGAGAAACGACGCTGATCGACCGCGGTGAGGGACGAAGGCATACCGGAGTCATCGGAATGTTTTCCGATGACGTCCTGCGGCATCACTGCCAACGCGCTTCACAGAACCCTGGAATTTCGGGGCCATTTTTCGGCGGCGCTCACCGACCGAGCGCGGTGTTGAGGCTCGCTTCCTCGTCTCGCAGCACACGGGCTCGGGCCTCGAGCGCAGCGTTCGCGTCACGACGGGAAGTGAGCTGGCCTTGAACGGCGTTCAGCCGCGCCGCGAGGGCGTCCAACGAGCCGGCGTCTCTCGCGCGCTCCAGATCCGCGCGCGCCACCTCGAGCGCTCGCCTCGTCCGCTCCAGAACAGCGTCGAGTTCGTCACTCATCGCTGCACCCACCACAACACCAGCAGCGCGAACGCCACGATGGCGACGAACAGGTACGGAGACCGCGCGCGGCGCACGAGCGGCAGCGACTTCTCCGAGACGTTCATCTCGATGCGTTTGCCGTTCTGCGTCCGCCGGTACACCAACCGACCGTCCTGGCCGTGCGGCACCCAGGGCTGGTCGCGCATCGTCGCGCCGCGGGCGAGGAGTTCGTCTTCTTCCCGCTTCTTGTCGAGCTCTCGCCGAAGGTGCGCCACGTGGGGTTCGAGCACGCGGAGCTCGGCCTCGAGGCCCGCCGTACGCGCGTCCTCGGCAGCGAGCGCCTGCTGTGCCGTGTCGATGGCGTGCTTGAGCGCCGCGCGGGCCGCAGCCCCTGCGTCGTCAGCTTCCGCGAGTTGACGTCGCACCAGCGCGAGCTCGGCCTGCACGCGCTCCAGCTCGGCCCTCGAGTCGCGTTCCACCGACTCAGGACTCCAGCTTCTCGACGGCGAGCCTGAGCTCGTCAGGCACGGCGAGCTTCGCGCCGGTCTGCGGGTTCAGCAGCACCACGATGGCCTCACCTTCCGCCACCACGCCCAGCGAGCGGGATTCAGCGCGGTACGCCATCGTGAAGCTCGTGTTCCCGAACTTCGTGACGGTGGCGAACACCTTCACGACGTCGGGGTACTTCACGGGCTTCCGGAAATCGACGGTCGCGCGCCCCAAAATCGGCGCCCACGGAGAGCCATCAGCTGATGTCGTCGCGATGCCGGTGGCCTCGAAGTACGCGATGCGCGCCGACTCGAACCAGCGCAGGTAGTTCGCGTTGTTCACGTGGCCGAACGCGTCCATCTCGCCCCACTGCACGCGGTGTTCGACAGAGACAGGGAACGAACCGAGCGCCACGGGTCAGACCTTCAAGCGAATCGCGCCGGGGAGAATCGAGAGCGTCGCCGGCAAGGTGCCGGGCTGCTCGCCATCGCAGTCGATGAGCACCTTCTCGTCGCTCTCGGCGTGCACCTTCTTCGCGCGCAGCGTGCGCGTGCCTTTCCAGTTCACGTGCGCACCGGAATAGACGCCCTTGCTGCGAATCACGAAGTCCGAGAGGCCGTAGCCGCTCCACACCGTGACGTCGAAGATGCCGTCACTCACGTCGGCCTCAGGCGCCACCTTCATGCCGCCGCCGAAGTACTTGCCGTTGGCGACCGCGAGCGTGGTGATGGTGAGCGCCTCGGCTGGCTGGTCGTCGAAGCGCACCAGCACCTTCGCGTCGCGGTACTTCGAGAGAGCCTTGAGCGAGCCGATGGCGAACGAGACTGCTCCTCCGAGGGCCTTGCTCGTCTTGTTGACCTCCTGATCGACGAGCCCTGAGACACCGAAGCTGGCGATGTTCGCGAAGTAGCGCTGCTTCGTGCTGCCGTCGTGCGCGCGGAACTCGAGCAACCCCACGTCGAAGGGCCGGGTGTCGGGCGTCTTCAAGCGCGCGATGGCCTCGTCAGAGTTGAGGTCCCAGTCGAAGGTCTTGCGAAAGTCACCGCCGGTGCCGCGCGGCAGCACGCCCAGCGCTGCGTGGGGGTTGATGACGACGCCGTCTTCGAAGAAGCCGTTCACCACCTCGTTGATGGTGCCGTCACCGCCGACCGCGACGATGCACTCGTAGCCGCTCTTGATGGCCTTCCGCGCGATGTGCATGGCGTCCATCTCGCCGCGGGTGAACTCCACGCCGAAGTCCGAGAGCGTGCGCGCGATGGTGGCGACCAGCTCGCCCCAGCGCTTGCCGGTCGCGCCGCCTGCGCTCTTGGGGTTCACCACGAAGAAGGTCTTCATTTCTCAGCTCTCCACCCAACGACGGAGCAACGACAGAAGATCGAACGACGTCTTGCCGGCGCGCTCGAACATGCGCTTGCTCGTCGGGCACGCGGTGACGACCGCGCCGTCGAGCTCATTCGCCTGGCGCCGCGCCACTTCGACCGAGGTGTCCGGCATCGTGCGCGGCAACAAACCTCCGCCACCGGAGCAACCACCCTCTTTTCGCGTCGAGGCCGCCTCGCCGACGACCTTCACCGCGCGCCGCAGCAACGCGCGTGGCTCCTCGTACTGACCGAGCCCTCGACCGAGGTGACAGGCGTCGTGGTAGCCGACCGCTTCGTCCAACGGCGGCTTCTCGGGCGCGTGGCTCAGGTTCTCTTCGAGCACCTCGACGACGGTGCGCACGCGCGTCTTCAGCGTGACGCCGAAGCGTGGGTAGACCGCGCGCAGCGTGTACGCGCAGCCAGCGTCCAGCACCGCCAGCTCGGGCACTTCATCGAGCAGCGTGGCCGTGGCGCGCGCGTGCTCGGCGAACGCGTCATGCGCGCCGGCGGCGTAGAGCGGATACCCGCAGCAACGTGACGCCACGCGCGCGACGCCCATCGGCGCGCCGAAGGCCTGGGAGACAGCGACGGTGTCTTCGATCAACTCGGGGCGCTTCACCAGGGTGCTGCAGCCAGGAAACAGCGGGTAACGCACTGGCGTCTCGCTGCGCCAGCTGTTGACGAGGCTCGAGAGCTCGCGGCCGAACGGGTTCTGAGACTGCGTGAAGGTAGCCAGCGTTGACGCGGCGCCCTTCGGCTGCACGCCCGTCTTCACGGTCTGCTCGCGCGCGGCGAAGAGCGCGTCGCCGACGGTGTTCTCGTGCTTGCAGAAGCTCGTGCAGCGCCCGCAGCCGGTGCAGGCATGCACCGCCTTCGACGCCGATTCATCGAGCGGGCGTTGGCCGAGCTGCACGAGGTGCGCGGCCGTCATCTTTCCCCACGCCGAGTGCGTCTCGTTCTGCGTGGCCTCGGACACGGGGCACGAGAAGCGACACATCTTCGGGCACAGCGAGCAATACGTGTACGCCTGCGCGTGGCGATCGGTGGCGGTCATGGCACGCGTCCACCGAGCACGGCCCGCGTGTCGAGCGGCAACAGGCGCTCCGAGAACGGGCTCCATGAAGAAGGCGCGTCGAGGCGGAGCCCCTGCACTTCGCCGCGCGCCACGACGGACGCCAACGACAAGCGAAACAGCTGCAAACGATGTCCTTCCTCGAGCGACGCCTGCACCGCAGACCAGGTCGCCTCGAACTCCGTCGCCATGGGCGTGTCTTGCTCGTGCTGTGCGACGGCACGGCCCTCAACCGCAGCGACACAGCGCAGGAGCAGCTCGCGGTCGCGCTCGACGCTGCCGACGCTCGCCGCCCAACGCACCTCGACGCGCACCGCACCGCCGCGCGGGTCGACGTGTACACGCCAGGGCCAGAAGCCCTCAGCCAGAGCGCGCTGCATCGCCGACACAAAAGCGCCCGCCGTCGGCAGCGAGAAGCAGGCCACGCGCACGTCGCGCTCCGGGTACGGCACGCAGCGCACCACCGCGTGCGTCACCAGGGCGAGGCGACCATGCCCGCCGAGGACGAGCGCGTTGAGATCAGGCCCTGCCGCGCTGCGCGGCGCCGACGAGGTCTGCAGCTTCTTGCCGTCAGACATGAGCGCACGGAGCGACGCGGTCACGGGTTCCAGTCGCCCGCCGGGGATGGAGCGCAGCCCGGCGTAGGGGCCCTCGAGAAAATCGGCGAGCGGCAGTGCCATCGCCGCCGGCGTGAGCGGACCCAGCGACAGCCCGTGCGGGGTCAACATCGCGTCGAGGTCCTTCAGCACGACGCCCGCGCCGACGCCGATGCACATCGAGCCCTGCTCCACGACGCCGACCTCGTTGAGCCGCGCACGAGACAGCGTCAGCTCGCCGTTCAGGGTGGCGCCGCGATCGGCGAGCACGTGCAGCACCTCCTGAAGCTCGCGCTCATCGCGAGGCTCGGCGATGCGCCCGCGCGTCGTGTTGCGCGCCCACGACCCGATGGAAGGACTCACAGGCCCAACTTTCCGGGGTTCATCACCCCGTCGGGATCGAAGAGCTGCTTCAGCCCGCGCAGCGCGTGGCGACCGTCACCGAGCGCGTCTTGCAGCGCCCGCGCCTTGAGCAGTCCGACGCCGTGGTGGTGGCTCACGTTGCCGCCCGCGCTCGTCGCCGCCGACAACGCCGCGCGCCACAGCTGGTGGTACCGCGTCTCCATGTCGGCCTCTGACGTGCCCGAGCCGACGAACGAGAAATAGAGCGAGCACCCGTCGGCGTACGCGTGGCTGAAATGGCAGAGCACGAAGGCGAACTTCGACGCCGCGTGATGCACCGCTTCGTAGATGCGATGCACGGACTCCCACGGCGCGGCGATCTCCATGGTGTCGGCGAAGGTGCCCGACTCGAGCAGGCGCGACATGCGGTAGCTGACGTCGTAGCGGCGCGCGAGCCACGCGCGGCCCGGCGCTTCGCCGAGATCTTCGGCGCCGAGCTGCCGACAGATCGCGGTCGCCGAGCGGTCTTCGGCCTCGGCCCGCGCAGCGTCGCCTTCGAACATCAAGATGAGCCGGCTGCGGCGGAACGCGCGCTGTAACTGGTTCATCAACTCGGGGCGGCCCAGCGTCTGCCGCGTCACGCCGCGCAACAACGACGGCAAGACCTTCGTCTGCAACGTGGTGCGCAGCGAAGGCGGCGTCACCGACTTCTGCTCGCCCTTCCCCTTGCCGACGAACGCGGTGTCGAACGGATCGTAGAGCCTGACCACCGCGGGCCGCAGCCCGTCCCTGAAGAGGAGCCGAATGGCCTCGAGCCCCTGCTCGACGGAGTTGAACTCGAAGCCGTGAAACGCTCGGCCCTCCGGCAAGGGGAAGACGCGTAGCTTCGCGGACGTGAACGCGCACAGCGTGCCTTCGGAGCCCAGCAGCAGCGCCGCGAGATCGGGCCCGCTGAACGGGCGCTCGGGCGTGGTGACGCGCTCGCCGGTGCCGAGGACCGCGCGCGCCGACAGCACCATGTCTTCGATCTTCCCGTACTTGCTCGAGAACTGACCCGCGCTGCGCGCCGCGAGCCAGCCTCCGACGGTCGACGTGGAGATCGACGAAGGGAAGTGGCCCAGCGTGTAGCCGCGCGCGTTCAGTCGACGCTCGAGGGTCTCGCCCAGCACACCGGCACCGACCTCCACCGAGCGCGTCGCGGCGTCGACCTCACCGATGGAATCGAAGCGCTTGAGATCCAGCGTCACGCCGCCGTCGAGCGCCCACGTGCCGCCACACACGCCCGAGCCGGCGCCATACGGAATGACGGCGAAGCGACGGCGGCGCGCGAGCGCGATGACGTTGGACACCTCTTCGTCGGTCGACGGCCACACCACCGCGTCGGGCGGCGGCGGCGTGCGGCCCTGGCGCACCCACAGCAGCGCCAACGGCCACATGTCGCGCGCGTAGCTGAGGCGATCGAGATCGTCGACGGAGCCACGCCCGCCAGCTGCGGCGAACAGCTCCGACTTCGCGTCGAGCACCCGGGCCCGGGGAGGCGGCAGCGCGCCCGTCGGGAAGCTCGGCAACTGCGTGAGCGAGGTCTCGGCGGCGCTGCGCATCGGCGCGCGTGGTTCTAGCACTCGACGCCAGCGCACCTTTGGGAATAGAGCACCCGTTGATGAATGTCCGTCGTCTTCGCCGCGGCGCGCTCGGGTCGATCATCACGCTGACGGTGCTGGTGACGCTGGCGCTCATTGGTGGGTGCTCGTTGTCTGCGCCCATGTGGCGCGGCGAGAAGACGTCGCACTTCGACGGCGAACACTTCCTCACGCCGGACGCACCGCCACGCGTCGGCGGCTTCGGGTTGTCGGGCCTCGGGCCGCTGCTCAAGTGGCAGACGACGCGCAAGCCGGGGCCGTGGAAGGCGTACCGTGAAGAGCCCTACGGCTTGCCGCCGCCGTACGAGGTCAGCGGCTCGACGATGCGCGTGACCTTCATCAACCACGCGACGACCTTGATTCAGCTCGATGGCGTCAACGTGCTGACGGACCCTGTCTATTCAGACCGCGTCAGTCCGTTCGATTTCGCGGGGCCTTCGCGCGTGCGGCCGCCGGGGATCAAGTTCGAGAACCTGCCGCGCATCGACGTCGTGGTGCTCTCACACAACCACTACGATCACATGGACATCGCCACGCTCCAGCGCATCAACAAGACGTGGCCGACGGCGCAGTTCTTCGCGGGCCTCGGCAACAAGGCGTTCCTCGAAGGCAAGGGCCTCACCAACGTCGTCGAGCTCGACTGGTGGGACTCGCGCGACGTGAAGAGCGTGGTGGTGCGCAGCGTGCCCAACCAGCACTTCTCGAACCGCGGCCTCTTTGATTTCCGACGGCACGCTCTGGAGCGCCTGGGTCATCGAAGGCAAGCCGGGGCGCGCGTACTTCGGCGGCGACACGGGCTACGGGCCGCACTTCAAGGCCATCGCCGACAAGCTGGGGCCCATGCGGCTGGCGATCGTGCCCATCGGCGCGTTCAAGCCCGAGTGGTTCATGGCGCCGATTCACATGTCGCCGAGCGAGGCGGTGCAGGCGGCGATCGATCTCCAGGCCACGACCGCGGTGCCGATGCACTACGGCACGTTCCCGCTCGCCGACGACGGTGAAGACGAGCCCGTGGAAGTGCTCGAAGCGGTGTTGAAAGAGAAACCAGCGCCGTTCGCCATTCTGGGCTTCGGCGAAGGTCGAGACGTCGCGGAGGTGCAGCCATGAAGCGCTTCGGACTGGCGGTGGTGGTGCTCCTCATCGGCTGCTCGCCCGGCAACGGCAGCTCGGCCATCGCGCTCAAGGTGCGCCTCGACGCCGACCTCGCGTCGACGCACACGAAGGTGATCGCGAAGGGCGGCGCGCTGACGCTCGAGACGATCTGCATGCCGATCGCCGGCGAAGAGTCGCTCGACGTCGCCGTGGGCCGCGGGGAGTTTCCGTTCGAGATCGAGCTGAGCGCGAGGGGCTACGCAGACGCCGCGTGTACGCAGCTCACCGTGCCTGATGAGCTCGCGATGCCGGTGCGCGCCACGTTCGCCACGGGGCGGGTCGTCGCCGCCGAGCTCGTCTTGCGCGTCGAGCGCCCGGCGACCGAGCTGAACTGCGGCGACGGCCTCGATGACGACGGCGACGGTCGTGAGGACTGCGCCGACAGCGACTGCGACGGCGCGAGCTGCCGCACCGAGAACGCCTGCATTGAAGGCATGACGTGCCAGGGCGGCCAGTGCCTCGGCGGCGCGCAGGTCACGTGCAACACGCCTCCTTCTGTGTGCTTCCAGACGGGCGGCGTCTGCGTCGTCAGCGATGGCTGCCACTACCCGGCGAACCCGGGCGTCGACTGCGACGACAGCGACCCGTGCACGCAGCAAGACCGCTGCGGCATCGACGGCGCCTGCAGCGGCGCGCCGAAGGTCTGCAACACGCCGCCTTCTGCGCAGTGTCGGCAGGCCATCGGCGCCTGCGTCGCTGACGGTGGGTGCGAGTACGCGGTCGTCCCCGACGCCGACTGCACGGACTTCAACACCTGCACGGTGAACGACCGCTGCGCCGCCGACGGCGAGTGCGTGGGTTCGCAGGTGAGCTGTCCTCCGCGCTCGTGCGCCACGTCGAGCCGCTGCGACGCCGACGGCGGCTGCGTGTACGACGCGTTCGACGCAGGGACCGCGTGTGACGACGGCGGCGTCTGCAACGGCAGCGCGGCCTGCATTCCGCCCTTCCCGTTCGTGCCGACCAACATCACGCCCGAGCAGATTCCGACGCCGTCCACCGGCCGGAGCGTCTTCGACTGCGGCGTCACGGAGATCGACACCGGTACGTCGGGCGCGCCGACGATGGTGAATGGCTGCGCGTCACTGCCTCCGCTGAGTCATGCGTCCATCGAGCAAGGCGGCATCGCCACGCTCGTGTTGGCGTTCGATGACCTCGAGATCGCGACGGGCTCGACGCTGCGCCTCATCGGTGCGCGGCCAGTGATCCTCGTGTCCATGAAGGACATCACCGTCTTCGGCACGATCCGCGCGCGCTCAGGCGCACAGGACTGCGGCGCGGTTGGCGCGGGCGGCACCGGAGGTGGAGGTACGTTCAGCCAGTCTGGAGGCGGCGGCGGCGGTTTCGGTTCCGCCGGGGCCACGGGCGGCACTGCTGTGGGTGCGCCGGTCGGCAGCGGCGGTGGTGTCAACGGCGGCGTGGCGCTGCGAGGCGGCTGCCCGGGCGGACGAGGTGGGAACAACAGCGACGGCCGCGCGCCCGGCGGCGGCGCAGTGCAGCTCATCGCGCGGAACACGGTCTTTCTGTCCGGCGGCGTCATCACCGCGCCGGGAAGCGGAGGTCGGGGCGGCACTGCGTTCCAGGCGGGCAACGGTGGAGGCAGCGGCGGAGACATCAAGATTGAGGCAGTGCGCGTCGTCGCCACGACCGGGGCGCTCGCGAGCAACGGCGGCGGCGGCGGGCAACAGACCTACGACGGGAATGGCGCAGACGGTCGCGACGACGCCACGCCCGCCGCAGGTGCGGGGCTCATCGCCTTCGGCGGCGGTGGCGACGGCGCTGCGGGCGCTACCGCGGCGACGGCTGGCGGCGACGAGGGCGTGGGCGTCTACGGCGGAGGAGGAGGCGGCGGCGTCGGGCGCATCCACATCAACGTGGCGAGCGACTGCGACTTCGGCCCGGGCGTCATCATCAGCCCGCAGGCCACCAGCAATCGCCCCGACGCCGGCTGTCCCTGAGGTCAGCGCCCGAGCGTGAAGCGCAGCGCGGGTTCCAGCTCGGCGTGCAGGAACTCGAAGCCGCTCGCCAGCGCGGCTTCCGGCACCGCGCGCTGACTCGCGAGGATCGCGCCGTCGGCCAACTCGCCGAACAACGCGCGCAGCGCGAACGCCGGCAGCGGCGCGATGGCGGGCCTCGACAGCACCCGCCCCAGCACGCGCGCGTACTCGCTGCTGTTGACCGGGTTGGGCGCTGACGCGTTGATGGCACCCGTCACCGAGTCGTGCTGCGCGGCGTGAAGAATGAGCCCGAGCATGTCTTCGAGCGACACCCAGCTCTGCCACGCCTTGCCGCTCGAGATGGGGCCGCCGGCGCCGACGAGGAACGCCGGCAACAGCTTGGACAGCGCCCCGCCCTGCGCTGCTTGCACGATGCCGGTGCGCAGCAGCACTACGCGCGGCGCGGCGCCTTCGGCCGCCGCCTCCCAGTCGAGGCACAGCTTCGAGAGGAACTTCGTGGTGCGCTCGCCGGTCGGGCCGGGCGCCGAGGCCTCGGTCAACACCTCGTCGCCGCGCTCGCCATAGACGCCGATGGCCGAGCCCTGAATCCACACCTTCACGCCGCGCGCGGCCGCCACGAGCTTCCGCGTGTAGTCGACGCGGCTCTCGACCAGCAGACGCTTGCGGTCCTCGCTCCAGCGCGCGTCGGCGATGCCTGCACCCGCGAGGTTGACGACGACCTCTGCGCCGTCGAGCGACGAGAAGTCACCGCGCTTCACCACGCGCACCTCGTGCCCGCCTGCTGACAGAAACGCCCGCAGCGCCGTACCCACGAGGCCGCTGGCGCCAGCGATCGCGAAGACGCGCTTGGGGCCCGTGTGACGCGTGAGATCAGCCATCGTGACCGCGTGGCGATAGGCGAACGTGCGCTCCAGCGTGCGCTCGGCGAACCAGTTGCCGAGGCCTGCGCCGCCACCGAGCGGCAGCGCGTACTCGATGGTGTCGATGAGCTCGCTGGTGCCGTCTGCGCGCGGCTCGAAGCGATGCGTGTGGATCCACTTCGAGAAAGGGCCGCTGACCTGCTCGTCGCGGAACATGCGGCCCGGCTCGTACGCCGTGTGCTCTGCCACCCAGCGCTGCTTCGTGGGCCCGACGGGAATGCGCACGATGGTGCGCGCGCCGACCTCGAGCCCGCCGCTGCGCTCTTCAATCTCGGCAGGCGCGAACGGCGGGTTGAGCCGCTCGAACGCACCGGGGCGCGCGTGCCAGGCGAACAACGCGTCGGCCGGCACCGGCATCACCGACCTCCGCTCGAAGGTGGTGAGCGCCATGGTCGTTCAGCCCTTCGCGGGCGGCGTGGACTTCACATAGAGCTCGCGCAGCTGCTTCTCGTCGACGTCGCCGGGCGCGAGCGTCATCAGGTCGGTGCCCTTCTGCGTCTTGGGGAACGGGATGACGTCGCGCAGCGACTCGGTCTCGGTGATGAGGAACGCGAGGCGGTCCATGCCGAGCGCGAGGCCACCGTGCGGCGGAGCGCCGTACTTGAGCGCGTCGAGCAGGAAGCCGAACTTGCTGCGCGCGTCTTCATCGCTGATGCCCATGGCCTTGAAGACCTTGGCCTGCACGACCGGGTCGTGGAGACGGATGGAGCCGCCGCCGATCTCGAAGCCGTTGAGCACCACGTCGTAGCGGTAGCAGTAGACCTTCGCCGGGTCGAACGAGTCAGCCTCGAGGTACTGCAGGCACTCGTCCATCGGGCGCGTGAAGGCGTGGTGCGCCGCGGCCCAGGTCTTCGACTCTTCGTCGTACTCGAACAGCGGCGGGTTCACGACCCACAGGAAGTTCCACTTCCCGCCAGCGCCGTACTCCGGGATCAGCCAGAGCTTCTTCGCGAGGTACACGCGGAGGTTCGCCATGATGGTGTGAACCTTCGCCTCAGACCCGAACTGGAAGAGGATCAGGTCACCCGGCTTCGCGCCCGTGGCTTCGATGATCGCCGCCTTGAACTCAGGCGTGGCGGTCTTGAACAGCGGCGCCTGCGTCCACTCGCCGTTCTCGGCGATCTTGGCGCGCGCGAGGCCCTTGGCGCCCATGCCCACCACGTACGCCTCGGTCTCTTCGATCTCCTTGCGCGACAGCTCCTTCGGCGGAGGCGGGATCTTGGCCGTCGGGTTGGGGTTGGCCGCGCGGAACGCCTCGGCCTTCGCCTTCACCACGTTGGCGTCGTGCTGGCCGTCGGCGACCGGCGAGACCACCATCGCCTTGATGAGGCCCTTCTGCTGCAGCGTGTCCCACAGCGGGGCGACGCCGCCCTCAGCGCCGAACTTCGCGACGAGGTCGTTGAGCACCACGTGCGGCATGCCGAAGCGCAGGTCGGGCTTGTCGTTGCCGTACTTCGACATCGACTCGTCGAAGTTCATGCGCGGGAACGGCGTGGGAATGTCGATGTTGTGCACCTCTTTCCAGAGGCGCTTCAGCAGGCCTTCGATGATCTCGAAGATGTCTTCCTGCTTCACGAACGACATCTCGACGTCGATCTGCGTGAACTCGGGCTGGCGATCGAGGCGCAGGGCTTCGTCGCGGAAGCACTTCACGATCTGGAAGTAGCGCTCGAAGCCCGCCACCATGAAGAGCTGCTTGTAGAGCTGCGGCGACTCGGCGAGCGCGTAGAACTTGCCGGGGTTGAGCCGCGAGGGGACGAGGAAGTTGCGCGCGCCACCCGGCGTGTAGCGGCCCATGAACGGCGTCTCGAGCTCGAGGAAGCCGTTGGCGTGGAAGTAGCTGCGCACCGCGGCGTTCATCTTCGAGCGCGTGATGAGCGTCTTCTGCAGGTTGGGCCGGCGCAGGTCGAGGTAGCGGTGCTCGAGGCGCTTCTCTTCGCTGGTCTGCGAGTGTTCACTGATCTCGAACGGCGGCGTCTCGGCGCGGTTGAAGATCTCCGCGTACGACACATAGACCTCGATCTCGCCGGTCGCGAGGTTCGGGTTGGTCGCGGGGACTTCCTTGTTCTCTTTCTTCGACCACTGCATGCCGCGCGAACGCACCTCGCCGCGGATACCGATGACCCACTCGCTGCGCAGCGATTCAGCCAGCTTGTGCGCGTCTTTCGAGATGCCCGGGTCGAAGACGATCTGCGTCAAGCCGTCGCGGTCGCGGAGGTCGATGAAGATGAGGCCGCCGTGATCGCGCCGGTTCTGCACCCAACCGAACAGCACGACTTCCGACTTGATGTCACTGGCCCGAAGCGCGCCGCAGCTGTGCGTGCGCTTCACCCTGCTGATGAACTCGCTCATATGGTTGCGGCTCGTTAGCAGAAATTTCCGTAGTAAGACGCGCCTTCATGGCCCGATTGAAGACCGTCTTCGTGCTCGCGCTGCTGGCCGCGTGCGGGCCCAACCCACCGGCCCCGGTGAAGATCATGGCGCTCATCCCCAGCGAGTCGGGGACGCTCGAGACGCGTGAGGTTGAGCTCACCACCGTCGGCAACGTGACCACGCTCAAGGGCGACGTCGTCGAGTTCGTCGGCAGCACGCGCGTGGTGTTGGACGCCAACGATCCGCTGCAGGCCGGCGGCATCGAGCGGCTGACCGACGCGCAGCGCTACGACGTGCTGGTCAAGGACAAGGGCGCCGACGTGCGCGGCCACTACGTGGATCGCTCGGGCGTGCTGTGGCCCGCCGACTTCCACACGTGGAACATGGTGAGCGCCTATTACAACTTCGAGCGCAGCTACTCGTACTTCAACGACATCTACGACGGCGTCGACCCCAAGGAGCTGCGCCCGCTGCGCGTGCACTACTGGTCTGACGTGCGGCTCAACAGCGACGTGTCGCTCACCGACAACGCGCTCTACCTCTCGTTCATCAAGAGCTTCACCATCACGCCGTTCAAGAACGACCAGCTGGTGCCGCTGGCGATGAACATCGGCGTCATCGGCCATGAGACTGCGCACCGCGTCTTCAACTTCCGCGTGCTCGAAGATCAGGGCATCCACCCGGTGCTGGGCACGTGGAACCTGGTTCCCTTCAACCTGCTCAAGTCGCTCGACGAGGGCCTGGCCGATTTCCACGGCTTCTCGGTGACGTGCGGTGAAGCCGCCGGCTGCCGGCCCAATTTCCTCGGCGCGTCGCTGCAAGACTCGCGCACCGTCGATTTCCGCAACGTGGGCCGTCAGGACGCGTGCATGGACGAGACGACCCGGTTGGCGTTCCAGAACTTCAGCCAGTCGCAGTGGGTGTCGTCGCCCGAGATGTACAAGGTGGGCAACCTCATCGCGGCCTCGCTGTACCAGGCCGGCAACCGCACCGGAAAACTCGAGGTGCTGCAGAAGGCGTTGATCCTCGCGTACGACGACGAGTCACCCGCCAACCCGGGCCTGCGTCAGTTCATCAAGAACAACCTCAACACCCAGGCGAACTTCACGCCCGAGAACGTGGTGAACATCATCATCTCGCACGTCACGGACCCCGACCTGAAGAAGGAGCTGTGCAGCCAGTTCTCGACGCGCATGCAGCTGCGCTGCGGAAGCTGGCCGTGCACCGGGCCCGACGGAGCGCCTTCCATGCAGGCCTGCCCGTCGACGGCGCGCCGCGAGAACTTCTGCACCACCCTCCCCCAGCCATGAAAAAAGCGTTCCTGGCAGTGTTGCTCGCCCTGGCGATGCCGTCGTTCGCGCAGAGCGACGACGACGACGCGCCCATCCCCTACGGCGAAGAGACGACCGCTGACGAAGAGATCCCCGTCAAGAAGCGCAAGAAGCGCCAGACGGAGATCCGCGAAGAAGACGAAGAAGAGAAGGCCGGCGAAGAGTCGCTGGCGTCGCTCGACGACCCGAACATCGGCGTCGGCTTCGACGTCTTCATGGGCGCGATGCTGATCGACTCGGCGCGCGCCGGCGTCGACCCGCGCTACTTCTTCGGCCTGCGCTTCACGTGGGAGTTCGGGCGCCTCATCCCCGATGAGTACCTGCGCGAGATGTTCTTCGCGGACCTGATGTACTTCTTCACCGCGACGAAGGACGGCACCAACCTCGTCAACGTCGACACCGTGCTGCACAACTTCACGGTGGCGCCTGCGTTCGCCATCCCGTTCGGGAAGTCGTTCATGTCGTTCTACCTGCAGGTCGGCGCGGGCTTCGACTACTCGCAGAGCACGACGCGGGTCGATCAGACGGCCGTGTCGTTGGGCGGAACCAAGTTCCTCTTTCAGTACGGCGCGGGCCTGCGCGGCCGGCCGGCGATCGTCGGCGACGGCACGGTGCGCCTGCAGTTTCGCATCGAGGTGATGCGCTTCGTGCGCGGGTATATGCACGACATGTACTTCGGCGGCGCGCTGGGCCTCATCTTCTGAACGTCAGCGCGGCCAGCGAAAGCCGCTGCGCTCGTCTTCAGAGAACGGGTCGAGGTCGGCGGGGTAGCCGACGCTCCACAGCGTGAGCCCTTCCGGCGGCGCCTTCGGGCAGTTGAAGTTCTGCTGCTGTTCCAGGCCAGCGCGGAACGTGTCGAGGCTCACCTCGCCTCGCGATACGGCCAGCAGGCCGCCGACCAGCATGCGCACCATGAAGCGCGCGAAGCCCTCGCCCCGAAAGCGCAGCGTCGCGCCGTCGATGAGCTCCACCGACGTCACGGTGCGCGGCTTCAGCTGGCTCGTCTTGAAATGAAAGACGCGGAAGTCGCGGGTGCCGGGGATGAGCGTCGCGGCGTCCTGGAGCTTCGTCAGGTCGCCCGGGTCCGTCAGCGTGTAGCGATACTCCTTCTCACTCGCGCTCCACGCCGCGTTGAACTTCGGCGCCGTCGCTTTCGCGAGGTGAATGCCCAGGTCGCTCGGCAACGCCGCGTTGAGCCGCGCCGGCAGCGCTTCGAGGTCGACGCGCTTGTCGACGCGCCCGCTCAGCACCTGCATGCGCGCGCTGACGCCACGATCGGTGCGCCCCGCCACGACCGGGTTCCGCTCGAGCCCGACTTCAGGGAACGCGCGCAGCAGCTCGGCCTGCACGGTGCGCAGCGCGCCTTGCTGCTGGAACCCGTGGAAGTCCTGCCCGCGGTACCAGCACCAGAACGCGACGATGTGGAGGTCGGGGCTCACGACGCCGCGCGCAGGGCCGACAGCTTGAGCGACAGCCGCTTCACGCCGCGGAACTCGTCCACGTCGACCTTGAACGCGAGGTCGATGGGCCGCTCCGTCAGCTCGGCCTTCTCGGCCTGTCGAAAGCCGATGACGTCGAACGCAGGCGCGGCTTCCAGGGTCAGCTTCAAGTGCCCCGGCTCGCCAGGCGTCTTGTTCTGCAGCACGCGCGGCGAGGCCACCTGGCCCTGCATCGCCAGAATCGGCTCGGGGTTTCCCATGCCGAACGGCGCCAGCCTCTGCAGCGCGTTCACCGTGTCTTCACTGAGCTCGCCGGCCGACACCAGCGCGTCGATGCGCTGACGAGGCACCAGCGCCGCGTCGTCCAACAGCTCACCCGCCACGCGCTCGAAGTCAGCGCGGAACGCGTCGAGCTTCGCGGGGTCGATCGACAAGCCCGCCGCCGCCTTGTGGCCACCGAAGCGCGAGAGGTGATGGCTCACCGACTTGATGGCGTCGTACAGGTGGAAGCCCTCGATGCTGCGCGCGCTGCCCTTGCCCACGCCGTCGTGCACGCCGATGAGAATGGTCGGCCGGTGGAAACGCTCGACGATGCGCGACGCCACGATGCCCACCACGCCGGGGTGCCAGTTGGGCGACGACAACACCAGCCCACGCGCGCCACGCGCCACCGCCGCCTCGGCCTGCTCGATGGCCGCGTTCAACATCGACCGCTCGATCTGCTGACGCTCGGCGTTCGCAGCGTCCAGCGCGCGCGCCAACGGCAACGCCGATTCGTAGTCCTTCGACAGCAGGCACTGCAGCCCCACCGACGCGTCGTCGAGGCGCCCGGCAGCGTTGATGCGCGGCCCCAGCCGGAAGCCCACGGTGCCTGCGGTGATCTCCAGGCCACCGACCTCCGCGACGTCCTTGAGCGCGCGTACGCCGGGGCGACGTCCAGCGGTCAGCTCCTTGAGGCCGTGCGTCACCAACACGCGGTTCGCGCCCGTCAGCGGCACCACGTCAGCGACGGTGGCCAGCGCCACGAGGTCGAGCAGCTGCTTGAGGTTGGGTTCCTGCTTGCCGACGAAGAAGCCCTGCTCGCGCAGGTGCTTCCGCAGCCCCATGCACAGGTTGAACGTCACGCCGCCCGCGCACAGCCACTTGGTCGGGTAGTCGCAGCCGGGCTGCAGCGGGTTGAGCACCGCGACGGCCGGCGGCATCACCTCAGGCACGGCGTGGTGGTCGACCACCACCACGTTGAGACCCAGCTCGTTGGCGCGCTCGATCTCCGCGTGCGACGTGATGCCGCAGTCGAGCGTCACCAGCAGTGTCGAGCCTTCCGCGGCGATGCGCTCGATGGCGGCGCGGTTGAGGCCGTAGCCCTCTCCGAGCCGGTGCGGAATGTACGTGCGCACCTCGAGCCCCACCTGCCGCAAGAACGTCGTCAGCAGCGCCGTCGACGACACGCCGTCCACGTCGTAGTCGCCGTAGAGCGTCACCGTTTCCCGCGTGGTGATGGCGCGCAGCAACCGCTCCACAGCCTGCGGCAGGCCCTTCATCGTGAACGGGTCGGGCAGCTCGGTCAGCGCGTCGGACAGAAACTTCGAGGCATCACCGGCCGTGCGGTAGCCGCGCGCCACCAGCACCTTCGCGACGATCGACGGCA
>CAYWON010000137.1:0-19341 GCA_964459885.1 uncultured Archangium sp.
CCGAAGCTGCCGGTGTTCCGCGCGATGATGCGGTTGCGCAGCACGGCGAGCTCGTCGCATGGCGTGGGCGGCTGGCCCCGCGGGTAGGTCTGGCAGAAGCCGCTCGCGGTGCCGACGTCGATGACGCGCTTGGCGGTCTCTCCGACGGGCGCGGTGGGCGCCATGGTCGACGTCATGTCTTCCACGTGATCGAAGCCCACGGCGTGGCCGATCTCGTGCGTGGCGGTGTTCTGCACGTCGTTGGCGACGCAGGTGACCGCTTCGCTGCCGGCCTCGCACGGCGGCGAGCTGATGGTGGTGAACAGAAACCGGCTCGCGTTGAACTCGATGTCGGCGTCGACGGCGACGCCGGTGCGCGTGCTGTACGTGACAGTGGTGAGGCCGATGGTGCCGTCCGAGTGATCCCAGCAGCGGTGCGTGTTGCCGCACGAGCCGTCGGCGAGGCACGGATCGCTCAGGTCCACCACGTCGCGGCAGCTCTCTTCTCGGAAGACGAGCGAGTTCTCGCTCTCGGTGCCGCGGCCGATGCGCGCGTTGGCGAGGCGCGCCCCACGCACGAACTCGAAGTCGCTGCACGGCGCGGCGATCGTCTGCCAGGTGGCGAACGCCGAATCGATGGCGGTGAACTCGGTGTCGCCCGGCGTCTTCGCGCTGCCCGCTTCGTCGACGCGGTACACGAACTCCCGCTTCGACCACGTCACACACACGGTGGTGCCGTTCGACACGTTGGCGACGGTGCGCAGCCACTCACCTTGAGCGGCGGCGTCGCCAGCGATCGACACCAGCAGCAGCGCGGTGACGCGAACGGGGTTCACGCGGCGCGGCGCCTCCGCACGAGCCCCGCCAGCACGAGGAAAGCGAACGCGCCCGGCGCCGACGCGCAGCCGGTCGACTTGCCCAGCGTCGGGTCGACCTGCTTCAAGACGCACGTCTTCGACGGCAGGCCGGCGGGGTAGGCCTCGCACACGAAGCGCGCGGTGCCGGTGTCGAGCGACCGCTTGCTGGTCTCACCCAACATCGCGCTCGGCGCCATGGTGCTGGCGGCCTGACCGATGTGGCTGAGGCCCAGCAGGTGACCGAGCTCGTGCGTCGCGGTGTTCTCGATGTCGCTCGCGACGCAGCCCTGGTTGATGATCGGCCGCACGCACGGCGGCGCGTCGACCGTGGTGAAGAGGAAGTTCGGGTTGTTGAACTCGATGTCCGAGTCGAGGATTCGCCCGGTGTCCGGGTTGTACGAGGTCGTGGTGATGGCGATCGCCGCGTCCTGGTGCTGCCAGCAATCGAACTTCGTGCCGCAGTCGTCGTTGTCGGGGTGCCAGCAGGTGTCCGTCATCGGCGCGACGTCGCTGCACTTGCGCGTGCGGAAGAGCACGACGTTGGCGTTCTCCTGACCCTTGAACAGGCCCGTCTGGCGCGACTCGGTGCGCGGCCCGTCGGTCAACGTGAGGCTCGCGCACGACGCCAGTTGTGCTTGCCACGTCGCCACAGACTTGCCGAACGCCGCGAACTCCGTGTCGCCGTCGTTGTCGGGGTTCCCCTGGGAGTTCTGGTGCAGGACGATCGCGGTGTTCTCGGGCCACCAGAGACACTGCGACATGCTGTCAGTCGAATCGACGCGGCTGCGCACGTAGCCCGTCTGGGTCAGCATCACGGCGAGGCTCAGCTGCGCGATCATGGCGTGACCTTCACCGGCGACGTCGGGCTGGTGGGCGCGGTGGCACCGCTGGCGGCGAGGACCTGCGCGCGCAGCGCATCGAGCTTCAGCGTCAACGACGGCGGCTGGACCGGTTGGCGCGTCGTGGCGTCGAGGAACAACGCGTCGCCCTCGAGGGCCTGTCTCGCGTCGTCGCCCTGCACGCGGAAGACGCCCTGCATCATGCCGGTCAGCATGAAGCGGCTGGTGCCACGCGCTTCGAGAAAGAGGACGACCTCATCACCGACGCGGAAGGGCACCGTGCCGTGCACGAGCTGCCCGACGTCGCCCAGCACACCGCCTTGTTGCATCACCGTCACCGTGTCGGCGTGCGCGCCTTTCCAGGTCTCGCGCACCTCGATCACCGTGTCGGTCATGATGCGCGCGCCGTCGCGCGTCCACCGGGCCTCACTCGACTTCACCTTGCCGCGCACCACCACGCCTGAGCCGTGGGTGAGCGCGATGACGTCCAGCGCAAGCAACGTGGTGGCCTGGGCCAGCGCCGCGAGCAGCAGCGCGCCCAGCCCGACAGTTCTCGAGAAACGAAGCATGGCGGGCACCATAGCCACGCTTCCCAGTCCGCGCGAAGCACGACGCGGAGCGGGGCGAGACACCCCCGTTTCCCTCTGCTACAGCGCGCCCGCCATGAAGCCCCGCGTCCGTTTCGCTCCTTCGCCCACTGGTTACCTGCACATCGGCGGCGCCCGCACCGCGCTGTGGAACTGGCTCTTCGCGCGCCGGTTCGGCGGCACGTTCGTCTTGCGCATGGAAGACACCGATCAAGAGCGCAGCACGCCCGAGTCGGTGAAGGCGATCCTCGATGGTCTGCGCTGGCTGGGCATCGACTGGGACGAGGGCCCCGAGGTCGGCGGCCCGTACCCGCCGTACTTCCAGATGGAGAAGATCAAGCGGTACCACGAGATCGCCGATGGGCTGATCGCGCAGGGCAAGGCCTACCGCGACTACACGACTGAAGAAGAGACCGCGCAGCTGCGGAAGGACTTCGCCGCGTCGAAGGGCCTCACCGAGAAGGACGATCTGCGCAAGGCGGGCTTCAAGTACTCGAGCCCGTGGCGCGACAAGACCGAGAAGCTCGAGAAGCCCTTCGTGGTGCGCTTCAAGATGGCGCCGAAGGGGGAGCGCATCGGCTTCGACGATCTCGTGCTGGGCCGCCTCGAGAAGCCCGACGACGATCTCGATGACTTCGTCCTGCTGCGCACCGACGGCATTCCGCTCTACAACTTCGGCTGCGTGGTCGACGATCACGACATGGCCATCACGCACGTCGGCCGCGGCCAGGAGCACATCAACTCGACGTACTCGCAGATCGCGCTGTACCAGTCGCTCGGCTGGACGCCGCCGGTGTTCGCGCACTTCCCGCTGATCCTCGGGCAGAACAACGAGAAGCTCAGCAAGCGCAAGCACCCCGAGGCCGACGTGATGGCGCACCAGCGCAACGGCGTATTGCCGCACGCGCTGCTCAACTTCATCTGCCGCCTCGGCTGGAGCCACGGCAACGACGAGCTCTTCACGCGCGCGCAGTTGACGGAGTTCTTCGACTTCACCGGCGTCGGCAAGACCAACGGCGTGTGGAACGAGAAGAAGCTGGTGTCGATCAACGAGCACTGGCTCAAGACGCTGCCGGCCGCCGAGGTCGCGACCGCGCTCTTGCCGTACCTGAAGGCCGCGGGCGTCGAGACGACTGTCGACGCGAAGCTCGAGAGTGCCGTGAAGGCCTTCGCGCCGCGCGCCAAGACGCTGGTCGACATGGCTGCGTCCATCAAGCCGTACTACCAGCGCGGCGTGACGCTCGACGCGGCGGCCGCGGCCAAGCACCTCGACGCGACGGGCAAGGACCTGCTGGCGAAGGCGAAGGCCAAGCTGGCGGCGCTCCCGGAGTGGACCGCGCCGGTCATCGACCCCATCGTCGACGCCATCGCGACCGAGACGGGCGCGAAGAAGGGCGCCATCGCGCAGCCGCTCCGCGTGGCCGCGACCGGTGGGACCACCAGCCCCGGCATCGGCGACACGCTGGCGCTGTTGGGCCGCGACGAGACGATGTCCCGCATCGACGCCGCGCTTGGAACCTGAGCTCCAGCCAGAACCGCCGCGCACCTGGAAAGACACGGTGCGCAGCGAGCTCGCGGGCCTCGGCTCGGAGCCGGCGATCATCATCTACGCCGCGAGCGCGCTGCTGATCGTCTCGCACTACCAGGGCTCGGCGGGCTACTTCCGTGGGCTGGTCGGCGCGCGCTTTGACGCGCACCCGTGGAGCGGCGTGCTCGGCTACCTCTGGTGGTTCGCCACCAGCTTCACGCTGTACCTGGTGATGCCGATGCTCGTCGGGTTCGCCACGCGCGGGAGTTTTCACGAGCGCTACGGCTTTCAGTGGGGTGACTGGCGCGCGGGCCTGAAGATCAGCGCGCTGTTCCTCGCGGTGATGCTGCCGGCCACGTGGATCGCCTCGACGCTCGACTCGTTCAAGGGCATCTACCCGCTCGCTGGCAACGCCGCGTTCATGGAGAACCTCGGCGGCGGCAAGACGCAGCTGAGCTGGAAGCTCTTCCTCACCTACGAGGCCGGCTACATGGCCTACTTCTTCGCGTGGGAGTTCCTCTTCCGTGGGTGGATGGTGCACGGCGTGGCGCCGAAGTGGGGGCGGGCGCAGGCGGTGCTGCTGCAGGTGATGCCGTTCGCGGTGATGCACCTGGGCAAGGCCGAGCTCGAGGCGCTGGGCTCGATCATCGCCGGCGTCGCGCTGGGCATCTTGTCGCTGCGCACGCGGAGCTTCTTCTACGGGTTCTTCCTCCACGCGGCGGTCGCGCTGTGGATGGACCTGCTGTCCGTGGGGCCGCGGTTGCTCGGCGCTTGACAGCGTGAAGCAGCGCCGGTACTTGCGCGCCCGCGAATGGGGCGAGCACTCATCACCGCCGTGTTGTTGGTGACGATGAATGCGTGGGCGGAGTCGGATCTCGGGGCGCAGCTTCCCGACGGAGCGCGAAAGGTGGCGGAGCACCGCTACAAGTCGTCAACCGATCTGGAAGGCACGTTGAAGTACTACAAGAACGTGTACCCGGCGTCGTCGTACCCGAGGAAGACGGTCGTGCATGTGCCGGGCGTTCACGCGATTCACATCGCGAACACGTCAGGGAAGGGCGGCTGGGAAGGTCTGAACATCTACGAGGCGAACGACGAGGTTCGCATCTATGTAGTGCCCGCCAGCAGCACCGGTGGTAAGAGCGGCAAAAAGAAGTAGCCGAAATATTGGGGAATCGTCCAACGGCAGGACTCCAGATTCTGACTCTGGCTATCTAGGTTCGAATCCTAGTTCCCCAGCTTGCGAACGCCTCCGAGGTCTCCCTCGGGGGCGTTTTCTTTTGGATTCCATCAGGTTGCGCGGTTGACGCTCGTTGCAGCGCGGCGGTATGGCGCAGCGCGAAATGCTGTCGATCGTGCTGGCGTCACTGCTGGCCCAGAGCCCAGTCGTTGAAGATGCCGGCGTCACCACCGAGCCCGATGCCGGCCTCGACGAGCGCGTCGACCCGTCGCGTTTCACCGTCGTGACAGGGGCCCGCGGCGAGCGGCGCGCGAGCGACGTGGTGGTGCCGACAGAAGTCATCACGCGCGCGCAGATCGAAGCGTTGGGCGTGCGCGATCTGCCGCAGCTGCTGCAGCAGCACCCCGGCGTCGAGATGGTGAACACCGCGCGCGGCACCGGCATCCGCCTGCAGGGCCTCGACCCCGAGTACACGTTGATCCTCATCGACGGACAGCGCACCGCCGGTCGCTCGGGCTCGTTCACCGACATCTCGCGCTTCTCGCTGCGCGAGGTCGAGCGCGTGGAGATCATCAAGGGGCCCGCCGCCGCGCTGTACGGCGCCGACGCGATGGGCGGCGTCGTCAACCTCATCACCCGGCGCCCGCAGAAGCTCTTCGAAGGCAGCGTGCGCGGCATGTTCGGCACGTTGCTGGAAGGCGATGTGCGCGGCCACGTGGGCTCGAAGCTGGGGCCGTTCGAGCTGCGCGCCGGTGGCGGCTACCGCACGCGCCAGGCCTACGACTGGAACCCGGCCGACGCGGCCACCAGCATTCCCGAGCTCAAGCGCATCGATGGCGACGTCGAGGTCGCGTACGCGCCGAGCGACGACCTGCGCATCTGGGGGCGCACCGCGTACGTCTTCACCGACACCGCGGCGGTCGACGTGAACACCTCCAACGCGGTGTTTGATCGCCACCAGCGCACCGAGCAGTTCGACGGCTGGCTCGGCGTCACCACGCGCTTCACGCCGAACACCAGCGCCACGCTGCGCGGCCACTTCGGCTTGTTCCGCGATCAGTTCCTCGTCGATCAACGCGGGTCGCGCGCGCTCGACGAGTACTCGCAGAACCTGACGCGGCTCTGGGAGGCGTTCGGTCAGGTCGAGCACCGCCTCGAGCACCACACCATCACCGGCGGCGTCGAGGGCTTCAGCGAGCTGCTGGCGTCGACCCGCATCGAGCCCAACGACGTGCAGCGCGGTCGCGTGGGCGTGTTCCTCCAGGACGAGTGGGTGGTGAGCTCGAAGGGCCCGAAGCTGACGATCTCCCCGGGCTTCCGCGCCGACGTCGACACGCAGTTCGGCTGGGCGCCGTCGCCGCGCCTCGCGTTCAAGATCGATCCACTGCCGCAGCTGACCGTGCGCATGGCGTGGGGCCTCGGCTTCCGCCCGCCGTCGTTCTCAGAGCTGTACCTGCGCTTCTCGAACGCGGGCGTCGGCTACATCGTGCAGGGCAACCCGAACCTGCAGGCTGAGCGCAGCGGCTCTGCGAACCTCTCGGTCGATTGGCGGCTGCCGCTGCAGGGCTGGGTGCTCTCGGCGAGCGCGTGGCACACCAGCCTCTCGAACCTCATCAACGTCACCGCCAACACGCTGCCCAACCCTGATGACCCGGTGGTCTTCGGCTACGAGAACGTCACCAGCGCCTACACGCAGGGCGGCGAGGTCTCGCTGCGCACCCGCATCTCGCGCGGCACGTACTTCGATGTCAGCTACATGGGCCTCGACGCGCGCGATCTCACGCGCAACCGGCCGCTGGAAGGGCGATCGAACCACCGCGTCAACGGCACGCTGACCGCCAAGTACTCGCCCTTCGGCCTCGAGCTCGTGGTGCGCGGCACGTACCACTCACCGCGGCCGTTCTACGTCGGCGCAGGCTTCGGCTTCGCCAACGTGCTGGTGCCCGGCGCGGTCGACCCGGTGGTGATGGCGCCCGGCTACTTCGATCTCGAGGCCCAGCTGACCTACTCGTTCCGCGGTTGGCTGAAGGTCTTCGTCAACGGCTACAACCTCCTCAACGCGGGCGATCAGAACTTCAACCCGCGGCCGCCGCTCGGCGTCATCGGCGGCGTCACCCTGGAGATGTGAGTGCGCGCGCTGCCTGTCTTGATCGCTCTCGTTTTCACCGCGTGCGCCAACGATCTGCGCGCCGACTTTCCGTTCGACGGCGAGACCACGACGGGGCCGCTGGTCTCCGCGGAGCAGAACGGCGCGGTGACGCGCTTGTCCATCGACGCCACCAACAAGCAGTCGCAGGTCTACGTCGATCTCGACGACGCGAAGGAGCTCAAGCCCGACGAGGCCTTCGCCACCAACGAGTGGGACCTCGCGTTCAAGCGCTTCGACGTCTTCATGAACTCCGGCGCCAGCGGGCCCACCGGCACCGTCGAAGGTCAGGTGCTCGACGGCGCTGATTGGGACTCGCTCACCGCCGCGCCCGCTGACGGCTACGTCGTCGACCCGCCAGACAGGCTCTTCAACGCGGTCGCTGAGGGTTGGTACCGCTACGACATCGGCGTGCACCGGCTCTTCGTGCGCGACAACCTGATCTACGTCGTGCGCACCACGAAGGGCACGTACCTCAAGCTGCGCATGCTCAACTATTACGACGCTGCGGGCACGCCGGCCGTGATCTCACTGGAGTACGCGCCGTTGACCGCGCCGTGACACACTCGACACCGTCCGCATGAACGCGCCCGCCACCAAAGAAGTCGCCCCCCGGCACCCGACCGTCGACGAGGTCGAGTTCCGCGCGCTCTACAAGAAGACGCGCTACGTGGTCGAAACCGCCGACGGCTGGTCGCTCGTCATCACGCGGTACCGCCCGGTGCAGCAGCGCTTCCCGCAGCCGCTCTTCGGTGAGCCGATGCTGCTGGTGCACGGCTTCTGTCAAAACCGCCACGCGTGGACGAGCGGCGAGTTCGTGAAGAACCTCCTGTTCTTCGGCCTCGACATCCACATCCTCGAGCTGCGCGGGCACGGCAAGAGCTCCATCGAGTTCCAGAAGGAGAGAGCGGCGCGCTTCGGTCACAAGCTGCCCGCCGATCTCGAGTGGGACTGGGACATCGACAGCTACTTCCTCTACGACCTGCCCGCGGCGGTCGCGGGCGTGCGTCGCATCACCCGGCGCGAGCGCATCTTCTATTGCGGCCACTCCATGGGCGGCATGCTGGGCTACGGCTACGCGGGCATTCACCAGGAGCACTTCGAAGGCATCATCACCATCGGCGCGCCGGCGGAGATCGGCAAAGGCAACCTGCCGCTGAAGTTGCTGGCCTACGCGGGCCCCGGCATCAGCGGCGCGGTCGACGCGGCGCTGGGCTCGATCAACCTGCAGCGCGGCGTCGGTCACACGGTGGCGAAGCTCGCCTCGCGGCTCAAGCGCGGCGGCGAGAGTGACGCGCCCGACAAGCTCGAGTACCGCTACCTGCCGTTGGACACCTGGCTCAAGGCCGCGAGCGACGCGCTCGGCTACGCGGAACAGAGCCCGGTGCTCGGCCTCATCGCCAGCCGCATCACGTGGCTGACGCGGTGGGACCGCATGTCGATGGCCGACGTGCGCTGGCTCCTGAAAGAGGGCGGCGAGAAAGAGCCCCGGAAGGTCGTCGATCAGTTCCTCCGGTGGATCCGCGGGCAGGAGGTCGTCTGCTACCGCACCGGCTACGACTTCCAGCGCGGCTTCCAGAAGCTGAAGGTGCCGATGGCGATCATCTTCGGCGACATGGACCCGCTCGCGTCGCTGGCGTCCACGCGCTCGGTGTACCGCGCTGCGAAGAGCGAGTACCTCTTGTGGCGGCCGGTGAAGGGCAACAGCCACATCGAGCTGACGATGGGGCATGACATTCGGCAGATCTGTTACGACATCAAGAACCTGGTCGAGTACGCGCGCACGCACCGCGCCCGCTCGCCGGCGCTGCCCCGCCTGCAAGACTGACCGGCCGGAAACTGGAGCCGCCGTCAGGCGTTGCTAGCCTGCTACATGATGAAACAGGCGGCGCGACTCATGCTCGTGATGGCCCTCGCTGCGTCTGCGGCGTGGGGCCAGGACCGCGTCTCGTTGAACTCGATCTCGAAGATCGAGGTGAAGGGCGGGCAGGTCGAGATCACCGGCACGCGACGCCCCAGCTTCACCACGTTCACGATGGTCGACCCGCCGCGGCTGGTGATCGACATCTCGGAGGCGGTGTTCACCGACGTGCCGCGGGAGCTCAAGGTCGGCGACGGCACCATCACGTCGATCAAGGTCGCGACCTACGGCGGTGCGGCGTCGGCGATCGCGCGCGTGCTGATCGGCTTCGAGCGCGAGCTGGAGACCGACATCGTCAGCACCGGCACCTCGCTCATCGTGAAGCTGCCGCCGGACCCGCGCGTGCAACAGCAAGCGATCGCCCAGAAGCTCGAGAGCGAGCGCGCCGCGAAGGCTGAACGCGACGCGCAAGAGAAAGCGCGCGCCGAGGCCGAACGTGCCGCGCGCGAAGAGAAGGAACGGCTCGCGAAGGAAGCGGAGTCGGCGCGGCTGGCGAAGCTCGAGGCTGAGCGCATCGAGAAGGAGCGCCTCGCGGCCGAAGCGAAGCAGAAGTTGGAAGCCGAGCGCGCGGCGAAGCTGGAGGCCGAGCGCGCCGAGAAGGAGCGCCTCGCTGCCGAGAAGGCGGAGGCCGATCGCGTCGCGCGCGAGGCGAAGCAGAAGGCAGAAGCCGATCGACTGGCGAAGCTGGAGGCCGACCGTCTGGAGAAAGAGCGCGTCGCGGCCGAGAAGGCTGAGGCCGAGCGTCTCGCGAAGGAAGCCGCGAAGGAAGCCGCGAAGCAGAAGGCGAAGGAGCTGGCGGAGGCGAAGCAGCGCGCCGAAGACGAGCGCCTCGCGAAGGCCGCCGCCGAGAAGGCCGAGCGTGAGGATCGCGAGCGTCAGGCGAAGTTGGACGCCGAGCAGAAGGCCGCGCAGCTGGCGGAGCTCAAGCGCCTCGAGCGTGAAGCGCAGGCCGAGGCCGCACGCGAGAAGAAGGCCCGCGATGAGGCCGACCGCAAGGCCGCGGCCGATCGCAAGGAATCGGAGCGCCTCGCGGCCGCCGAAGCGAAGCGCCTCGAGCTCGCCGAGAAAGAAGCGCGCCGGCTGAAGGACGAGGAGCAGAAGCGCCTCGCCGAAGAGTCGAAGCGCCGCGCGGCCGAAGAGAAGATCGCCGCTGAGCGCGCTCGGAAGCAGCAGGAGCTGGAGGCCGCCGCGGCCCGCACGCCGTCTCCCGCGGAGCTCGCGGCCAACCGGCAGGCACGCATGACCTTCGTGGGCTTCAAGCAGGACGAAGGCGTCGGCCGCGTGTTCTTCCGCACGTCTTCTCCGGTGCGGTACCGCGTGGGCGAAGACAGCGCGCGCCAGGTGGTGCTGACGCTCGAGAACACCGAGATCAGCCTGCCGAACAACCAGCGCATCATCGACGCCAGCTTCTTCGACACCGCGGTCTCGCTGGTGCGGCCGGAAGAGCAGGGCAACGGCGTCCGCGTGCTCATCAGCCTCAAGCAGGCCGTCGCCTACCGCGCGAGCCAGACCGGCAATGAGCTGACGCTGGAATTCGAACGCCCCGAGTGAAAGAAGCGCCTCGGCATGCTCGGGCTGTGGCTGGCACTGACGATCTGCGCCGCGCCTGAAGGGGCCGACATCGAACTGACCGCGGAGCGCATGCTCCACGACGGTCAGAAGGATCTCACCACGGCCGAAGGGCGCGCGAAGTTGGTGACCGAAGGCGCCGCCATCGACGCCACGCGCATCGTCTACGACAAGCAACGCAACGTCGCGACGGCCGTGGGCAACGTCGTGGCGCGCATGACGAAGAGCGGGAAGGTCGCGGTCGTCGCCGATCTCGTCACCGTGATCCTCGACGACGATCACGAGGTCCGCGAGGTCTACCTCTACGACGGTCAGGCGCTCTCGAAGAAGGATGTGAGCGACGAGCGCTTCCTCGCGGCGTCGACGGCCGAAGAGGTCGAGAAGGCCGGCACCACGCAGGCGGTGCTGCAAGGCAACCACCTCGTTCGTGAGCCGAACGGCTGGCGCGTGGAGTGGCTGGAGTTGGTGCCGTGCGAGTGCGACTTCAAGAACCCGTCGTGGTCGATCTCGTCGACGTCAGCAGTGGTGGACACCGAGAACGATCGCGTCTCGATGACCAACCCGATCATCCGCATCAAGGACATCCCGGTGCTGTGGCTGCCGTGGCTGTCGCTGCCGCTGACCGATCGCCAGAGCGGGTTGCTCTTTCCGCGGCCCGCGACGTCGCCCATCACGGGCTTCGGTCTCGAGCTGCCGGTGTACCTGACGCTGGGGCGCAGCGCTGATCTCACGCTGACGCCGGGCTTCTTCCTGGGTGGTCCGCTGCAGAACGGCATGGCCGGGCCCAAGCTGGCGACGGAGTTCCGCTACGCCCCGTCCCGTCGGGCTAGCGGCAAGGCAGTGCTCGGGCTCATCTACGACTTCCGCACGCCGCGCGCGGTCGACGTGCTGCAATCGGGCTCCACCAACCGTGGCGCCGGTCACCGCGGCATGCGTGGCGAGTTCGGCTGGCAGCACACGCAGGACTTCGACTTCGGGTTCGGCGCCCGCGTCGACGTCAACGCGCACTCCGACGGCGACTACAACCGCGACTTGTACGTCGACGTCTTGCTCAGCTCGACCACGTACCTCCGCAGCGGGGCAAAGGTCTTCCACAAGGGCCGCGATCACTACCTCGGGCTCGACGTCGGGCTGCGCCAGGACATCCAGTGGGGCTACGACTGGCTGGGTCGGCGCGCTGAGCTGCTCTTGCCCGACAGCGCTGCCATCTACGGCCCCGGCACGCTGCAGCGACTTCCGGCCGTGACCTTCGGCTGGCTGCCGACCGCGACGCTGGGCCCCGCACGCTTCGAGGTCGAAGGCGACGTGGTGCGGCTCTCGCCGTTGTTCTCGAAGACCGGCGACGAAGGTGTCTCGGCCGCGGGCGGCGGGGTCTTGCCCATCACGTTCCAGCAAGCCGTCAGCTCGATGTACCTGCCGCGCAGCACGGTCTTCGGCGTCGGCGATCGACTCTGGCAGGCGGGAGAACGTGAGGCCCGCACACGAATGATGGTGCTGCCGAAGCTCTCGGTGTCGGCGACCCCGTTCGACGTCATGTCGGTGAGCGCGTTCGCGGCGTGGCGCCAGCTGTTGTGGGCCGGCGAAGCATCTGGCCAGACGTGGCACCGCGGCTATCTGCTGCTCGGCGGCCGCGTCGAGACCGAGGTGTCGCGCTTCTTCGGCAGCGTGCGTCACGTGATCCAACCGCTGGTCGAGGTGCGCGCGCTGGCGTTCGGCGCCGAGAGCTTCAACGTGATCACGCCGTACGACGCCGTCGACGCTGCGGTGCCCGGCATCTCGAGCCGCGTGCAGGGCGTCGTGGAGCTGCGTCAGCGACTGATGCAGGGCGGCAACGAGCTGCTGCGCGTCGACGTGGGGCAGGGCGCTGAGCTGTCGGGCCCTCGCATGGATCCCACGCTGGGCGAGTTCTACGGTCGCGTCGGGTCGCGCATCGGCTGGTTCTCGGCGCAAGGCACGCTGCGCTTCGACCCGCTCGCGCAGCGCGTCGCCTACGACGGCGTGACGGCGGTCATGCCGGGCGCGTTCACCCGCGCGTCTGGTCGCGTGGAGGTCGACGACTTCCGTGGGCACGGGGCGTACTTCTCGTACGAGAACATGTTGATGGAAGGCACCATGCGCTCGCGCCAGCCCATCGATCTGCTCTTCCTCATCGACCGTGGGTACACGTCGGCGACGCGCGTGCAGATGATCACCTTCGGCGCGAAGTGGAACTTCGGCCCCATCAGCGCCCGCTACGACGCGATGCTCTTCGAGAAGCCCGTGGAAGGCGCCCCGGAGCTGGGCACGCCGTTGACGTTCCAGCAGCACTCTGTGGGCATCGGCTTTGCGCCAGCGTGCGACTGCTGGCGCGTCGATCTACTTGCGACACAACAGCTCTACCCGAAGCCGGCGTTCCCTGGCGTTGGGTTCAGCGTCACCATCTCGCGCTTCGGAAGCATCGGAACCCGCTGAGATCGCTTGACGATCGAGGTGGCGGGCCTTGAAGATGCCCCGTCCGTTTTTCCCCGGTTTTCAAGGGAGTCGAAGCGATGCGCGTTCGCCTGTTAGCGGTGTTGGCTCTTGGTCTGTCGGCGTGCGGTGGCCCGACGCCATCGGTGATGGAGTTCGTCGAGGTCTCTCCGGCGCAGCCGAAGATCGGCGACGTGGCGACGGTGCGCTTCCGCCTCCTTGACTCGCGTGGCCTCCCGCAGGCCGGCGCCAAGGTCGAGTTCTCGCTGCAGTCGGCGAACAACGGCGTGACGCTGTCCCCCACGAGCGCTGTGTCGCTGCGCGGCAGCGGCTACGCCGAGACGCAGATCGTCGCCAACACCCGCGTCAACTCGGTGATCGTCATCGCCACCTCCGGTGACAAGCGGCTCCAGTCGCCGCCCATCACCTTCGCCGGTACCGTTCCCAGCGGCCTCCAGCTGACGTTCCAGTGCGGCCCCATCGGCGGCACCGGGTCTGGCGGTCGTCACGCCATCGGCGCGTACGATCAGTCGCGTCACCTCATCGCTGGCGACCCCATCGACTGCGCGGCGCACGTGGCCGACCGCAACGGTGACGGCATCGAGGGCGCGCTCGTCTCGTTCCTCACCGAGGCCGGCACCATCGGCCCGAGCGAGGTGTCGACGTCGAACCTCGTGGGCGACGCGGTCATCAAGTACAAGACCTCGCTGCCGCTGCCGATCGAGACCACCCCGACGACGTTCGACTGGGTCGTGAACACCGACGACGTGCACACCGGCGAGTACGTCGCGCCGTTGTGGATGCACCCGTTCAACTGGTCCGTCGACCCGCGCGGCCTGAGCCCGTTCATGCCGCCCAACTTCTCGCTCCAGGAGCCGCGCCGCCCCGACCCGATTCGCCTCAACCCGGACGGCTCGGGTCGCAGGGAGAACAACCCGCGCGACAACCTGGTCTCGATGATCGCCGTCACGTCAGGCGAAGAGGGCTTCATCGACTCCGACAACGACGGCAAGTACACGCCGGGCGAGTACTTCGACGACCTCACCGAGCCCTTCGTCGATTCGAACGATGACGGCACGTGGAACGACAACGAGCGCTTCATCGACATGAACGGCAACGGCGAGTGGGACGGCAAGAACGGCCAGTGGGACGCCAACACGCTCATCTGGAAGCAGGAGCGCCTGCTGTGGACGGGTATTCCGGCGACTGAAGACGTGATCCCCAACGTGCCCGGCGTGCCCGGTCACAAGGCGGTCTTCACCCCCGCCGGTTGCGAGAACCCCGCGTACTGCACCACCACGCCCGGCGGGAACCCGCACATCCAGCTGACGTGCCCCGGCACGTCTGCTCAGTGCCATCAGGCCGGCGCGGCGAACGACCCCGACCGTCGTCCGGTCGCCATGTACGCGTTCATCACCGACCCCTGGTTCAACTCGATGGCGAAGAACGGCGACGGCGACACCTGCGCGGTTCCTCCTGACGACATGGCGCCGGTGAAGGTTACGGGCGCCACCGCGGCCGGCTTCGCGTTCACGTACCCGTCGAACAACTTCATCTTCTTCACGCTCGCCGACAAGCGCGACCCCAACGCGTCGCCGATGGAACAGGTGCCGCGTCGCCAGCCCGCCATCGGGTTCCGCGCCACGATCTTCTGCAACTACACGTCGGCGCCTTCGGGCGGCTACGTGGTTCGCATCGGCGCCGGCACCATCGAAGGCACGATCGAGTAACCGCGCACGCACGGCTTGCCCGCCGTGCGGTTTCAGCTACGGTCGCCGCGCGCTGATTCCAGAATCAATTTCTGGGCGCGCGGAAAGGCGGCCGCTGGCTCGTGGCAGAGAAGGCAAAGAAGGCGCCCGCGAGGGCGGAGCGCGAAGCCGAGCGCCGCAAGGTGATCATGCGCGCCGCCGTCGAGGTCTTCTCTCGCAAGGGCTACCACGGCTGCCGCATTCAAGACGTCGCGAAGGAAGCCGGGGTCGCGTACGGCCTCGTGTACCACTACTTCCAGAACAAGGATGAGCTGCTCGAGTCGGTGTTCGCCGCCGGCTGGCAGGGCTTCCTGGGGCGCGTGCAGGCCGAGATCGATCGCGAGCAACACGTCGCTGGCCGGGTGCGCGGCATCGTGCACGTCGCGTTTGAGGCGTACCGGCGCGATCCGCGCGGCGTGAAGGTGCTGATCCTCGAGGTCGGCCGAAGCCCCGCGGGCGGCGCCGTCAACCGCGGGAGCGCTTTCTCGTCGGTGATCCTCGCGGCAGGGCAGATGTTCCGCGACGCGCAGGGCCGCGGCGAGCTGCCCGCGACGCTGGATCCCGTGCTCTGCGCCACCATGCTGTTCGGCTGCATCGAGATGGGGCTCACCAGCTTCGTCATGGGGCTGCTCGACAAGCGCGACGAAGCAGCCGTCGAGCGCGCGCGCGATCAGGTCGCCGACACGTTCCTCAACGGCATCACGCAAGGCGCGCCGGGCCCGAAGGTCGCCGAGCGCCCCCGTGCCCGCAGCAGCTGAGGCGACCTGAGGAGGCCACGCGATGTCCGAGGTCCGCTACGAGGTGAACGAAGGCGTCGCCCGCCTCACCATTGATCGTGAGCCCGCGCGCAACGCGCTGTCGGCGACCGCGGTCTCGGCGTTGATGGACGCGCTCGACCGCGCTGACGGCGACCCACTCGTCCGGTGCGTGGTGCTGACCGGCGCTGGCGATCGGGTCTTCTGTTCGGGCGGCGACCTCTCGTCGATGCAGGGCGACGGGTTCCTCGACGGCCATGAAGGTCGGCGACGGTACGCACAGCTGCTGGCGCGGTTTCACCAGACCCGAAAGCCCACCGTCGCCCGCGTCAACGGGCACGCGCTCGCCGGAGGCCTCGGCCTCGCGCTGGCGTGCGATCTCGCCGTCGCTGTCGACTCGGCGGCGTTCGGCGTGCCGGAGATCGACCGCGGCCTGTTCCCCATGATGGTGCTGGCGTTGTTGCAGCGGCACGTCGGCCGCAAGCGCGCGCTGGAGCTGCTGTTGACCGGCGATCGCCTCTCGGCCGGTCAGGCCTTCGAGTGGGGGCTGGTCAACCGCGTCGTGGCCGCCGACAAGCTCGACGAGACGGTCGACGCGCTCGCGCGGAAGCTGGGCGGGAAGAGCCTGGCCGTGCTGGCGCTGGGGCGTCGCAGCTTCTTCACCGCTGAAGACCTGCCGCTGGCGCAGTCGCTCGAGTTCCTCGCCGCGCAGCTCTCGCTCAACGTGCTGGCCGAAGACGCCGCCGAAGGCGTCACGGCCTTCCTCGAGAAGCGGCCACCGAAGTGGGGCGATCGCTAGTCGAACTGGAGCCGCAGCAGGCTCTCGGGGTCGACCCAGCGGCCGTCGAGCTTCACGCCGAAGTGGAGGTGCGGCCCGGTGACACGGCCGGTCTTGCCGACCTTGCCCAACAGCTGACCGCGCGTGACGCGATCACCTTGCTTCACGTCGAAGGCCGAGAGGTGGAAGTACGCGGTGAAGAGCCGCCCGCCGTGATGCACGAGCACGGTGTTGCCCGACGCGAAGCAGTCGCGCGCCATCACCACCTCGCCGTCGTTGGCGGCGGTGATCGGCGTGCCGGTGGCGCCGTCGAGGTCCATGCCGAAGTGCTGGCTCTTCTTCTTGCCGTTGAGCAGCCGCAGGTCGCCGAAGGGCGCGGTGATCTCCGCGACGCGCGGCCAGGCGAAATCAGCAGTGAAGGTCCACGGCTCGAAGTCGCGATCGAGCGCTTCGGAGAAGGCCTTCTGATCGGCCGCCGAGCGCTGCCGATCTTTCTTGGAGATGCTCGTGAAGCGCTTGCTGACGGTCAGCTGCCGCTTGCGGAAATCGGCGGGGCGCACGTCGAGCGTGCCATCGACCCGTGTCTTGCCGGTTTCATCAGCGGCGACGATCTCCAGCGGGAGCGCGCCGGGGCGCTGCTCGACCGAGAGACCCACCATCGCCACCCAGCGGTCGCCGAGCGGCAGAAAGACAAGCTCCGTCGGGCCGAGCTGACCCGACGGAGCCTGGGGACTGCCTGAAACTTCGATCAACACCGCGTCACCGGGCCGGGCCACACCGGGCTGGAGCCGTACGTCGACGGCGGCCAACCCGAGGGTGAGGAGCAGCCCAGCGAACGTCACGGCGCGATCGTCACCCGGCCACCGACGTCGGTGAGGATAGGCGCGCCCCACGCGGACTGGTACGTGTCGGCGCTGCTGTTGGTCTTCGGGAAGACGACCTTGGTGTTGGTGTTCGACGGGATGTTGAGCGACGACGGGAACGTGACGCCGGTGACTTCCCAGCGCGACGAGTAGCCCGACTGCTTGCAGGTGAACGTGCCGTCGGTGGGCTTGTACGCCTGGGTCTGCTCGCGCATCACGATCTGGAAGCCGGTGTTCTCGACCGCGCCGCTGGCGCCGAACTCACCGAAGCCCGTCATGCCGCCCGTCATACCGTCGCCGTTCAGGTCGAGATCGAACTGCGTCACGGCCACCGCCGCGCCCTGGTTGGTCACCGGCGTGTCGAAGATGACGTAGAGCGTGTCGCCCGGCTGGTAGGCGCCGTTCATCATATTGCCGGCGGCCTTGCGCACCTGGAAGGTCGCCATGTTGCTCACCGAGCGGGGCGCCGTCGGGTCGATCGCGAACGCGTAGCCGATGAAGTCAGACGTGGTGCCCGACTCGAGACCGGTCACGCGCACGATGATGTTGTAGCGTTGGCCGAGCGTCCACGGCGAGGCCGGGGCGATCGACAGGGTGTTCGGCGAGCGCTGCGTCACCGAGACGGCGACGCTGTCCTGGCAGTTCTCCTGGACGACCTTGATGAGCCGCGTGGTGTCGTTCTGGCTGATGGCCTGGTTGAAGACGATCGTGATCGGCTCCGAGCCCTTCACCGCGTTGAGGTACGGCTCAGAGAACGCGCCGCCGAACGAGTCGAGGTTCGAGGCCACGATGGCGATGTTGTTGAACGTGCCGCCGCTGGGAAGAATGATGACGCGGCTCGGGTCGATGAACAGCTGCTGCGCGCTGAATGAGGTCACGCTGCCGTTCCACTCGTTGAAGCCGTCGTTGTTCTCGTCGATGGCGCCGATGCTGACGATGTACTGGCTGCCGTACAGCGCGCGCGTGAGCTCGCCGATGTCGGGGATGCCGGTGAACGTGAGGAAGCCGGCGTCGTCGACGTCAGCCGACGTCGAGAAGTTGCCGATCGACGACTGGTAGCTGCCGTTGGTGGTGATGAACGCGGTGTTCGTCACCTCGAGGTACGCCTTCGCGCCGTTGGCCGGCCGACCGCTCGCAGTGAAGACCTGAAGCTTGAGCGTGCCCGTCAGCTGCGAGAGCGTCACCGTGCCCGCATTGACGTTGCCATTGTTGATGGGGAACTGACCGGCGTTGCCCGGCACCGACGTCGTGTAGCGCGCCGTCGCGTAGCCCGTCTTCGAGAAGAAGAGCTGCGCAGTCGAGCCGCCCGGCAGGTTGGGGAACGAGTACGTGCCCTGCGCGGTGGTGTTGGTGGAGTACGTCGGCGCGCCTTCGGCGCCGGCGCCCAGCACCAGGGTCACCTGCACGCCGTCGATGGGCTGGTTGTTCGTGTTGAGGACGGCGCCGGAGATCGAACCGACCGGCGACGACGGGGCGATCTGCGAAACCGAGTCGGGTTCACGGACGCCGTCGACGATGCCATCGCCGTTGAGGTCTTCCTTCGGGGCGCACGCGGCCAGCGCGAGCACCATGCACGCAGCGAGAATTCGGGTCATGTGTGTGTGGCTCCTGTGGGGAAACAGCCGGCGCACTTTCGCTCGGGTGGCGCACAAAGCAAGCGCTGAAACGTCAGCTATGCTGCGTTTCGTGAAGACGCTGACACGTGGTGGCCTCGCTTCGTTCCTCTTCGCGGTGCTGTGCGTCTCGTGTGGCGGGTCGACCGTCAGCGGCGAAGTCGGCGCTGCCGGCGGCGAGGTGTGTTTGACCGATCGCAAGGTCTGCATCGACGTTCCGCTCGGCGGGCTCGAGACGCAGGAGCTGGTGCGCATCGCGCCGGGCGGCGACAAGCCCGCGTCAGCGCTGAGCGAGAGCTTCGACATCGCGGCGGTGAGCGGCCGCAAGACGGAGTTCTTGAAGCCCGCGACCATCACCATGTCGATCGACCTCATCGACGAGGCCACGCTCGAGGCGCTGCCCAACGTGACGCTGCTGCGGATCTACACGCACGACGGAGAGAAGTGGTCTGCGCTCGGTGACGCCGTCGTCGACCGCGTGCGCAACGTGGTGACCGGCAAGACCAACCACCTCTCGCCGTTCGTGTTGG
>CAYWON010000138.1:0-3042 GCA_964459885.1 uncultured Archangium sp.
GGGTGAAGTGCAGCCACTTCGCGGCGAAGTCGCGGGGCCTGTGCGTCGTCGGCACCACGCCGGTCACCGTCCCGTCCACCCCCATCAAGGCCTGGGCGAGGTCACGACCAGCGATCGAGGAACGTGCCCAGCAACACCCACCGCCGCGCTTTCGCGTCGCCCACCATCGGCGTCGTGTAGTGCCAGAACGGCAAGCGGTAACACGTCACGCCGCCCACCGTCGCGATGCTCTCAATCTCAGAGAGGTGGCTGTTCTTCTCGTAGACGATGAACTGGTGCTCCACGCCGCCGTTGCACAGCGTCAGGTGCAGGTCGGTGTAGCCATCGCAGCCGAGCGGCTCGTCGGGGTGATGATCGTTGTGCGGGCCCGAGTAGTCGCCCGGTCGGTAACACAGCGCCTGCAGGCCCCACTGCTTCCGCAGCGGGTACCCCGAAAGCGCTTCAGCGAACGCGTGGAACGACTGCGAGCGCAGCATCGCAACGAGACCGAGCTCCTTCGCGCGGTCGAGCGCCGCGCCGTCGTCGGCGTCCAACATCGCCGTCTGCACGCGCACCGTCTTGGGCAGCTTCTCTTTGTACGCGACCTTCATGCCCCACGTGGCCGAGCGGGGAATGGGCTGCTCCATCGGCATGAGCAGGTCGGACAGCCTCGCGTCGAGCAACGTCGCCAGCGCGCGCGACTTCTTCGCGTCGAGCAGGCCCTCCGCGGCGATGAAGCGCGACTGGCCCGTCGCGAGGAAGCCGCTGAGCGTCTTGTGCTTGCCCGCCAACACCGCGCGGCCCGTCTTCGAGAGCAGCGCTTCAAACTCTGCAGGGAACTTCTTCACCGATCGCTCGCTTCTTCTCCGCGGATCCACACCGAGGTGCCCAGCAGCACATCAAGGTCGGTCTCCAACGCCATGAGGTCCGTCGGGGCTGACTCATCGCCGTGGTAGTGGCGAATGGTCTTGCCCTTCCACGTCAGCACCGCGCCGGGCAGGTCGGTGACGGTGTGCTTCTCGTAGCTCGTCTTCCACGTCGCGAAGTCAGACGCCTCGACGCGCGCGGTCACCGCGGCGACCTGCTCGGGCGTCAGCTTGCCTTCATGTGCGCCGCGCTCGCGGGTGTTGGCGTCGCCTTCGAAGTGCAGGCGACCGTCGGCGTAGAGCTCGACCGTGTAGACCGGGCACCGGCCGAAGCACGGCGTGCGCTTGAGCGAGAGCAGCAGCGCGGGCGCGTCGGGCGCCGCGGTCACCGGCTGCGTGACGGGCTCGGGCTCGACGGGTTTGTCAGGGGTCGTCTTGCAGGCCGCCGTCAGCAACAACATCACCACCACGTGCGCGCGCATGCGCCGCGCTTAGCAGCCAACGGGCTGAAAACGCTTGGAATCGTGGTGTGCGTGGTACGGTGCCGCGGCCTTGGCTACCGATGACCTCACGCTCGTTGAGCGCGTTCGTTCTGGCGATCAGCGCGCGTTCAAGCTGCTCGTCGAGCGCTACCAGCGGAAGATCTACGCCGTCGCGCTCGGCATGTTGAAAGACAAGGAAGAGGCGCGAGACGTGGCGCAGGAGGCCTTCGTCAAGGTCTACCGCTACCTCGACCACTTCAAGGGCGACGCCAGCTTCTACACGTGGCTGTACCGCATCACCGTCAACATCTGCATCGACGTCATCCGCAAGAAGGGCAGCGCGCGCGGCGACGAGCACGTCGAGTTCGACGAGTCGGTGAAGATGGACATCGCCGAGGCCAACCTGGGTGCGCTCGGCAGTCGCCTGGGCACCAACCCGCAGAAATCGGCGCTCCGGGCCGAGCTCGCGCAGCGCATCACCGAGGCGATCGGGCAGATCCCCGAGGCGCACCGGCAGATCCTGCTGCTCCGTGAGATTGAGGGCATGAGCTACGAAGATCTCTCGCGCACGCTCAACATCCCGAAGGGCACGGTCATGTCACGGTTGTTCCACGCCCGGCTCAAGATGCAGAAAATCCTCGGTGAATACCTGGAGTTGGACGAGGCCAAGCAAGGCGTCGGGAGTGAAGAAGGTGCGTGAAATATCGGCAGCTGAGTTCCGTCCTGCAACCAGAGGCGGTGATCTCCCATGAAGAATCCAGCGCGCGAAAAGTTCCTCCCCCTGTTGTCGCCGTACGTCGACGGCGAGCTCTCGCCCGAAGAGCGGCAGCAGGTGGAGCAACACCTCGCGAACAACAAAGACTCGGCGGCGCAGGTCGCTGATTTCCGCGCCGGCGACGCGTTGATCCGCCACGCGCTCGAGATGCAGGCCGACGAGGTCGACTGGAAGGGCTTCACCGACGAGGTGATGGGCAAGGTCACGCCCGACAAGCTGCCCTTCTTCGACCGGCTCAAGCTGACGCTCTCGGAGATGTTCACGTACCAGCGCGGGCCGCTCATCGCGGGCTTCGCGGGCGCGGCGGCGGCGGTGGCCATCGCGGTGCCGGTGAGCATGAAGTTCGCGACGCCCGACGGCTACGGCGGCACGCGCATGACGGTGCAGACGGTCTCGGTCGAAGAGAACGCGCTCGTGAAGCCGGTGGTGATGGAGACCGACGAAGGCGACGCCATCATCTGGGTCGTCGAGAGCGGCAACAACCCCGACGGCGGCAAGAAGAAGAAGGACGGCGAGAGCTCGGAAGAGAACGCCGTGCCGCCCGAGAACCCGGACGGAAAGCAGGGAGAACTGTGACGCGTGCGCTCGTAGCAGCGGTGGTGACGTTGGCTTCCGCGGCGTTCGCGGCCGACCCTGAAGTGCCGGTGCAGGCCGACGTCGTGTTCGCGTCGACGGCACCCGGCGCGGTCGACCCGGCGCTCACCAAGATGCGCGACGCCATGGCCAGCAAGGTGAAGTACCTCACGCTGCGCAAGGTCGACGCCAAGACGCTCAAGCTGGCCACCGGCAAGGCCGAGGCGATGGCGCTGCCGAACAAGAAGACCGCCGAGCTGACGCTGCAGTCGGTGCAGAACAACGTCGCCACGGTGAAGGTGAAGCTGCCGCCGACCGAGGCCGTGTACCAGCTCGCGCGTGAGAAGGTGCTCTACGTGCAGGGCGG
>CAYWON010000138.1:3142-5770 GCA_964459885.1 uncultured Archangium sp.
GACGGTGGTGTGGACGACGACGGCGCGCGCGTCATCGTGGTGCCGCTCGACCCCGAGCCTGAGCCGGTGGCCACGCCGCCAGCGGTCGCGCCGACACCGGTAGAGCCGCCAGCGCCGCCCCCTGAGCCGACGCCGCCGCCGAAGAAGCCCACCGTGGTCTTCCTGCCCGAGCCTGACGCAGGCGTGGCGCAGAAGGTCGTCGAGAAGGCCGCGGAGGCCCAGGACGCGGGCGTCTACGAGCCCCCGCCGGTGTTGACGTTGCGCGGCGCCGCAGAGGCGGACCTCGGCTTCTTGCCGTCGGGCTTCGGCGAGAACGGCGCCGACTTCATGACCACGGTGCGTCCGATTCTCGGCTTCACCGTGAAGGACATCTTCTCGCTCGAGCTGGGCCCGGCCTTCCGCTTTCGCATCATCGACACGCCGGCGCTCAATCGGCCGAGCGACATCGGCGAGGTGCTGCGCGGCGCCGACTGGGACGAGGCGTCGGACTTTGGCGCCATCGTGCAGTCGCTGCGCATCGGCAAGGAAGGTGGCCCTGTCTTTGTCGACCTGAGCCCCAAGCGGAAGAAGACGATGGGTCTGGGCCACCTGCTGTGGCGCTACTCGAACCAGACCAACCCCGACTACCACCCGACGGGCGGTGAGCTGGCGGTGAACCTGGGGCCGGTGCGCGGTGAGTTCTTCGCGTCTGACGTGCTGGGCGCGCGGCTCTTCGCCGGTGAAGTCGCCTGGGACATCGGGCGCACGTTCGCGCAGGACGCCGGCGCGTGGGACCGCTACGTGCTCGCGTTCTCGGTCGCGCACGACGCGCAGCTGGCGGGGCGGCCGTTTCGGCCAGATCGCACGGCCATCGCGCCGTTCACGCCCGCGACGGCGACGTTGATTCACCTCGACGGCAGCGTGGTGGTCTACCGAACGCGCGAGCTGCGGTGGATGGTGTTGGCCGGCCTCGGCGTGCGCGCGTCAGACCGGTCGGACCTCGGCTTCGTCCTCGGCACGACGCTGGACGCCACGGTGAAAGAGGTGGGCTTCTCGGCGCGCCTCGAGCTGCGCAAGCAGGCCGGCGGGTTCCGCCACGGCTATTTCGGGCCGCAGTACGAGCTGCAGCGCTTCAGCGACCTGGGTTTCCGCGAGCTGTCGCAAGGCAACGCGCTCTTGCCGGACAGTGGCTCGGGCTTCCTCGAGCTGAAGGCCGGCGTGGGCACCAAGGTGACCTTCGACCTCGCGGCTGAGTACTTCTTCTGGCAGCGGCTCGACGTCGACGGCACGTTGTCGCTCGCGCTGTTGGACGACTGGTTCTTCCTGACGGCGCGCGTGTCGGTGCTGGGGTTGCTGCAACAGCCCCGGCATCAGATCACCGGCGGGCTGCGCTGGCGCATCTTCCCCAGCGTGTACCTGATGGCCGAAGCCGGCACCGTCTTGTTCCCCCAGACCGACGGCACCTTGCTGCGCGGCGTGTATGGATCAGCCGGCGCGGGGTTCGACTTCGAGCGTTGACGACGCAGGAGTTACGGGCATTTACGTGACATTCGCCTCAATATGTTCAGTGCCTTGGCAAAACATGGCGATTGGGCGTGGCCGGCTCGGTTGGATAACCTCACTGAAACAACCCCTCGCAGCACCCACGGGACCCTCACCATGAGCAGCTACCGCATCAAGTACGGCGACACCTTGTCGGGCATCGCGCACCGCTACGGCACCTCGGTGTCGTCGCTGATGAAGGCGAACCCGAGCATCAAGAACGCCAACCTCATCTATGCGGGCGCGTCGCTCAACATTCCGGGGAAGAGCGACAGCTTCCAGCCGTCGAAGCCGGCGAACACCAACGGCGGCAAGCAGACCACGCCGACGACCGGCCCTTCGACGCAGCCGACGGCGGGCTCCAGCAAGCCGTACGACCTCGCGCGCCAGTACCTCGGTTGGAACGCGAAAGACCTCAAGGTCTCGAGCAACGCGGTTGGCCGCGCCATGCAGGACTGGGTGCCCAACAACGTGAACTGCGCGAACTTCGTGTCGGGCACGCTCATCGCGTCGGGGCAGATTCGCGGCAACCAGGGCAGCGCGTCGGTGTACGGCCTCATGGGCAACCTCGATCGCGACCCGAACTTCCGCCGCGTGTCGCTCTCGCAGGCGCGCCCGGGTGACGTGGTGTCGATGCGCACCAACGGCGGCCAGCACGTGGTGCTGTTCGCTGGCTGGAAGAACGGTCGCCCGCTCTTCATCGGCTCGAACAACGTGAACCCCGACGGCAGCCAGCGCGTCAGCTACTCGCAGATGAACTACCCCATCATGGCGATTCACCAGCACCGCGGCTGAGGTTGGTTGAGTTTCGCAGGGCCTGCGCCTCGCTCCGGTTCTTCGGGGCGGGGCTGTTTTGTTGGGTCGCTTCGCTCGGCGACTGCTCCGCTGCGCTCCTCAGTCGCTCGGCGCACGTCCCGTGCGCACGCTCAGCTCCCGGCTTGTTGGGTCGCTTCGCTCGGCGACCGCTCCGCTGCGCTCCTCAGTCGCTCGGTGCACGTCCCGTGCGCACGCTCAGCTCCCGGCTTGTTGGGTCGCTTCGCTCGGCGACCGCTCCGCTGCGCTCCTCAGTCGCTCGGTGCACGTCCCGTGCGCACGCTCAGCTCCCGG
>CAYWON010000138.1:5870-19179 GCA_964459885.1 uncultured Archangium sp.
CCGCTGCGCTCCTCAGTCGCTCGGTGCACGTCCCGTGCGCACGCTCAGCTCCCGGGTTGTTGGGTCGCTTCGCTCGGCGACTGCTCCGCTGCGCTCCTCAGTCGCTCGGCGCACGTCCCGTGCGCACGCTCAGCTCCCGAGGGCGCGTTGGAGCGCGGCGACGGCCTCTTCCAGACGCCACGGCTTCACCAGCACGCCGTTGATGCCCAGCCGTTCCTTCGCGGCGTCGTCGAGCTCTCCCGCCATGCCCGATGACACGATGACCGGCACCGTCGGCCGCACCGCGCGCAGCGACAGCGTGAACTCTTCGCCGCTCATCTGCGGCATCGACAGGTCCGTCAGCACCGCGTCGAAGCCCGTGGGCGTCGCCTGGAACGCGCGCAGCGCCTCGCGCGGGTCGTCGAACACCGTCGTCCGGTAGCCCAGCGTCTCGAGCAGCTTCGCCGACACGCGCGCCATGCCCGGGTGGTCGTCCACCAACATGAGGTGCTGCCCTGCGCCCGGCCGCTCGAGCTCTTCTTGCAGCGCCGGCAGGTACACCTGGAACGTGGTGCCCGCGTCGGGCCGGCTGTCCACCACCACCGCGCCGTCGTGGCCCTGCACGATGCTCTGCACCACCGCCAGCCCGAGCCCCGTGCCGCTGCCGTCGCGCCGCGTCGAATAGAACGGCTCGAAGATGCGGCGCACCGTCGCGTCGTCCATGCCCACGCCGGTGTCCGCCACCGTCAACCGCACCCAGCGGCCGGCCTGCAGCGGCGGGTGCTGACTGGCGAACGCGAAGTCGAGGTCGACGGCCTCCAGCGACACCGTCAACGTACCGGCGCCGCCCATGGCCTGCAGCGCGTTGGTGCACAGGTTGGTCAGCACCTGGTGCAGCTGCCCCGTGTCGCCCATCACCCGAGGCACGCGCGCGCCGATGAGCTCGCGCAGCCGCACGCCGCCCGCCGTGGGCTCGAGCAGCTTCAACGTCTCACGCACCAGCGGCTGCAGCTCGAGCGACTTCCGCTCGGGCGGGCGGCGTCGCCCGAACGTCAGCACCTGCTGCGTCAGCTCGCGGCCGCGACCCGTCGCCTGCAGAATCGCCTGCGCCACCTCGGTCGTCTTCGTCGGGCCGTCTTGCAGCCGCTGCGCGTGCGCGTTCACCACCGTCAGCAGGTTGTTCACGTCGTGCGCGATGTGTGACGCCAGCCGCGCCAGCGCTTCGTTCTTCTGTGACTCGGCGACCTGCGCCTCGAGGCTGCGCTGGAGGAACTCGGCCTCGCGCACCGAGGTCACGTCGCGCGTGATGGCGGCCAGTCGGTACACGCGGCCCTGCGCGTCGAGGAAGGGCACCATCGAGGTGTTGAACCACCGGCGCCCCGCCGGCAGCACCAGCTCGTGCTCGTACAGAATCGGCGCGCGCGTGCGAATGGCCTGGTCCCACCGCGTCTCGAGGCGCGAGGTCGTCGCAGGCTCGAGCAGCTCCTGCGCGGTCTTGCCGATGCACGCGTCGCGGCTGAGGCCCGACGTCAGCTCCGCTGCGGGGTTCATGTCCTCGCAGACGACGCGGTCGCCATCGACGCGGTACAGCATGATGGAGTCGTTCGAGTACTGGAACAGGTCGCGGAAGCGCTTCTGTGACTCGGCGAGCTCGGCCTCGAGGCGCGCGCGGTGCTCGCTCTCGAGCGCCAGCGACACCATGTCGGCCAGCGCGGCGGCGAACGACTCTTCGCCGGGGTGCCAGCGGTAGGGCCCGCCGATGTATTCGAGGCACAGGCAGCCCTTGAGCTCGCCGCGCACGGTGATGCCCACGTCGATGGTGGCGCCGATGTTCTCGGGCCCGAAGTACTGCTCGATGAGCGACGCGGTGCGGGCGTCGGCGCGCACGTCGGGCACCACCAACATGCGCTGCGCGTTGAGCGCGTCGAAGTACTCGCGGCTCTCCGACACCAGCAGCTTCGAACCCGACGAGTGCTTCCCGGCGCGCGCGTCGTAGAGGTCGATGAGCGAAATCCACGAGCGGGTGTCGTCGAACAGCCACACGCCGCAGCGCGAGGCCTGCACGCCGCGCACGGCGACCTCGTTGATGGCCGCGAGCGATGACGCGAGTTCGCCCTGGTGGAGCCGCGGGCTGCGCGCCAGCCGCATCAGCTCCAGCGTGCCCTCGCGCCAGCGCTGTTCGATGGTCTCGTGTGCCAGCCGCTCGGCGCGCTCACGCTCGAGGCGCGTCAGCACCGCGGTGAGCCCCGCGAACTGAGGGCGGAACAGCCAGTCGTCAGCGCCGTCGGCGAGCCACCCGGTGATGCGCGTTTCGTCGGTGAGGTCGCCCAACGCCAACAGCGGCGCGGTGAGGCCCTTTTCGCGCAGCAGGCCGCGCCACGCGGACACCGGCGGGACGCCTGCGTCGAGCGACACCACGATGGCCACCACGGCCTTGAGCGGTGCCAGCAACGCGCGCGCTTCTTCGACGGTGGTGGCCCGCAACACCTGTGGCGCCGGCCCGTGCTGTCGCAGCGCCGCTTCGAGCCGCGTTGCGTCTGCGTCGCTGCCCCCGATGAGAAAGACGTGCTGCACGTCGCTCATGAAGTGCGCATCTACCACGTCTCCGGCGCCGCCCGTCGGGTGGTCGCGGTGCGTAACGCGGCGCACCAGCGGCTGATCAACCGCCGAGGCGCTCCGTCAGCACGGCGCGCATGGCGTCGAGGCGCATGGGCTTGGTGAGGTAGCCGTCGGCGCCACACAGCCGCGTGGCTTCCTGCAGCCTGGCTTCACCCATGGCCGACAACAGCATCACAGGCGTCTTTGCCAGCGCGGCGTCGGCGCGAATGGCCCGGCAGACCTCGAGGCCGTCGAGGCCGGGCATCAAGACGTCGAGGAACACCAGGTTCGGCCGCTCGCTGCGGATGAGCTCGAGCGCAGTGTCGCCACGCTCGGCGCGGATGACGCGGTGCCCGGCCTTGATGACCACCCGCGACGTGAAGTCGAGGATGGACGGGTCGTCGTCAGCCACCAGCACGGTGCGGCTCTGCAGCACGCCGCGTGGCCGCTGCGTCGACAGCTCGTCGACGGCCGCCTGCAGGCGCGCGCCGATGGCGTCGCGCTCGAGCACCTTGAGGCCTGCGAGGTTCAGCTCGCGGCGCGACCACATCACCTGGGCCGAGAACACCAGCTCGCTGCCGTCGTTCAGCTGCATCGCCAGCGTCACCGTCTCGCCGCTGGTCAGCGGCTGCGGCGTGCGCAGCGTGAGGCCCGACGCCGACAGGCTCTTCGTCGCCGCGTGCGCCATCGCCACCGGCGACACCACGCGCGTCGGCAGGTCACAGTCGATGCGCGGCTCGGTGCGGCCCGCCGTGCGCGCCGACTCGTCGTGGTCGGCCACCACCGCGCGGCAGCGCTCGAGCGACGCGGCGTCGAGCTTCACGTAGACGCCTGCCGGTTGCCCCGGCGTCAGCGCCCGCACTTCCAACACCGTGACGTCGATGAACAGCGGCGCTTCGAGTTCCGGCGTCTCGACCTCGAGGTGCAGCGGCGTGCCCGGCGGCAGCGCGTCGGTGGTGGGCACGAAGACGCGGTCGCCACCCGTGACGACCACTTCGGACCACAGGCGCGCGCGCGCCAGGAAACGCAGCTTCAGGGCCATCTCACCTCACGTCGTGACGTTGAAGCGGAAGTGCATGCAGTCACCATCCTGCACGACGTATTCCTTTCCTTCCATGCGCAGCAGGCCCTTGTCGCGCACGGCGGCCTCTGAGCCGAGCTCCAGCAGGTCCTTGCACGACATGACCTCGGCCTTGATGAAGCCCTTCTCGAAGTCGGTGTGGATGACGCCGGCGGCCTGCGGGGCCTTGTCACCCTTGTGGATGGTCCACGCGCGGCATTCCTTCTCGCCGACGGTGAAGTAGGTCTGCAGGCCCAGCAGCGTGTAGCCGGCGCGCACGACCTTGTTGAGGCCGGGCTCGTCGAGGCCGGCGTCCTTGAGGAACGACGGGCGATCTTCTTCGGGCAGCTGCTGAATCTCGGCCTCGAGGGCGGCGGCGAGCACCACGACCTCGGCCTTCTCGGCGGCGGCGATTTCCCGCACCTTCGCGACGTAGGGGTCGCTGTCGGCCTTGCTCAGCTGCGCCTCGGCGACGTTGGCGATGTACAGCACCGGCTTGTTGGTGAGGAAGAACAGCTCATGCACGATGGCCTGCTCGTCTTCCGTCAGGCCGTGGCCGCGCACCGGGATGCCGTCGTCCAGCTTGGCCTTCACCTTGTCCAGCACGGCGAGCTCGGCCTTGGCGGCTTCGCCTTCCTTGCCGGGCGACTTGGCGGTGCGCGCGGTCTTCTCACGGCGCTTCTCGATGGTCTCGAGGTCCTTCAGGCACAGCTCGGTGTCGACGACGTCCTTGTCGCGGCGCGGGTCGACGCTGCCTTCGACGTGGGTGATGTTGTCGTCGACGAAGCAGCGCAGCACGTACAGCACCGCGTCGACCTGGCGGATGTTGGCGAGGAACTGGTTGCCCAGGCCTTCACCCTTCGACGCGCCCCGCACGAGGCCGGCGATGTCGACGAACTCCAGCGTCGTGAAGATGGTCTTGAGCGGCTTGACCAGCTTCGCGATGCGCTCGAGGCGCTGATCAGGCACCGGCACCACGCCGATGTTCGGCTCGATGGTGGCGAAGGGGTAATTGGCCGCCAGCGCGCCTGCGTTCGACAGCGCGTTGAAGAGGGTGGACTTGCCGACGTTCGGCAACCCGACGATTCCGATGGAAAGACCCATAGCGGGGCCGCCCGTAGCAGCCGCCCGCCCCGAGGGGAACAGGAACGCGGCCCGCGACGAGGGGACAGTGGTGTCCACTTCTTGCCGCCAGAGCCACTGGAAACCTTCGATGTGCCGGTCTTCCGGTCTGGGTCGCGTTGCACTTCGCCATCAGGACATTCCCGGGCGCGAAATCGACCCATTGAGAACGGGAAGTGCCGTCGTCATGCTTGCCCGTGCAACCGAATCCGCGGGGGGAGATGAACGAGTCGAGTCACACGCAGTCACCGTTGCGCCTGGTCCGCGTCGGCCTCCTTTCCCTCTCAGCTGATGGTCACGTCACGTCGGGTGACGCGCAGGCCGCGACGCTGATGGCTGTGGACGCCGCGGTGTTGGCGCGCGGCCAACGACTGGTCGACCTGATTCGCCCGGCGGACGCCGTCGACGTCGAAGCGGCCTCGGGCCCGGTGCCGTACAGCTACCTCGGGTTGGCGAGCAGCTCGGCGCCGCTGCTGGTGCATGTCAGCCACGCCGCGCCGGGGCAGCTGGTGGCCAGCGTCACGTCCATCAACGAGTACCTGGCTGAAGCGCAGGCGCTGGCGCGCGTGCAGCTGCGCAACACCGTGGAGTCCATCATCTCGGGCTTCGCGCATGAGGTGCGCAACCCGGTCGCCGCCATCTTGAGCCTGAGCGAAGCGGCGCTGCTGGCGCACCCCGACGACGACTCGGGGCTGGCGCGCATTCCCAGCCTCGTGTCGCGCGTCGAGTCGCTCATTCGTCAGGCGCTGGCGTACAGCCGGCCCAAGCCGCCCAACCGCGCGCTGCACCCCACGTCGTTCCTCATCGAGCACGCCATCAACCTGCTGCGGCCGCGCGACACGCCGGTGCGCCTCGAGGTGCCGCCCGCCGTCGTCGACGTGCCTCCGGTGATGGTCGACCTGCTCCAGAGCGAGCAGGTGTTGGTGAACCTCGTCGAGAACGCGCTCGACGCCGCGAAGAGCCTGGTGAAACTGACGGTGCGCCCCGGCCGTACGCCGGTGCCGTCGGTGTGCATCGAGGTGAGCGACGACGGGCCTGGCGTGTCACCGGAGGTGGCGGAGCGCATCTTCGAGCCGTTCTTCACGACAAAGGCGCACGGCACGGGGCTCGGCCTCGCCATCGCGCGCGACCTCACGCGACTCAACGGCGGCGAGCTGCGGCACGTCGTCGACGCGCCCCACGGCGCGACCTTCCGCGTCTACCTCCCCTCAACCGCTGCGCCCATCCGCGGCTCCTGGTGACTTGTGGCCCGACTGCTCCTCATCGACGACGACGAGAACTACACCTTCGCGTTGACGTCGCTGCTCAAGCGCGGCGGCCACGAGGTGCAGTCAGCGCACTCGGTCACAGCGGCGATGGAGGTCGTGCGCGGCAGCTGCTTCGATGTGGCGTTCCTCGACCTGCGGTTGCCCGACGGCGACGGGCTCAACGTCATCGGCAAGCTGGCGGCGGTCGACCCGATGTTGCCCATCATCTGTCTGACTGGCGTGGAGGACACCACGTCGGTGGTGCAGGCCATGCGCAAGGGCGCTGTCGACTACCTGACGAAGCCCGTCGACAGGCAGACGCTGTTTCACGCTGTCGACTCGGCGGCGGAGTACTCGGCGGCGCGGCGTGCGGGCGTGGAGCGCCTCGGCTCGGTGGCGGTGCCCGTCGGTGAATCGGCTGCGTGGAAGCGCGCCGTGGAGCTGGTGATGGCCGCCGCGAGCGCGCCGCGCACCACCGTGCTGGTGACGGGTGAGCCGGGCGTCGGCAAGGAGGTCGCCGCTACGCTGCTGCACCGCTTGAGCAAGCGCAGCACCAGGCCGCTGGTGACGGCCAACGCGGCCTGCTTCTCGCCGTCGTTGATGGAGTCCGAGCTGTTTGGTCACGAAGCGGGCGCGTTCACCGGCGCGACGCGGCGCAGCCCGGGGCTGTTCGAGCAGGCCGAAGGCGGCGTGCTGTTCCTCGATGAAATCGGCGAGCTGCCGTTGGACCTGCAGAGCAAGCTCCTGCGTGTGCTGGAAGGGCACCCGTTTCGCCGCGTCGGCGGCAACGAAGCGGTGACGGTCGACGTGCGCCTGGTGTTCGCCACCAACCGCGACCTGCGCGAGCTGGTGCGCAAGGGCCAGTTCCGCGCCGACCTCTACGAGCGGCTGCGCGTCTTCGAGATTCCGCTGCCGCCGCTGCGCGAGCGCCGTGAAGACATTCCGCACCTCACGCACCACTTCATGGCGAAGCTGGGCGCGGAGCTGGGCGCGCCGACGGTGGGCCTCTCGCGCGACGCGATGGACGCGTTGTGTCTGCACGCGTGGCCCGGGAACGTGCGGGAGCTGCGCAACGTCATTGAGCGCGCGCTGGTGCTGTCGAAGGGCCAGGACATCGGCGTGCAGCACCTGCCCCACGACCTCTGGGGTGACGCGCCACCCGTGGAGTCAGTTTCGACCGACCGCCAGAGCGATGTTTCGCTTGAAGAAATGACCCGGCGGCACATCGTCGCGGTCTTCGCGGACACCGCCGAAAACGTCACGCGGACGGCGGAGCGGTTGGGCATTTCCCGCCTCGCGCTGCGCCGGCGCCTGCAGCTGTATGGATTGAAACCGGTTCGAAACTGACCAGTCCGGTCCGAAGGTGACCGGCGACGAAAACGGGCCGTTGCTGATCCAACAAGTTGGGCCACACGCACGGTTGGCGAGGGAGTTGCACAGCAGTTCGGCGCGATGACGACGCCGCTGGCGAATGGGTTGCCCCCGGGGCCTTTCTGGATGGTCGACGACGAGCCGGAGCTCGTGCGCGCCACCGTGGGCATGTTGTCGAGCGTGGTGGGGCCGTCGCAGATCAAGGGCTCGACGGACCCGCGCGAGGTCGCCGCGTGGATTGAGAAGGAGCGCCCGACGGCGCTGATCACCGACGTGCGCATGCCGCACGTGAACGGGCTCGAGCTGGTGACGCGGCTGCACCAGAAGTGGGGCCCGGTGCCGGTGGTGGTGATGACGGCGTTCCCCACGGCGCAGGTCGACAACGACGCGCGCGCGGGCCGCTTCGCGTACCTGCCCAAGCCGTTCACGTTCCAGGCGCTGCGCGAGACGCTGACGCGGGTGTGCGCGCAGCCGGCGCCGTCGGCCTTCAGCGGCGCCATCGCGGTCAGCATGCTGGGTGAGGTGGTGCAGCTCTACGGGCTGGCCAACCGCACGGGCACGCTGCTGGTGCAGTCGGCGGGTGGGGTGGGGGAAATCGCCTTTGAGTCGGGCCGCGTGGTCGACGCGCGGGCGGGCGAGCTGCGCGGCGTCGACGCCTTCAACGACATCCTTGGGTGGACGTCGGGTGGCTTCAGCTGGAGCTCGGCGGCGCCGCAGCAGCGCACCATCACCACCGGCCTCTCGGAGCTGCTCATCGACGCGTATCGCCTGCGCGACGAGGCGAGTGCGGGCGTGAAGAGCTCCGACTCGAACATCACCTTCGACATGCTGGACGAGGCCACCGCGGCGCCGACGCCGGTGCCGCAGCCCGCCGACAACAACGTGGTGGCCAACCTCTCACGGCTCGAGCGTGCCGACGGCTTCCTTGGCGCGGCGCTCTTCGACATCAACACCAACGCCTGCGTCGCGGCGGTCGAGCGCGGCGCGGATCAGCTCGAGCAGGCGGCGCTGGGGCACGCGGCGGTGGTCGAGGCCAAGCGGCGCACCATCAGCAACCTGCAGCTCAACGACGAGCTCGAAGACATCGTCATCTCGCTGGGCCGCGAGTACCACTTGCTGCGGCTGTGCCGTCGGCGCCCGCAGCTCTTCTTCTTCCTCACGCTGGACCGCGCGCGCGCCAACCTGGCGATGGCGCGGTACCTGCTGTCTGACGTCGAGCGGGACATCGTCGTATGAGCCGCGCGCTGCCGCCTTCGGGCCCCGACAACGTGCTGCGCGTGCTCTCGGAGCTCGAGGGGCTGCCCGATGACGCCACCGGCGCGCTGGCGTTCGGCCCCGAGGCCAAGCTGTCTGCGGTGGTGTTGGTGGAGCACGGCCGCGTGTGCTGGGCCGCGGCAGACGGGCTGCAGCGGCGGTTGACCGGGTTGCTGCGCGAGGGCTGCACGCCGCCGTTGGGTGAAGCCGAAGCCGAGGCGCTGTTCGTCGAGTGTCGTCAGCAGGGCCGGCCGATGGGCGAGGTGCTGGTGGAGCGCGGTCGCATCACGGCCGACGCGATGCGCGCGGCGTTGCTGCACCACACGGCCGAGTCGCTCGCGTTGACCGCGTCGTGGACGGCGACGCCCCGTTGGGTGCCGCACCGCGCGCGCGGGTACCAGTCGGCCTTCACGTTCTTGCCGGTGGAGCTGCTCTCGTACGCCAGCACGGTGGCCCAGCCGGGCAAGGTGTCGGCGGCGTGCGCGCGGCTGAAGGAGCTCGCGGGTGGGCGCAGCGCGGCGGTGTTCGACGGCCCCGGCGCGACGCTGCTGGGGTGCCGGTTGCCGGAGGAACGTCAGACCTCGCTGCGCGCGCTGAGCGCGGCGGGCACCTGGGCGGCGAGCAGCCTCTCGGACGCTGGCAACGTGCTCAAGTTCACGCGCGACAGCCGCGGCGGCGTGTGGGTCGGCTGGCTCGACGCCGCGCTCACGTTCCTCGTGCACTGCCCTGATCGCGAAGACTTCTCGCTCCTCGTGCGCGCGCTGCACCGCCATGGCTGGAGCGCTGCGGTGCACAGCAGCGTGCCGCTCATCGAGACCCCGGTCGTCGCGGTCTGACGACCTTCAACCCGCAGCACCAACCCCACACAAAGGAGCAGTACCCATGACGAGCCCCAAGGAAGCCCTCCCCAAGCTGATGGAAATCGACGGCGCCATCGGCGCCTGCATCGTCGACTCGAACAGCGGCATGATGCTCGCGTCGACCGGCGGCGCTGTCCTCAACCTCGAGGTGGCCGCGGCTGGCAACACCGAGGTGGTGCGCGCCAAGCGCAAGACGATGAAGGCGCTCAACCTCAACGACACCATCGACGACATCCTCATCACGCTCGGTCGGCAGTACCACCTCATCCGCCCGCTCGGTTCGAACGACGCGCTCTTCATCTACCTCGCGCTCGACAAGTCGAAGTCGAACCTGGCGATGGCGCGCCACAGCCTGGCCAACGTCGAGAAGGACCTCGCGGTCTGACCTGCTGTCTTCCCCCTCACGAAAGAGAACTGACCAATGCCGAACGAAAAGCAGATCGTGGAGACGTTCGAGAAGATGGCCTCCGACATCCCCGGCTTCATCGCCGCGTCGCTGGTGGACCTCGACTCGGGCATGACGCTGGGTCTCAAGTCGGCGAAGCCCGACTTCGATCTCGCGGCGGCCAGCGCCTACAACAGCGAGATGGTGAAGCAGAAGATGAAGATCATGAAGGCGCTCAACATCAAGTCGACCCTCGAGGACATGCTCATCACGCTGGGTGATCAGATCCACGTCATCAAGCTGGTGACGCCGGGCACGTTCATCTACCTCGCGGCCGATCGCGCCAACTCGAACATCGCCATCGTGCGCACGGCGGTGAACAAGAACGCGTCAGCGCTGGTGTGACGGCGCGTGGCGACACTGGATCGCCAGCGTGACGCGGTGGTGGTGCGCATCGTCTACGACGGGCCACCCACCGCGGGAAAGACGACGACGCTGCGGGCGTTGGCGCAGCGGCTCGGGCAGGGCTCCGTCATCACGCCGGAGGAGTCAGCGGGTCGCACGGTGTACTTCGACTGGATGGAGTACGTGGGGGGACGGTTCGAAGGCCGGGAGATCCGCTGTCAGATCGTCAGCGTGCCGGGCCAGCGCGCGCTCGCGCCGCGACGCAAGCTGTTGCTCGACACCGCTGACGCCGTCGTCTTCGTGGCCGACACGTCGAAGGACGGCATGCCCGAGAGCCAGCGGCACCTCGACGACCTGATGCAGTTGCTCGCCACGCCCAAAGGGCCACGCCTGGGCGTGGTGCTGCAGGCCAACAAGCGCGACCTGCCAGACGCCGCGCCGCTCGAGCGGCTGCGCCGCAGTCACGGGCTGGCGCTCATCGAGTCGGTGGCGTCGGCGGGTGAGGGCACGCGCGAGGCGTTCGTGTTCGCGGTGCGCCTCGCGCTCGACCGGGTGCGCGAGCAGCTCGCGTCGGGGCAGCTGGAGCTCATCGACCCCAAAGAAGACTCGGCCGAGGCGTTGCTCAATCAGATGCGCGTCTTGCCGCTCGAGGCGCACGCCTTCGAGACCTGGGCGCAAGAAGCGCCGGCGCCGCTCAACCCGAGAGGCTCCGCGCCGCGGCTGCCCGACACCTCGGTGCCTGGCGGCTTCATCTGGCCCGCCATCAACGGGCGCATTCTGTTGCAGGAAGCCGGCGTGGCCAGCGTCGACGGGCCGCGCGAGCTGACGCCCGGCGAGTGGGTGGCCGACACCGGCAACGGCTGGCGCTTCCATTCGTCGTCGGCGTCGGTCTTCAAGGACAGCGACGAGGGACGGGCGGCGCTCATTCGCTGGGCGCAGATGCACACGTCGTTGTCGGGCTGGTTGTCGCCCGACCGCTGCATCGCGTTGTCTGAGACGGGCGACGGCGAGTACCGCCTCTGGCAGGTGGTGCGCAGCGAGCCGTCGCTGTGGGCCGGGCTGACCGACACGCTGCGCACGCGCGACGCGGCGGACATTGGCGCGCGCTTCTCGGAGGCCGCGTTGTTGTGCACCCGCGCCGCGCAGCACTGGGCCCAGGCGCCGTACGACCTGCCGTGCACGCTCGAGACCGTGGGCCACGTCAACGGCGCGACCAGCTTCATCAGCCTCGTGCCGGAGCCCGACCGCGCGCGCGCGCCGAGCGAGCTGGACCGCCGCGCCCGGCTCGTGCAGCAGCTGCAAGCGCTGCTGACCTCGGAGCTGGGCGAGCACCACTACCTGCGCGAAGTCGTCGCGGCGCAGCGGTGAGGCGTCTCAGCTGAGCAGCGGCGCGTCTTCGTCTTCATCGTGCAGCCGCGCGGTGGCGCCTGAAGCGGTGAGCGCGCGCAGCACGTCGAGCGCCGAGGGCCGCTCGTCGCTCGTGTCGATGGGGAACTCGACGGTGTGCTCGGCGCCGTCGCGGAAGTAGCGCACCGTCATCGTCGCGCGCCGCTGCTGGGTGGCCTCGATGTACGCGGCCCAGTCGGGCGTGCGGACGCCGTTCACCTCGAGCACCACGTCGCCGTAGCGCAGGCCCGCGCGGTCCGCCGGGCTCCCTCGCAGACAGCCCAGCAGACAGAGCCCGCCCAGCGTCTCGGCGATGCGCTCGAACTCGTCCTTCTTCATGCGTGGCTCCCGAGCAGAAAGCGTAGCGGGGGCCAGGGCGGCGCGCTTGGTGGTGGGCTGTAGGCGCGGGTCAGTAACTCGAGATGACGCGGCCGATGGGGGGCGTGCGCGACGGCGACGTGCTGCCCGCGCAGGTGATGACGGCGTCGGGAGCGTGGAACGCGATGGCCTCACCGAAGCTGGTGAGGTTCACCTCGGGGTTGCGCGGCCACCACGCCTCGCCGAAGCCGGTGGTGGTGCAGCCTGCGGCCATCGCCGGCGTGATGGTCTGCACGATCTCCGAGTGCGAATCGATGATGCCCAGCGCGCTCCAGTTGGCCGGCACCTCGCACGCCTGACTGCAGAGGAAGAGGTTCAGGTTGGGGCCCGTGGCGCTCACCATCGCGAGCGACTCGCCCTCGGCCTCGAGCGAGATGCCGTCTTCGCCTTCTTCAGCCGCGCCCACGAGCAGCGCCGACCAGGTGGTGACGTCGAGGCAGTTGGCGCCCGCGCAGGTCATGACGTGCAGGCGGTTGTCATCGGCGCTCGGCGTCGACAGGTTGCCGCGGTTGAACGCAAAGAAGATGCGGCCTGACGCGCTGACGGCCATCGACGGCTCCCAGAGGCCTTCGTTGGTGAGGAAGCCCAGCTGCGAGAGCTGCCAGCTGGCGGCCTGCTCGCAGTTGCTGGCGCAGCGCGCGTAGCCCAGCAGCGCTTCACCACCGCTCGCCGCGCCCAGGTACGTCATCACGTGCGTGACCCCGTCGGCGCCGACGCGCGCCTGTCGCGGGCTGGTGGTCATTGCCCGCACCGACGACCAGCTCGAGAGGACGCCGCAGTTGCCGCTGCACGAGAGGTAGTTGCCGTTCTGCGAGAAGAACGACACACGGCCCGTGGGCGTCACGTTGAAGCCCTTGTCGACGCCGATGGGGCTGTCGTTGGGCGTCAGCGACGAGAGGTCGAGGTACGACCAGTTGCCCGGCGCGCTGCAGTTGCTCGCGCAGGTGGCGTACGTCGTCTCGTTGTTGTCGCTGCCAGACGTGTTCGTACCGCCGATGACGGTGTGCAGCCGACCGGTGTTGTCGAGCCCGAGGCCCAGCGACGCGAGTGTGCCGACGCCGCGCGCTGCGGCGGTGGTGATGGTGACGTCGCCCCATGAGTTGGGGTTGCCGCAGTTCGATGCGCAGCGGCCGTAGTGCACGTTGGCGGCGTAGCCGTCGGTGAAGATGAGGTGCATCGCGCCGCTCGGGTCTTCGACGAGGTGTTGGTTGCTGAAGCCGGGGAGCGCAAACGTGCCGGTGCCGCCCGTGCCGGTGCCGCCACC
>CAYWON010000139.1:0-16021 GCA_964459885.1 uncultured Archangium sp.
CACGCCGCCGTGCGGGATGTCGATGCGGGACCGGCCTTTTTCAGCAGCCTGCTAGCAGCTGGCCCGCCGCGTCGATTGTAGCGATGTGCGACGCGCGTCAGTTCGCGCAGCACACCACGCCGCTCTGCGTCGTCTGCTGGCAGCCCGCGCCGTTCACCGACGCCGCACAGCACGTCGCGTCAACGCGCGCGCCGTCGGCGAGGCAGCTGCTGGCGCCCGCCATGCCTTGGTGCGCCACGCCCGACAACGCGCGGCACCCGCGGCCCACGCCGGCCATGTCGTCGTGGTCCTCGTCTCCAGCGCACACCAGCGCGTCGCAGCCATCGAAGCCGTCGTTCGACGCGCGGTACGCAAAGCAGCCGGGGAACGCGGTGGCGTCGTCGTACGTCACCACGCGCAGCTCGAGGTCGGTGGGCTCGCACACGTGGAAGCCCGGCGCGCACAGCAGGTCCGCGCTCGAGGCCGTCAGCTCACCGGCCCAGCTTCCGGCGCAAGCGGCGACGTTCGGCCACACCGTCTCGTCGATGAAGCCCTCGCGCGTGCCGTCAGCGCAGCCGGTGGCGACGCCGGCGTCTTGCCCACCGACGCAGCGGCCCAGCTGACACGCGCCGCTGCAGGTGACGCCGCAGCCGCCGCAGTTCAGCGCGTCGCTGGCCACGTCGACGCACGCGGCGCCGCAGCGCTGTTGGCCGACGCTGCAGGCGCGCGAAACGAGCGCGGTGAGCCGCGACTCGGTCTTGCCGTAGGTGACCCACGTCGTGCCGGCGTCGTCGATGAAGGTGCCGCCGTCGGTGGTCCACCCCGGCTCCGTGGCCTTCATCGGAGACCCGGCGCGGCGCTCGTAGACCCAGCCGTTGGGCACGGTGGGCCGCACGCGCATGCCAAAGTTGTAGCCGGCGTCGGGCGACCAGACGGGCCACGGGTCGATGAGGGTGGCGTCTTCGCGCCACGTCTCGCTCACGGGCGTCCACGTCACGCCGTCGTCGAAGGACTGCAGCAGCGGCGCCCCACCCTGCGCGCCCGCGTTCGCCGCGTAGAACACGCCGTCGGAGCCACGCGCGAGCGACGTGAAGCGGAAGTTGCCGGACGGCACCGCGCGTTGACCCCAGCTCGACACACCGTCGTTGGAGAACCAGATGGCGGTGCTCGACGCGACGTGCACGCGGCGCGACGGCGCTTCGTCGTACAGGATGTTGGACGCAGAGGACGACGCGATGGGACCCAGCACGCCGCTGTCGAGCGCGCGGAGCTGATCATCGACGATGTACGTGGCGCCCCAACCCGACGGGTCGGACAACAGGTGCGCGGTGCCGATGAAGAAGTACGGGGTGCGGACGCCGCCGTCGGCAGGGTACAGGCCGTTGGTGCTGTAGTTGCTGAAGGACACCAGCGCCCAGCCCGGCGCCACGCTGCGCACGGCGTCGCGGATGCCGTTGAACGCGGGGCTGGTGAACACCGAGCTCCACGTGGCGCCGTCGTCGTCGCTCACCAACATCGACGACACGGGGTTCGCGTAGATGCCCATGAAGAGCCGCCCGGTGACGTGGTCGACAGCGATGGCCGTCGTCTGCCCCGCGGTGGTGTCTCCCGCCCAGGAGCGAAGCCACGTGACGCCGTCGGTCGAGCGCCACAACGAGCCCCACGGCTCGCCGCCTTCCACGTCGTCGGTGTGCGCGAAGAGCCACTGGCCGTCGCGCGAGATGAGCAGCCGCAGCACGCGCGGCAGCACGGTGAGGTTGATGCGCCGCCAGCCGTTGGAGTCTGACGCGAGGATGGCGGTCGTCGGTGCGTTGTTGGTGTTGCCGTCGGCGTAGAAGAGCGCCGCGGCGTAGAGGCCCGACGCGGTGCAGCCTCCGGCGTGGCAGAAGCTGCCCGGCGCGCAGGTGACGCCCTGGCACCGCAGGTCGACGCAGCGCCCCGACACCAGCACCGTGCCCGCCGCGCAGCCCTGTTGGGAGCCGTTGGGGATGCACAGGCCCGCCATGCACGACGCGGTGGCGCCGCAGTCGACGTCGACGCAGCGCGGGTCGACGCACTCACCGTTGCTGCAGACCTGGCCGTTGGCGCACGGGCCCTGCGCGCACAGCGTCGAGACGCAGCGACCGTTGCCGCACACCGACATCGCCGGGCAGGTGACGCCCGCGCACGCGAGCGCGACGCAGGCACCGTCATCGCAAACGTCGCCGGGCTCGCACTGCTGCACGCCACACTGGTTCGCGTAGCAGTGGCCATCACGGCACGCGCCCGCGCAGCTCACCAGCGCGCACGCGGCCGTCTCGCAGCGCTCGCGCGTCGTACACGCGAACCCGCTGCTACACGCGGCGCCACACGGCGGGCCCGCGTCGATGCCCGCATCGAAACCGGCGTCCACACCGGCGTCGAAGCCGGCGTCGTCACCTCCGTCGAAACCCGCGTCGTCGCCGCCGTCGAAGCCCGCGTCGTCGCCTCCATCGAAGCCCGCGTCAGAGCCGGCATCGACGCCAGCGTCGGGGCGCAGGGGCGGTGAGGGAACGACGACAGGCGTCGAGGTCCCCTCGAGCAGCGTCACGGTGCCGACGTCGTTGGGCCCGGGCACGAGCAACACGCCCGGGAACACGAGCGAGGTGTGGCCAGGCGCCTCGACGCCGAGATTGTAGAGGCCGGGCTCGAGCCCCGCGGCCGTCCACACGCCGTCGTCGGCCGACGTGACCTCAGTCGATTGATCAACGCCGATGATCTTCACCGTCGCCCCCGAGAGCGCGCCGGCAAGGTTCTGAACGGCGCCCCGCGCATCTGCGGGACGCGTGTCGGTCGACGGGTCGAGCAACACGAGCTGCAGCTCGACGCGCTGGCCGGAGCTCAGCTCGAGCGGGAAGACGACAGGCGCGAAGCCGGCGCGAAAGAAGACGACCTCGTGCGCGCCGGGCGGCAACGCGTCGAGCGCGAAGCCACCGTTGTCGGCGCTGAACGCGCTGAACGACGTGCCCTTGATGACGACCGAAGTACCGAAGTGCCCGGTGTCGTCGCCGGACCGCGATGAGACACGCACGGAGCCCTCGAGGCGCGCGTTCTTCCCGAGCGCCACGTCACCCAGCGCGATGTGGCGGCCCGGGCCAATGCCGAGCGTGTCGAGCGAGAGGATGCGCTGACTCTCGGGCGCGCCGTCGCCATCAGCGTCGTGACGCAGCCACAGGCGCCCGCTGTTTCGCGTGAAGCCCTGCACGACGAAACGGCCGTCTTCGTCGGCGGTGATCACCTGCGAGGTCCCCATCAACTCGATGGTCGCGCCGCCGGCTTCTTGTGGCACCGCGAAGCCGGGCACCGAGCGCACCACGCGACCACTCAGGGTGCCGGGCCCGGGAGGCGGCGGCAACGCGGTGTCGAGACAGGCAGCGAATGAGACAGAAATGAAGAGGAGTCCGACGTTCCCCCGAAGCGTCATGTCGACAGTATGCCTGCGCGGTCGTCGAAGTCGTGCATGCTCTGTTCATGCGCGCGCGACTTGTTGCCGTGGTGTTGCTGACCGCCTGCAGCCCCGTCGAGCCGAGCGATGACGCGGGCACCACAGGTGGTGGGTCGGCCACAACTGGTGGTGGTGCGGCGACCGGCGGCGGTGCCGCGACGGGTGGCGGTGCGGCAACTGGCGGCGGTGCGGCAACTGGCGGCGGTGCGGCGACTGGTGGCGGTGGAGCGACCGGCGGCGGTGCAGCAACTGGTGGCGGTGCAGCAACTGGTGGCGGTGCAGCGACGGGTGGTGGCTCCGCGAGTGGCGGCGGGGTCGCGTGGGGAGACGTGGATCCGTTCGCCGATGCGGGCGCGCCCTTCGCCGTCGCGACGGGCTTCCAGTTCACCGAAGGCCCGGTGTGGGTGCCCTGGCTGGGCACGTTCCTCTTCAGCGACATCCCCGCGAATCAGATCCGCGTGTATCGGCCGGGGCAGACGCCCGCGACTGCGGTGTTCCTCACGCCGAGCGGCAACTCGAACGGCCTCGCGTTGGCGCCGAACGGAGATCTGATCATCTGTCAACACGCCGGTCGCGTGACGCGACTGCAGCCCGACGGCGGGACGAGCGTCGTCGCCGAGGACATCGACGGCGGCACCTTCAATTCACCGAATGACGCGGTGGTGCGCAGCGACGGCACCATCTTCTTCACCGACCCGACGTACGGAGGCACCGGCACCGTCGGCACGCGTGGCGTGTACCGCGTGACCCCGAGCGGCGTGGTGACGCGCGTGTACGAGACGAACAACGGACAACCGAACGGGGTGGCGTTGTCGCCGGACGAGACGGTGCTCTACGTCGCCGACTCGCAGCAGAGCGAAGTGCGGCGGTTCGACGTGGCGCCCGATGGCACGACGTCGGGTGGCGCGCGGTTTCTGCGGACGAGCAGCGGCGGCAACGGAGGCCAGGGCGGCGACGGCATCGCCACCGACCTCGCGGGGAATCTGTACGTGACGACCAGCGTCGGCGTGAAGGTGTACCGACCCGACGCGGGCTACCGCGGCACCATCGCGCTCGCACAAGAACCGGCGAACTGCGCGTTTGGCGGCGTCGACGGGAAGACGCTGTTCATCACCGCGCGCACCGGCGTGTTCATGATTCAGCTGAACGTGCCGGGTCCGTACTGAGCCGGAATGGAGGCAGGCGCGAGGGGTCGTTGCCGTGCACGACCCGCCGCAGGCCCTCGCCGCGAACAGGTTTCCGCAAATTGGTTGTGTAATGACCCTGGTGCGGAAGTCGGCGACGTGAGCGCGCTCTGAGCGAGGTCGCGGGGCTCGTCCGCGAAGGGCTCCGCGCTCGCCACCATCAACGACCGCCCACGTTCAGGCGGCGCAGCGACTGGTGCTACAAACGTCGCCGTATGCGGACTCTGCTCTGTCTTACGGCCTCTCTCTTCACGAGCTGCGGCGCCGCCTACGAGCTGCGCGCCGACCGTTACGCGTACGCGCCCGGGGACACCATCCAGCTCACACTCCGGAACAACTCGGACGTTCCGTGCTCCTACAACCTCTGCTTCGCGCACTTTGAGCCAGCGATGCCTGGCGACGTGCGGACCTGCAACGCGCGGGCGTACGGACTGGAAGCAGGTTCGGAGACGCAGTTCGCTCTCCCCCTGCCGGCGCAGACGGCCGCAGGCAAGTACACGCTGAACACGACCATCTCGTTGCAGGGTGAAGGCGAACCTACCGACGACAACCTGGTCCGGCTGTCGGTGCCCATCGTCATCGCCGAGTGAGGTCGCTATCGCAGGGAGACGAGGCGCGCCCGCTGCGCCGCGGGCCCGATGCGCGGGTCCGTACTGAGCCGGAATGGAGGCAGGCGCGATGGGTCGTTGCCGTGCGCGACTCGAAGCAGGCCCCCACCGCGAACCGGTTTCCGCAAATTGGTTGTGTAATGGCCCTGGTGCGGAAGCCGGCGACGTGAGCCCGCTGAACGAGGCCGCGGGGCTCGTCGGCGAAGGGCTCCGCGCTCGCCACCATCAACGACCGCCCACATTCAGGCGGCGCAGCGACCGGTGCTACGAGCGTAACCATGCGCGCTCTGCTCTGTCTCACGGCCTGCCTCCTCACGAGCTGCGGCCCGGCATGGGAGCTCGTCACCGACCGCGCCACCTACGCGCGCGGCGAGACCATCCAGCTCACGCTGAGAAATCACTCGCTGCAGATGTGGGGCTACAACCTGTGCGACCTGCAGTTCGAACCGCGGCTCGACGACGAGCGGCGAGTGTGCGCTGCCATCTTGAACGGACTCCCGGCCCTCGACACCGCGCGCGTCGACCGCATCATCCCCACGGACGCAGCGCCAGGCCCGTACGCGGTGAAGACCATCGTCTCTCCGTGGGACAACGGCTCCGTCGGCGGCGAAGCCGTCGCCACCTTCACCATCACTGACTGACCAGACGCGCCCGCTGCGCCGCTGGCCCGACGCGCGCCACCAGCCCTGACGTGAAGTGCAGCGCGTCGTCTTCCATGCCGTCGCTGAAGATGACGCCACCCGACGGCATCAACGACTCGAGCTGCAGCGGCGTCTCGGCCGAGACCACGCCGACGCTGCAGTCAGCGCTCGACTGCTTCGACACGAACGGCTCCCGCACCACGTAGAACAACGAAGGGTCGCCCCACTCGAGCCGCACCGGCTTCACCGGCTTGCCGCCGAGCGCGCTCGACACCTGCGACGCCATCGCGCACACGCTCGACAACCAGCCCGTCGACCCAGCGCCCGTCGACACGATGACGCCGCTCGACGAGTGCCGCACCCAGTCGCCCTTCCCCACGCGCAGCCGGTACTGCGACGACACGTGGGTGCGCGCGCCGAGGTAGAGGTCGTTGAACGCCAGCAGCCGCTGCCCGTCGCTCAACGTCACTTCGGCGAGCGTCACCTCTTTCACTTCGGCGCGGGTCGACAAGGTGGCTTCAACCGCCGCGCTGAGTTGATCAACCCGAAACGGCAGCAGCACGCCGTCGAAGCGCTCGGGGTCAGGGTTCACGCCGATGAGCGGCTGCGCGCCGATGTACTTCGCCGTGTTGGCGACGAGCCCGTCCTGCCCGAGCGCCACCACGAGGTCGCTCCGAGAGAAGAGGTACGTCGGCACCACCGCGCGGTCGAGCACCTGCACCTTGAGACCCGATTTCTCGAGCAACCCGCGCGTCAGCTCGAGGCTGCGCGCATACACGTCGTGCTCGCGCTCGTACTCAGCGAAATCGAGCCCCGCCTGCTGCAGGTAGAACTTCGCCTGGCCGCGCGTGTTGAAGCGCTCGATGAGGCCCTCGAGGCGCGTGCGCCGCGTCACCAGCACCAGCTTCTCGAACATGGCTCACCTCTTCGCGGGAATGAGCGACCGCAACAAGTCAGGGCTCACGTTGAGTTCGCCAATCTTCCCGGCGTTCTCGGCCAGCTCGCGGAACGCGACGGCGATCATCGCCGCGGGGTCCATTTGCCCGGCCGACAGCGCCGACAGCACCTTCCAGTCGAGCTCGCGCACCGGCTCCAGTTTGGCGCGCAGCGCGAACGCCGCGGCCTCGGCCTGCGTGCGCTCGTTCGCGGCGGCCAGCTGCACGAGCTGCTCGCGCTCCTTCTCGAGGTGAATCTCGCCGGCCAGCTTCGTCTCCTGAATGTGGCGGCGCTGCTCTTCGACCATCACCTCGGTCTGCAGCTCAGACTCACGAATGCGACGCTCCTGCTCGACGGCGGCCCTTCGTCGCTCGTGGATCGCCTCGTCGCTGCGGCGCTGCAGCGCCTCGCGGGCCTCCGCTTCCAGCGCGCGCGACATCTCGGGCGTCGGCCGTACCAGCAGAATCGAGAGCGCGAGGACCTCGACGCCCAGCATCTGCACGGCGTTCGCGTCGCGCAGCCCGGCCAGCACTTCCTTCTCGAGCGGCTCTGTCGACGTCAACGCCGCCTTGAGCGCCCAGCGCTGCGTCACCGCGCGCGTCAGCACCTGCGCGGTGTGCACGAGGCGCTCTTCAATCTTCCGCGGGTCTTCCGTGCGGTACGCGCCGTCGGGCGTGACGGTGAAATCGAGCAGCGCGGCCAGCTTCTTCGGGTCGGTCACCCGCCACGTCAGCTGGCCTTGAATGGTGACCGTCTGGAAATCAGCCGTCACCTCGGTGAACGCGAACGGCACGTCGAAGCTCGACAGCGGCACCATGACCAGCGTCGTCGTCGGCGCCCAGTAGAGGAACGACACGCCAGCGCCTTCGCGCTTCAGCCGGCTGCCCTTGAACTGCATCACCCACGTCGTCGGCGTCGCCTTCAGATAGCGAATCACGTCGCATCTCCCTTGTTTGAGTCTATTTGACTCTAACAACACCAAAACGGGTCCGCAATTCCCACGGGTGAGGGAGGGCGGTCAGTCGCTGGTCTTCTGGGCGATGGCGGTGAGCTCGGCCAGGTCGAGGTCGCGCTCGAGGTTGCGCAAGACGTCGTCGTTGGCGCTCAGCACGAGGTCGAAATGGGCGTGCAGGCGTGGCGTCGCTTCTTCCGGGCGCTCGGCGTACGAAGCGGTGGCCCGCCCGCGCAGCTCGAACTGCTCGAGGAGCTGCGGGTGCACCACGGTGCCGTCTTCGGCGAACGCCACCTTGCGGACCACGTCGACCTGCGCCTCTGCCATCGCCAGCTCGGCCTGCCCGAGGTTCAGCCGCGCCGCGGCCTTCGGGTCTTCCGTCAGCTTCGCCCAGTTGATGACGCGCTCGAAGGTGGTGGCCTGCAGCAGCACGGTGCCCAGAATCACCACGAAGGCCGTCACCAGGATGACGTCACGACCGGGGAAGCCTTCAGGCACGCTGAGCGCCAACGCCAGCGTGACGACGCCGCGCACGCCCGCCCAGCTCAAGAAGACAGCGACCGTCCAGTACCCGTAGCCGCGCATGCGCGTCGACGCGCTCAACGCGGTGTGGGCGTGCCATCTGGCGACAATGCCGGTCGTCACCGTGGCGATGACGCCTGAGACGTGCAGCCGTTCAGCGGCGATGTAGGTGACCCACGACAACACCGCGAGCGACGCGATGATGAGGTACTCGTCGTCGAGGCGGCGGACGAGCTTCACCCAGAGCGTGCCGATGATGGCGCCCACCACCGCGCCGCCGAGCGCCAGGAGACAGAACTCGCCGATGGCCGACGCCGCGCTGAAGCTGCTGCTGACGACCGCCGCGACGGCAAAACGGAACAACACCAGGCCGCTCGCGTCGTTGAGGAGGCTCTCACCCTCGAGGAGGATCTTCACCCGCCGCGGCAGCCGTACGCGCTGCAACACCGCGCGCGCCGAGACCGCGTCGGGCGGCGACACGATGGCGCCGAGCGCCGCGCACGCCGCCAACGGCAGCTCAGGGAAGAGCCAATGCAGCGTCAGCGCCACGGCCACCGTGGTGAACACCACAGCGCCGACCGCGAGCGACGCGATGCCGATGGTGTGTCGCTTGAGCTGACCCCATCGCCACCGCCCACGCGCTGTCGAAGAGCAGCGGCGGCAGGAACATGATGATGACGAGCTCAGGGTCGACCGAGATGGACGGCAGGCCGGGCACGAAGGCCAGCGTCGCGCCACCCACGATGAGCGCGACGGGCGCCGGCAACCCGACACGGTGCGCCGCCCAGTAGAGCACGATGATGACGAGGAACGTCGCGATGACGAGTTCGAAGAGATGAGCGAGGTGCATGCGGCCTCCGCGACGTTCAGGGACGCAGCTCGAGCGCGGCGTTGTTGAGGTGCAGGAAGTCCTGCTCGAGCGCGCGGAACGACACGGGGTTCCCGTCGACGGTCTGCGTCTCACCGTCGCGGAGCATCAACCCGTCGGCCAGCGAGCCGGCGATGGCGCGCACCAGGCCGGCGACGGCGTCCCACCGTTCACCGGGCACTTCGCGCACCACGAGGTCGGGGCGACCGAACTTCTGCAGCCCGCGCGTGTGGATGGTGGCGGTCGGCGACGTGGGCTCGGCCTCGACGACGACGTTGACGTCGGTGGTGAGCGTGAAGGGCCGGCCCGGCGGCCACGACGCGACGTCTTCACCTTTCCAGAAGCGGTTGGTCTGCGCGTCCAACACCACCTGGGCGCCGCGCGCGATGAGCCACTGCGCGGTGGCCCAGCCCGCCTGCAGGTGCGTCAGGTCGTTGGCGTCTTCGCGGTTGATCAACACGGCGGTCAGCTGCGTCGCGGTGTCGAGCGCGCTCAGGTCGCCGCCGAGCGCCTGACCGGCGATGACGCGCAGCGAGCCCGAGCGGAAGCCGTCGAACCACGCGGTGTCCAACTCGCGCGGCAGCTCGCGCACGTCGACGAACTTCATGGCGTCGGCCGACGGCAGCCCGAAGCGCGCGGCCGACATCGGCACGTCGTCGCGGAGCTTCGCGCTCGAGAAGACGAAGAGCTGGAAGACGTTCGCAGCGCCTCCGGGCTGGAAGGAGCTGCGGGACCACGGCGTGATGGCGCTCATGCGCGCCGCTCTTACGCCAGCGGGTTCTTCCAGCGAACTGCGGTGAAGCGCGCGAAGTCGGTGTCGGTGCTGTTGAGTCGCGCACGGCGCTGACGCGAGGAGCGTGCCGAAGATGGCCGCGTGGCGCTCGGTGGGCTGGGGTGTCCACACCGGCGCCTGGCTCAGCCAGTCGGTGATCAGCGCCCAGCCCTGCCCGATGGTGATGGGGTTCTCGTACTTGCGTCGGTTGGTGACGAGACGCTGCGCTCGTCCAATCACGCGCTCGCGGCCGCGCGGTGCGGGTTCGGCGTCGTCGCGAGCAGCAGCAGGTTCGTGTCGACCAGAATCACTTGAAGTCTTCGCCTTCTGCGAACGCGAGCGCCTCGGCCACGTTGTCGACGGGGAACTTCGCGGGCCCCGTGTCGAACAACGGCGTCTTGTACCGACGGCGCAGCGACCCGTTCCGGGGCGCGTCGTCCAGCACTTCCTTGAACGTCGCCTTGCGGCGCTCGACCTCCTTCTTGAGCATCGCGGCGACGTCATCGTCGAGGGTGACCGTGGTGCGCATGATGCGTGGAGCATAGGGATGGTGATGCCTTGATGCCTCGCCGCGGCGACCCTCGGTAACCTGCCAGTTCGACTGAGCTTTCCCCGCGGTTCAGAAGTGCTTTCCCGCTCGCGCACCGCGGGCTACACCCGTTCCCCTTATGGAATTCCGCATCGCGGCCGATGAGCTGAAGAAGGCGCTGCACCGTGCGCAGGGCATCGTGGAGCGCAAGGCGACCATGCCCATTCTCTCGAACGTGTTGGTCAGCGCCACGAAGACCGGCGTGACCGTCACCGCGTTCGACCTCGACATCGGCATCGTCAGCGAGCACCCGGCCGAGGTGAGCAAGCCCGGCGCGGTGACCGTGTCGGCCAAGACGCTCTTCGACATCGTCAACCTGATCCCCGACGCGAACGTCACCATCAAGAAGCTCCCGAACAACTACGCGGAGCTCACGTCAGGCGCGGCGCACTACAAGATCGTCGGCATGGCGCCCGAGGAGTTCCCCAAGCTCCCCAAGGAAGACGCCAGCAACCTGGTCAAGCTCACCGGCGCGGCCGTGTTGGAGATGATCAAGAAGACCAGCTACGCCATCAGCAACGACGAGACGCGCTACATCTTGAACGGCGTGTTCTTCGAGCCGCGCGAGGGCGCCAAGGTGCGCATGGTCGCCACCGACGGTCACCGCCTCGCGCTCGTCGAGCGTGAGCTCACGGGCGACTTCAAGCTCAAGAGCGGCGTCATCATTCCGCGCAAGGGGCTCTTCGAGCTGAAGCGCCTCCTGGACGAGGCGCCCGACGCCGAGGTGCAGCTGGGCTTCGCTGAGAACTCGGCGCTCTTCAAGAAGCCGGGCCTCACGATGGTGATGCGCCTCATCGACGGCCAGTTCCCCGAGTACCAGCGCGTCATCCCCAAGGAAGGCGAGAAGCAGGTGATGGTGAAGCGCTCGCACTTCTTTGATGCGCTCAAGCGCATCGCGCTGCTCTCGGCCGACAAGTCGAGCGCCGTGAAGCTGTCGCTGTCCGAGAACCTGCTGCGCATCACCGCCAACAACCCGGAGCTCGGCGAAGCGAAGGACGACCTCGAGGTCGCGTACCGCGGGCCGTCGCTCACCATCGGCTTCAACGCGCGGTACATCCTCGACGTCTTGTCGGCGCTCGAGACCGATGAGGTGACGCTGGAGCTCGGCGACGAGCACAGCCCCGGCGTGCTGCACGCGCCCGGCGACAAGAGCTACACCGCCGTCGTCATGCCGATGCGCGTGTGAAGTGTGCGGAATGGCTGGTGATCAATCACCCGCCCACCGGCAACAGACGTCCGGGAGCTTGAATGCAAACCGCTTTCAGCCGTCTCGTGGCCATGTCACCTCGCGCCCTCGCTGCGGCCGTCGCGCTCCTGAGCGCGGGGGCCTTCGCCCAGTCTGACGACTACACAGCGCCGCCCATGGTGCCGGTCGACGCCGAGCCCGAAGGCGAGCTGCAGCCGCAGTCGCGCCAGCCGGTGCAGATGATTCCGGCCGACCCGTCGCAGCCGCAGCAGCCGCAACAACCTCAGCCCCAGCAGCAGCCTCAACAGCCGCAGTACCAGCCGTACCCGCAGCAACAGCAGCCGCAGTACCAGAACCCCCAGTACCAGCAGCCGTACCCGCAACAGCAGCAGCCGCAGTACCAGGACCCGCAGTACCAACAGCAATACCCTCAGCAGTACCAACAGCAGCAGCCGCAGCAGCAGCGTCCGCAGCAGCCGGCCGCCGAGCCTGTCTTCGAAGGCACCTTCCTCGAGTCGACGCGCACCAAGCACTTCCTCGGCATGGGTCAGGCCGGCGTCGGCGTCTTCACGGGCCAGCCGGGGTTGTCGCTCAACGTGCGCGCGGAAGCCGACATCGGGAAGCTGCCCATCTTCGTCGGGTACACGCGCTTCATCCCCGACGGGCCGTCACCTTCGCTGGGTCACTTCACCGCGCTGACGGGCTGGTCGTTCTTTTCGAGCGACGTGGCGACGCTGCGCGCGCTGGCCGGCATCGACGTCATCGACGCCAACGGGTTGGTGGCGACGGGCGCCGTGTTCGGCAGCACGTTCCGCTCGATGTTCGCGCGGTCGCTGGGCTTCGACGCCGCGGTGATGTTCACGCCCTTCCCGTTCCGTCAGCTCGAGGTGCGCGCGGCCTTCGTCATCCAGTTCTGGAAGGTCTTCGAGCTGCAGCTCGGCTGGCGCTACCAGGCCATCGACGCCACGCAGAGCGGCGACCTCGGCACGCTCTTCAACATCGCGCCCGCGGTGAACGGCCCGGCCGTCGGCATCGGCCTGACGTTCTGAGCTTCACGGCTTCGCCAGCGCGACGTTGACCGCCTTGCAGGCCTGCTCGAAGGGCGCCAACGCCGTGCGCGGGTCGGGCGCTTCGTCGTTGCCGGCTTCCCGCAGAAGCGTGACGTTGCACTCGAAGTACTGCGTCGCGCCCGGGTACCAGAACGAGTACTCGAAATAGAGACCGAGGTCGGCTTCGGCGACACGCAGCAGGCTGGTGGCCGTCTTCTCGTCGCGGAGAATCTTCGGCGGAGAGCCAAAGCGCGACAGGTTCTCGGCCGCCACCTTCGCCCAGTCCTTCTCTTCACACAGGCCGCCGCACGCGCTGGAGAGCTTGAGCGCCGTGCCGTTGCCGTAGCCAGAATCCATACCGTAGGGCGGGTGCAGCGACGCCGTGTCGGGCAGCTGAAACTCGTCGAGCACCCAGCTCTTCGGCGCCGCGACGGTGAAGACCGTCTTGCCGCGCATCGACTCAGCGGGGAGGTCGCGCTTCTCGAAGACGAGCTTCGCGCGGAACGGCTCAGGCACGACCGCGTTGACGGCGGCGACATCAATGGAAACGACAGGCGGCGGCGGCGCGGCCTTCTTGCAGCTGAACACCGACACCAGGACAACGAGCGCGAGGAGCTTTCTCATGGAGCCCGCTGTACGGAGCCCGCGCCCCGCCGGATGAAAACCCGAGGGGGTCAGCCGAGCGACATGGGGATGGGCATGAACGTCAGCCCGGTCATGACCCAGGTGATGACGACGACGGCCTTCCGGCCACGCGACAACGGCTGCGCGGCGTCGACGACCGGCGGGTGCGTGGTGCCAATGAAGCGCGTGATGAGGAAGAACCACACCAACCACGACGCGCTGAAGAAGAGCGCGCAGACGAGCGCGCCAGCCGCGATGCGCTCACCCAGCTTCACCGCGCGCTCGCAGTACCAGGCGTGCGTCAGGTGGCCGCCGTCGAGCTGACCGACAGGCAGCAGGTTGAGCATCGTCACCACGAGGCCAAACCACGCGGCGATGAAGACGGGGTGGGCCATGACGTCGTGGCCCGGTGGCAGCGCGCCGTGCGTGACGCGCACCGCCAGCAGCGTGAGCAGGTTGTCGCCGAAGATTTGAAGCCCCGGCAGCGTGGGCTCGGGCGTGCCAAAGAGCATCGACTTGACCCACAGGCCGAAGACCGACGCGAGGTTCAACAGCGACAGCGGCGGCGGGAGCCCGTCGTCGAGCGCCACCGGGAGCTTCTCGACATGCGAGAGCGCCGCGCCCACGAAGAGCATCGGCACCGCGATGAGGAGCCCCGCGAGGGGACCTGCCGCGCCGATGTCGACGAGCGCGTTTCGGTGGGGAATGCGTCCGCGCAAGCGGATGACGGCGCCCAGCGTGCCGAAGCCCATCGGCATGGGGATGAAGTACGGCAGCGACGCGTCGACCTTGTGCGCGCGCGCCATGAAGTAGTGCCCGAGCTCGTGTGCCGTGAGGATGAGCATCACCGTCACTGCGTAGAACGCGCTGCCCCACCACTTGTCGGCGTCGCTGCCGATGACGCCGCCGTCGAACAAGACGCGGAACGTGAGGAACGTGCTGGCGCAGGTGGCGACGAAGAGCGCGAGGTGTCGGGGCAGCGTTCTCATCGACGCGTGACGCGGTAGCACACCGCCGCGAATTGTCGCGCTCAGCGCGCGGGGCTACGGTCTCGACCAGCGGGGCCGGGAGTGGAGTTGAGCGATGAAGCAATGCGATGTGTGTACCGGACTGGTTCCCGACAAGTCGGCGAGCTGCCCCAACTGTGAAGTGAAGGCGCGGTCGACCGGGCGACGTCTGGTGAAGACGGCGACCTTCACCGCGGTGTTGATGACCACCAGCTTCTGCGCGCCCATCTACGGCGCGCCGTGCGTCACCAGGGCCGATGGCGGCAACAGCTGCAATGACGGCCTCTGCGACGCCGTGCGCGACGAGCCGCAGGCCGACGGCGGCCTCCAGCGGGACAACCCTGAGTCCGCTTGTTACGTGCCCGACGGCGGCGCCCCCTGAAGTCGTCTCGCGACGACGTGCTGCGGCGCTTCGATGTCCGCGAGGCGCCGCGGCCAAAGTACGTGGTGTGGGAGCTGACGCTGGCGTGCGACCAGCGCTGCCTCCACTGCGGCTCGCGCGCGGCTGACGCCAGACCCGACGAGCTGAACACCGCGCAGGCGCTTGAGGTGGTCGAGCAGCTCGCGCGCATGGGCACCTTCGAGGTGGTGCTCATCGGCGGTGAGGCGTACCTCCACCCCGGCTTTCTCGACGTGGTGCGCGCGCTGCGGGCGCACGGCATTCGTCCGTCGATGACGACGGGCGGGCGCGGCATCACCGCCGAGCTGGCGCGCGACATCGCCGAGGCCGGCATGTACGCCGTGTCTGTCAGCGTCGACGGGCTGCGCGACGCGCACGACCTCTTCCGCGCGCAGCGGGGTGGCTTCGACCAGACGACGCGCGCGCTGACGCTGCTGCGTGAAGCCGGCGTGCGCATCGCGGCCAACACCAACTTCCACTGGCTCAACCTGCACGACGCCGAGGCCATCTACGAGCACCTGCAGCCGCTCGGTATTCAGGGCTGGCAGGTGATGTTGACGGTGCCGCTGGGGCGTAGCGCCGACCGACCGGGCTTGCTGCTGCAGCCGTGGGACCTGCTGACGCTGATGCCCGCGCTGTCGAAGCTGAAGCGACGCGCGTGGGCCGACGGCATCCAGCTGCACCTCAGCAACAACGTCGGCTACTTCGGCCCCGACGAGGCCACGCTGCGCGCACCATCGGCAGACTCGCCGGAGCACTTCCACGGCTGCCAGGCCGGGAAGCTCATCATGGGCATCGAGTCAGACGGCGCGGTGAAGGGGTGCCCGTCGCTCCAGAGCGCGCACTACATCGGCGGCTCACTCAAGCAGGACTCGCTCGAGACGCTCTGGAACAGCAAGGAGGTCTCGTTCGCGCGGCGACGCACCGTCGACGACCTCTGGGGCTTCTGCCGCACGTGCCCGTTCGCCGAGACGTGCCTGGGCGGCTGCACGTTCAGCGCGCACTCGCTCTTCGGCAAGCCGGGCAACAACCCGTACTGCCACTACCGGGTCAGCGCGCTGGCGGCCGACGGCAGGCGCGAGCGCCTCGTGCCGAAATCGGGGGCGCCCGGCACGCCCTTCGACAACGGCGTCTTCGAGCTGGTGGAAGAGCCCTTCGACGCGCCGGACCACCGCGCGCCGGGCCGGCTCGCCGCGCGAAAGCTGCAGACCGGCCTCACGCCGTAGCGAGGAGAAGCTGAA
>CAYWON010000139.1:16121-19160 GCA_964459885.1 uncultured Archangium sp.
CGCCTCGCGGAACGAGCTGGCCGTGTTTACCGAGCACTGCGGGCACCACGTGTTCCCGCTGCGAGCGCTCGAAGCGTGGGAGTCATCGCCCGCGCGCTGATGAAGCGGGGCGTCAGAACGCGAAGCGGTGCAGGTGCTCGAGCGCGGTGACGCTCTTGCGCAGGTTCTTCGTCTTGCACTGCACCCACGCCTCGGCGCGGCAGACGTTGATGACCACCACGTCGCACGCCGCTTCTTCAGCGTCGTTGAGCGCCTTCTTCTTCACGCGCGCCAGGCACGCCGCGTACTCGCGCGCGTTCTTCTTTCGCCACGCGGCCACTTCAGCGTCGCGCTCTTCGGGCGTCTCGTGGCCGAGCAGATGATCCGGCGGGTCGCACTCCTTCACCGGCGGCTCGTAGGTCGCGGCCCACCACATGCGCAGCGGCTTCGTCTCGTGGCCCTCGAGGAACATCGACACCGACTCGATGCGCGTGCCGCCGCTGCCGTCGTCACCTTCGTGCAGCCGACACAGCTTCGCTGGCTTGTCGCACCCGGTCTCCTTGAGCGCCGGCACCTCGACGCAGGCCTTCGCGTCGCGCGCCTGCTTTGAGGTCAGCTGCGGCTTCTTCTTCTTCGCCCACGCCGAGACCGCCGCGAGCCGCGCCGGTTCGTCATCTGCGGCGAGTGGGTGCGGCGTCTGCGCCAGCTGCAACGCCAACAAGGTCGTCAGCACCATCAAGCGTGGTTCCCCCCGTGAAGCAGCGTCAGTTGCAGACGCCGGTGTTCATGTTGCACATCTGCCCCGCGGGGCAGGCCGACAGCGCGCCACCGTTCGCGCAGTGCGGGCGGCAGAAGCCGGGCGACGCCGAGCTCGATGACGGGTGGCACACGTAGCCCATGCGGCACGAGCCCTGCTGGCCCGGCGTGGTGCAGGTCACGCGGCAGGTGCTCTGCGCGGCGCCGAAGAAGCTCTCGGTGACGCACTGCGCGCCGGCGCCACAGCCCATGCCGTTGCCGCACGACGCCGTGCAGTAGCCACCCGGGTAGCCCGTCATCTGGCCGGCGAGGTTTTCCTGCACGCAGAACGACCCCGTCGGCGAGGTGCACTGCTGGCTCGTGGTGCAGGGCGCGCCGATGCTCGAGGCCACGCCCGCGTCCATCGACACGCCGGCGTCGACGCTGGTGCCGTTGGTGCACGCGCCGTTGACGCAGTTGAAGCCGGGCATGCAGCGCTGGCACATCGCGCCCGCGGTGCCGCACGCGAAGCGCGAGTCGCCGTTGCTGCACTGGCCGTTGTTGCAGCAGCCGTTGGGGCACGTCATCGGGCCACACGCGGGCGGCGTGCCGCAGACGCCGTTGGTGCACTGCTGGCCCTGCGCGCACTGCGTGCACTGCGCGCCGCCGGTGCCGCACGTGAAGCGCGACTGCATGCCCGTGCGCAGACACTGGCCGCCGACGCAGCAGCCGTCAGGGCAGGTGCCCGGGCCACACGTCGGCGTGGCGACGCACTGGCCGTTCACGCACGACTGGCCCTGCGAGCAGTTGCTGCACATGCCGCCGCCGACGCCGCAGGCGAACTGCGACTGGTTCATCGGGCTCACGCAGAAGCCGTTGGCGCAGCAGCCGCTGCACGTCATCGGGCCGCAGTCGGCGTCGATGCACGCCCCGCCAACGCACTGCTGACCGAACGAGCACGCCTGGCACTGCGCGCCGTTGGCGCCACACGCGAAGGCCTCGGTGCCGGGCTGGCAACCGAGCGCCGACATGCAGCCGCACGCGCCGCCACCACCGCCCGCGCCTCCGCCCGTCATGCCCGTGCCGCCGCCCGCGGTGCCGCCACCCGTCACGCCCGTGCCACCGCCTGCGGTGCCACCACCCGTCACGCCCGTGCCGCCGCCCGCAGTGCCACCACCAGCGGTACCACCACCCGTCGTGCCACCACCGGTAGTACCGCCGCCGGTCGCGCCACTGCCGCCGCCGGTGCCGGCCTGACACTGACCGTCGACGCAGCGCCCGGCGTCACACTCGACGTCGCGCTGGCACTGGGACTCCACCACCGGCGAGAGACACGCGGCAGCGGTGAGGCTGATCAACAAAGGAAACAGACGGCGCATGAGGGGCTCCGGGGGGAGAGAGGCGGCCAACGGGCCTTCTACACGAGCCGTGGGGTATGAAGAACGACGTGAGAGTGCTGTGTCCCCGATGTGAGCGGCTCGCGGAGCTGACGACGTTCCGCATGGAAGGCGCCACGCTGGTCGTCACCTGTGTCGGCTGCGGCGAAGCGTCACGTGTCGAGGCGGCCGTGCAGGCCCCCGCGCAGGTCGCAGCGCCCATGCTGTCGCGGCCCGTGAGCCAACCGCCGCGCGTGTCGCTCGCGTCGACCGACGGCGGGAGCAACGTGGTGGTGCTGCGCACCGCTGGCCACGAGGCCATCGCGAAGGCTGCGCGCGCCGCCGACGACGCGCCGTTCGCCGTGCCCGACAACCTGTGCCCCCGCTGCATCGCGCCGCGCGCCTCGGCGAAGGAATGCCCGCATTGCGGCATCAGCTTCGAGAAGTACGAAGAGTCGATGACCATGCCGCCGCGTTGGCTGCGTGACGCGTGGCTGGAGCTGCTCCGCGACTGGGGTAACGAGGCGAAGCATCAGCAGGTGCGTCGCAAGGCGCAGCAGCTCGACGGGCTGGCCGCGGTGGGTCGGTTGTATCGCCTGCGGCTCGCGTCGGTGCCCGACGACCCGTTCGCGGCGGAAGGGCGCGCCGACATCGTGCGGCTGGCGTCGGTGCAGATGAACTTCACGCCGGCGGCGGCGGGCGACGACCCGGTGCTGCGGCGGCGGCGCAACGTGGTGCTGGGCCTCGGCGGGTTCGGTGGCCTGGTGCTGGTGCTGTGGGTGCTGCGCATGTTTCTGCGCTGAGCCTGAAGGGAGGCCGGCGCGATGGTGCTCGCGCCTTGCTCGACCCGTTCCGAGCCCTCACCGCGAACAGGTTTCCGCAAATTGGCTGCGTAGGGCGCGTTCTCAAATTAGTCGATCGAGACGCGTCGACTTCCTGATCGTGTCGT
>CAYWON010000140.1:0-18561 GCA_964459885.1 uncultured Archangium sp.
TGGCACCATGCTTCATCCCTCGGGGTCGGCGCAGCCGATGAACATCTACTGAGCATCGCTGGCGTGGCGACACGCCGACGATGACCTCGAGGCCAGCAAGCGCGCGCATCCACTCGACTCGCTGCGGTTGAGCCAGCCTGAGCCCGCGACGTGCGCTGCATTTGCGCCGCGACACGTGCGCATCCCGCGTGGCGGAGTCGCGACGCAGCTGCGCCAGCGGTCGCGCTCCGCGTGCCGCGAAGCATCCCGCGTCGCGTCCCGCAGTTTGGCGGCGACAACGGGAGCTCGCGGACCTTCGCTCGGTCCACCTGCCCGCGACGCCCGCCGCGTTGAGAAGCCGACGCGTCCGCAGATCCCGCGGCGGCACGCTCGCACATCAACGCTGCTGCTGCGGCTGAGCCAGCGGTCGCGCTCCACGTGCAGGCGTCGCGCTCCGCAGTTTGGCGGCGACAACGGGATCGCGCGGACCTTCGCTCGGTCCACCTGCCCGCGACGCCCGCCGCGTTGAGAAGCCGACGCGTCCGCACATCCCGCGGCGGCACGCTCGCACATCAACGCTGCTGCTGCGGCTGAGCCAGCAGTCGCGCTCCACGTGCCGCGAAGCATCCTGTGTCTCGTTCCGCAGCTTGGCGGCGACAACGGGATCGCGCGGACCGTCGATCGGTCTACCTGCCCGCGACGCCCGCCGCGTTGAACAGCCGACACGTCCGCGGATCGCGCGGCGGCACGCTCGCGCAGCTGCCAGGCACCGTCGAAGCCGTGAGCACGTCCTGCGGCGGGGCCGTCGTCACGTTGCCGCTGACGCTGGCCACCGGCGCGCTGAGGCGCTCGTTGACGCCGGGACAGCTCGTGCGCCGACTGCACGGGCCGCGCGGCATCTTCCCAGAGCTGCAACAGGTGACGCGCGCACGGCGGCGTCGTCGGAGGAAGCCCCGAACATCGGAACACTCGGCGTCCCCGTCGACACGCGCCCTCGCTCGAGCAGCTACTGGCGATCGCTCCGCGTGCCGCCCACGCCCGTGGGCGTCGCCCAGCCGAAGCGCGACGTCGGCACGTTCCCCAACCCGTAGCTCTCCAGCACCGCGCCGCCGTCCGGCCGCTCGGCCGTGATGACCAGCGCCGATGACGACAGCACGGCCTGCGCGACCGCGCCCGACGCTTCAGGCAACCGACACAGCGCCCGCGACTCGCCGTCGACGAAGAGCTCGAAGTACGCGCGCGCACCGGCGTCGCCGTCTTCACGCACCAACACCACAAAGGCACCGCGTGCGTTGTCGACGAGCGAGGAGGTGATGATGCGCGACGGCTGCTCGCCGCGCAGCACACGCCCCTCGAAGCGCGCCGCGCCCGTGAGGAGGTCGATGTTGCGCACCCACGTCTCGCACCCTCCATCGCAGCGACTGAAGAACCCGTTCATGGTGCCGAGCGAGGCCAGCGAAGCGAGCTCGTCGATGACACCAGCGTCCGAGAGGTCCCACGTGAGCGCGTCGGCACCGCCGTCGGCTTCCATGCGAACCCGCCCGTAGCCGGGGAAGATCGCGAGCCCGTCTGCGGTGATGAGCGGCGAGGTCGACACGCCCGTCACCATGACGTCGCGACGCTCGGCGCCGCCGTCGGCCAGCAAGGTCACCTCCGTCAGCAAACCCGACGACGCGTTCCACGAGAGCAGCGCGTTCCCGCGCACCAACGAAGCCCCGGCGCCGACATCAGCGAGCAACCGCACGCCACCGTCGACCCACTCCGAGAGTCCACCGTCGAGAATCACGAAGGCGCCTTCGCTGCCCAGAGCCCACTGCTGCCCGCCGAGGTCGGCCCACAACGCGTGGCGCAGCGCACCCGTCGCCTGAGACCGCAGCTCGAGACCACCGTCGACGGCCAACAACACGCCCGCGTTGCTCACCGCGCGAAGCGAACGCGGCTGCCCGTCTTCGTACGGCCAGGTGAAACGCTCGAAGCCCGTGCCCGTGAACGAGGTCAGCGAGCAGACCATCGAGAAGCCCGCATCGTCGGCACCACCATCACTCGCGCCAGCGTCCTCCACGTCTCCAGCGTCGATATCTCCGGCGTCGAGTTCACCAGCGTCGACGTCTCCTGCATCCACTTCGCCCGCATCGGCCTCGCCACCGTCGACCACCCCGGCGTCGGCGTGAGAGCCGGCATCAATGGCGCAAACCGACAAGAAGAGGTTGGAGCTGAGCGCAGCGATCGCTCCGCTCGGCTGCGAGGGCAGCGGCGCCGACCAATCGGGCGTCCAGTCACCGACGTTGACGCGCGTGCACTGCTGGTTCTGGCACGTCGCTTCGGGGAGACAGGCGATGGCAGGGGAACACGGCAGGCCATCGGGCGTCGGCTCGTTCCTGCACACGCCCGACACGCAGAAGTTCACGCTGACGCAGTCCAGCGGACCACACGGCGTGAGGTCAGCGGCCGGGCCTTCGCCACAGCCCAGCTGTGGGTCGCAGGTCGCGACCGTGCACGCAGCCGTCGGCGTCGGGCACGCATGCGGCGTGTGCACGCAGCCGACGTCCATGGCGCACGCGTCGTCGGTGCAGAGATCTCCGTCGTCGCAGCGACGCGCAATGCCCAGACACTCGCCGCTCCGGCAACGCCCTTGCTCGAGACACACGCTCGACGGGTCACACGGCGCGTCGTCAGGCGACTGCGTCTCGATGCAGCGATCTTCTTCAAGCGAGTACGTGCTGATGATGCACTCGCCAGACGGCACACACGCCGGCGGCCGCACGCCCACGCCGCGCAGCTTCACCTCGGCGGTGCGATCGCCAACAGTGAGCCGCAGCACGCGCTCCACGGCCTCGCTGCCCGCGGCGAACGTGATGGCGACGTCGACCTCCGAGCCGCCGGGGATGCTGGCTGCCTCACCAACTGAGAACGGCGCGTCGGTCGAGAGCGCCACTTCAACCGGAGACCGCGTCTCGGCGGTCAGCTTGAGCGTCAGCGTCTTCTGCGAGCCCTCGAGCACGCGACCGAAGTCGAGCTCCGGCGGCTGAACCCGAAAGCCGAGCTCCACGGGTTCCACCGGGCCCGGACGGCAACGGCAGCCGGCGAGCGACAGCAGCATCATCATCACCACGCACCGCGACATGGGCGCGACTGTGCCGTTAGCCGCGCCGTCGGCGCCAGAGCCAACTCGCGCAAAACGCGATGATCACCAGTGCCAGAAAACTGAGAGTCGCGATTCGGAAACGGCTGAAGAACGTGGCCAGCGCCTCAGCGTTGTCGCCGATGGTGACGCCTGCGAACACGAGGATGCCGTTGAAGACCGCCGCAGAGATCGATCCGAGCACCAGCACCTTGCCGTAGGGCACGCCGGCTGCGCCCGCTGACAACAAGACGACGCTGCGCAGCCCGGGCATGAAGCGGTTGCCCAACAACAGCACCGTCGACCGCCGCACCATCAGCTGCTGCACCCGCCGCAGCTGCTCGACCTTCACCCCAACGAACGTCGCGCCATCGGGGAGCGCTTCAACACGTTTCGCGAACGCTCGCCCCACGCCCCACATCGCCGAGAGGCCCAGCAGACTGCCGAGGGACAACGCCGCGAAGAGCAGCGCCACCGAGCGCTCTTCCCGCGCCACCCACGCGCCGCCCGCCACCGTGACGACGTCACCGGGGAAAATCGGCAGCACGTACTCGAGCAGACACGCAGCGCCGAGCAGGCCGTAGCCCCATGCGCCGATGACCCCGAGCCAGGCGTCGACGTGGTCCATGAGACACCTGTAACTACTCGTCGACGTCGTACGGGTCGACGTAACCAGACTGGTAGCTGTGCGCCCAGGCAGTGACTTTCGGCGCCACCACGCCGCCGACGAAGAGCAACGCCAGCACCAGCACCGCGAGGTACATCAACGGCCGCGACGGGCGCGCGCGCCACGCCCAGAAGCGCTCTTGTCGCCGCAGGAACAACGGCGCCGTGACGAACTCGTGCCACGCCTCGTCGCGCAGCAGCGCAGCCGCCGCGTCGTCACCCGTCTTCGCCATCGCCTGCGCCAGCATCACGCGGCCCTTCACGGTGCCACGGCGGATCTTCACGAGGCGCTCCAGCGCTTCCCGTGCGCCCTTGAAGTCTCCGCGCGCCAGCCGGTGCGTGCCGCGCACCAGGAACACCTCGCCCACGCGGAACTCGGGGCTCAGCTCTTCGGCGTGCGCCAGCAGTTTCTCGCCTTGCTCGACGTAGCCGGCCTGCAGGCACGCCTCGCCCATGGTCGCCACGCTCTGCACGTCGTCGTCGCCGCGATCGAAGTTCGGCCGCAGCACGTCGACCGCCTGCTTGCCCTTGCCCCGCGCCACGTAGAGCTGCGCCAGCTCCAGCCGGGCGCGCCCGTCGTGCGGGTTGTTGCGCAGCGAGGTCTCGAGCCACGAGGCGCGCCGCCACCGCATCACCCAGCGCAGCGGGTCCGGCAAGACGCCGAACGTGAACCGGTCGAAGACGAACCAGAAGACCAGCAACGCGATGGCCGAGCCGATCGGGCTTCCGGTCACCATCGTCAACACGATCCACTGCAGGTAGCCGCTCATCGACGCCTCACATGACCCGCGCCGCGATGGCCGAGTGCACATCCATTCCATCGTCGGTCAGCTGCAGGCGGTCGCCGGCCCACCGCGCCATGCCACCAGAGATGAGGTGTCGCACCGTGACGGCGCGCTTCCCGGCGTCCTGGCCGAACTCGGCGCACACCGCGTCGAGCGCGACGCCGTTGGTCAGACGCAGCCCCATCGCCAGCCGCTCTTCGAACAACTCCACGGCGGTCAGCGCCTCACGCGAGGTGTCTGGGAGCTCCGCGGCCTCCACGCTCGCGAGGTACTTCTCGGCGCTGCGGTGATTCGTGTAGCGCACGGCCTCCGGCGACTTCACGAAGCCCGTCGCGCCGGTGCCCACCGCGAGGTACTCGCCGCCGGTCCAGTACAGCGCGTTGTGGCGCGAGTGGTAGCCGCGCTTCGAGTAGTTCGAGATCTCATAGCGCTCGAGCCCTGCCCCGCGGAACACGTCGCGCACCGTGCGCTGCATGCGCACCACCGTCTCGTCCGGCGGCAGGTGCACCTCGCCGCGCGCGAGTTGTCGCGCCAGCGGGACCTCTTCCGCGAGCGAGGCCTTGTCGAGCGTCAACGCGTACGCCGAGAGGTGCTCGGAGCCCAACGCCACCGCCCGCCGTGCATCGGCCTCGACCTGCGCCTCGGTCTGGCCGTGCACGCCGTAGATGAAGTCCATCGACACGTTGTCGAAGCCAGCGCGCCGCGCTGACTCGTAGGCGCGCACCGCCGTGTCGCCGTCGTGCGCGCGGCCCAGCGTCGTCAGCGTCTGGGCTTGAAAGCTCTGCACGCCCATCGACAGCCGGTTCACGCCCGCGGCCCTGAAGTCGGCGAAGCGCGCCGCGTCGGCCGCGCCGGGGTTGGCCTCCAGCGTCACCTCACAACGCGCCGCCACGCGAAGGTGCGTGGCAATCGCCTCGAGCACCCGCGCGACCGAAGCCGGGTTCCACAACGAAGGCGTGCCGCCGCCGATGAAGATGGACGTGACCTCGCGCCCGCCGAGCCCGAAGGCCGCCACGCGCGCGTCGAGCTCGCGCAGCACCGCCTCGGTGTAGCGCTCGTCGGGAATGCGCTTCGCCGCCGTCGACGCGAAGTCGCAGTACGGACACTTCGAGAGGCAGAACGGAAAATGTACGTACACGCCGAGCCGCGCTGCCTCGAGGCCGGTGAGTGCATCGACGGGCGCGACGGGGTGCACGGCCTACTTCTTGGCCTTGAGCTGCGCTTCGAGCTTCGCGACCTTCGCCTTGAGCGACGCGGCGGCTTCGATGGCCGATTCGGCGTTCATCAGCTTCTTCTTCAGGTTCGCGTTCTCGGTCTTCAACTTCTCGAGCTCGGCGCCCGACACCGACGGCGTCGGCACCACGTTGACCGCTGTCGGCTCTTCGTCGCGCTCTTCGAGCTCCTGAATCCGCGCCTTGAGCTGGATCTCGGTGGCCTGCATGGCGCGGTACTCGTCTTCCATGCCCGACAGCTTGCGCAGCCGCGTCTCGAGCTCGCTCACCTTCGCCTCGGCGGCGCGGGCCTTGCCATCGTTCGCGGCGCCGGCGCTGGCCTTGGTCTGCAGCTCCTTCGCCCGGGCCTCGGCCTGCGTGGCGCGCGCTTCCTGCTGAGCCGCCTTGGTCTCGGCGGCGCGCAGCTTGTCGGCGAGCTCCTTCTGCTTGCCGTCACCCTGCGCCGCCCGCTGGTTCGACTGCGCCTCGAGCTGCGCCACGCGCTGCTGTGCCTGCTGGAGCTGCGCGCGCAGCGCGTCGCCCTCTTCCGCCGAGCTGCTGCTCTGCGCCGACACCGCCTCCAGCGTGCCCTGCAGCTCGGCGACCTCGGCCTGCGCCAGCGACGCCTTCGAGTCCGCCAGCTCCAGCTCGCTCGACAAGCGCTGCAGCTCGGCCTGCTGTCGCTGCTGGGCGTGGTGCAGCTGGTTGAGCTCGTTGTCCTTCGCGGCCAGCGCGGCGCTGCGCTGCGCGGCCTGGCCCTGGGTCTCTTCGAGGCGGGCGCGCAGCATCGTCAGCTCGCCCTGCAGCTGCGTGAGCTGCCCGCGCGCGAGGTTCTGCGTCTCGCGCACCTGCGCCTCCAGCGTGCCCGACCGGCTCGCCGCGTCTTGCTGCGCGCGCTCCAGCTCGCCGCTGAGGCGCTCGACCTCGGCCTGCTTCGCGTCGAGCTCCTGCTGCCGGTTGTTCAGCTCGCCTTCGAGGGCTTCTTTCTCGCCGCGGAGCTCGCCGAGCTGCTGCTCGAGCGCCGTCTGCGCGGCCTGCGCTTCATCGAGCGCCTGCTGGCGGTTGGCCAGCTCACTCTCGAGCGCCTCACGTTCCCCCTGCACCACGCCCAGCTGCTGCTCGAGCTCGCCGACGCGGCCCTGCGCCTGGTCGAGGGAAGACTTTGACCACTCCTGCTCGCTCTCGATGCCCGAGAGCTTCAGCTCGGCGCCATCGGCGCGCTGGCGCTCGGACTCTGCGGTGGCCTGCGAGGTCTCGAGCTCGCCGCGCAGGCGATCGACCTCGAGCGTCTGCTGCTGCGCCTCTTCGGCGAAACGCGCGGCCTGCGCCTGCAGCGCGTCGTACTGCTCCTTGGCCTGCGACAGCCGACCCGCAAGCTCGCTCACGCGATCCTGCGCGTTGCTCAGCGCCTCTTTGACGCCCAGCAGCTCTTCGGCCAGCTGCTGCCGCGAGCGCCGCTCTTCGTCGAGCCGCTTGTCGGCGTCGCGCAGCTGCTGCTCGACCTCGACGAGCGCGTTGGTGAGGTCCTTCCGCTCGTTGTCGGCTTCCGCGAAGCGGACGACGAGGTCCTCCATCTTCTTCTCGGCGACGTCCGCGCGGACGGTGTCCTTCTCGAGCATGTCCTTCAAAGACTGGACCTGCTGCGGGTAGTCGGCGGCGCGCTGCACCTCGACCATCGCCAGCTCCAGCTGGCCCTTCATCTGCGTCGCGAAGCCGCGCAGCTGCTGCGCCTCGAGATCGACCGCCTGGTAGAGCGCGCGCCCGCGGCCGAGCGCCTCGTCTTTGCCTTTGAGCATCACGCGGAAGACCTTCAGCTTGTCTTCGGCGGCGGAGCCCGGGGGAATGCGCGGCTCCGCGGGCTCAGCGAACGGATCGCTCGTGGTCGGCCGCTGCACAGGCGGCGGCAGGTTGGGGATGGCGAAGGCCGGCGCCGGCTGCAGCCCCTGGAGCTGCGCGATGGCCGGCGACGCGTTGGGCGGCACCACCGCGGTGCGCGAAGGGATCGGCGCCGACGGCGACGCGCCGGAACCCGCGGGCGGCGTGCCGGTCAACGCGCTCGTGGTGAACTTGCCCGTCTTCGGCTTGGGCAACGGCGGCGGCAACGGTGGAGGCGCCGCGGCCGGCCGTCCCTGCGCGGGCGTGGCCACCGGCGCGCGCGTCGGCGGCGCTTGCACAGGCGCAGGCCGCGCCACGGGAGCGCCGAAGAGCGGCTCGTCGTCGTCCAGCTCGCTGCGGAGACCGGAGAGGGGATCGAGATCGTTGGGAGGCATCGTTGACAGCCGAGAGGCGGGCCGAGCCTAACCTCTTCCCCCGTGGGCGCGAAGTTGAGAGCGTGGCCCAATGACAGTGCGCTACAGGTTGCCGAACGGGTTGACGGTGGTGTTCCAGCAGCAACGCCACGCCCCGGTCGTCGCCTTTCAAGTCTGGGTGAAAGTCGGCAGCGCCGACGAGACGGCCGACGAGGTGGGCCTCGCGCACCTCCACGAGCACATGCTTTTCAAGGGCACTGCACGCCGCGGCCTGGGAGAAATCGCCAGGTCCATCGAGGCGCACGGCGGTGAGATCAACGCGTGGACCAGCTTCGATCAGACCGTGTACCACGTCGTGATGGCCAGCCGGCACGCGTGGCAGGGCCTCGACGTGCTGGCCGACGCGACGCGCCATTCCGCTTTCGATGCGGGCGAGCTCGGCCGTGAGATCGAAGTGGTCTGCGAGGAGATCAAGCGCAGCCTCGACATGCCGTCGCGCCGCGCCTCGAAGGCGCTCTTCGCCGAGGCCTTCACCACGCACCCGTATGGGCGACCGGTCATCGGCTTCGAAGAGAACGTGCGCGCCCACACCCGCGACCGCGTGCTGGGCTTCTACGGCAAGCACTACCAGCCCTCGAACATGGTGCTGTCCGCGGTCGGCGACTTCGACGAGGCCGAGCTGCGCAAGCAGGTCGACGCGCTCTTCGGAGGCGACTGGGGCCGCGCGCCAGCGACCACCTTCCAACGCCCGGCCGAGCCTGACTTCACCTCGCTGCGCGTGGGCCTGACCCGCGAAGACGTCAAAGACGCGCACCTGCACTTCGGCTTCCAGATCCCCGGGGTGGAGCACGTCGACACCGCCGCCCTCGACGTCCTGGCGATGGTGCTCGGCCAGGGCGACGCCTCGCGCCTCTCGCTCGAGGTGCGCCGCAAGCGCGCGCTCGCCCGCGACGTCAACGCCTGGGCGTGGACGCCCAAAGACCGCGGCCTCTTCGCCGCGTCGATCATCGCGGCGCCCGACACGCTGGAAGCGGCCTTCGAAGAGAGCCTGCGCGTGATGGCCACGATGACCCGCGTCGAAGCCGACGCCGATGAGGTCGAGACGGTGAAGTCGCTCATCGAGGCGGAGGCCATCTACCAACGCGAGACCGTGCAGGGCCTGGCGCGCAAGCTCGGGTACTACGAGTCGATGGCCGGCGGGCTCGAGCGCGAGGCCGCGTACTACGAGGCCGTGGCGCAGGTGACGCCCGCGCAGCTGCGCGACGTCGCGGCGCGGTACTTCACCTTCGATCGCGCGGTGGTGAGCGGGCTGTTGCCGAAGGCCGCAGCGCTCGACGAAGCCGCCCTCAAGGCCGTGCTCCAACGCGTCGCCGCCGAGCGACCGTCAACGCTGCCAGCGCGCGCTGTCGCCACCACCCCGCCTCGCGGCGCGACGAAGACCACACGCTCCGAACGCGCGGGCGTCACCACCGAGAAGCTGCCCAACGGCGCCACCATCATCGTTCGTGAAGAGCGCTCGGTGCCGCTGTTCGCGATGCGCGCCAGCTTCTTCGGCGGCACGCGCTACGAGCAGCCTGCCGACAACGGCCTCACCACGCTGCTGGCGCGCACGCTGACGCGCGGCACGACGTCGCTGGGCGCCGAAGCCCAGAGCCACCTCATCGACTCACTCGCGGGCTCGCTGTCGGCCATCGCCGGGCGCAACTCGATGTCGCTGCGCGCGGAGTTCCTCTCGAAGCACTTCGATCGCGCGTTCGAGCTGTTCGGCGACGTGCTGCTGAACCCCGCGTTCGACGAAGCGGAGTTCACCCGCGAGCGGGGGCAACAGCTGCAGGACCTCGCGAGCCGCGACGACCGCCCTTCCGCGCTGGCCTTCGAGCTCTTCCAGAAGACGCTGTGGCAGGCGCACCCGTACCGGCTCTCCACGCTCGGCGAGCGCGCCAGCGTCGAGGCGCTCACGCCGGCCGCGCTCCGCCGGTACCACGCGCGATTCCTGTCACCTGCGCAGATGACGCTCGCGGTCGTCGGCGATGTCGACACCGACGCCGTCATCGCGCGCGCGCGGCAGCTCTTCGGCGCTGCAGGTGACGCGGCCGCACCGCCGACGATGCCTGTCGAGCCCGCGTGGACTGGCCCGCGTGAAGCGCGCCACGCGCTGCAGAAAGCGCAGACGCAGCTGGTGCTGGGCTTCAACGGCGCGCGCGTGTCCGACGCGTGGCGTCGCCCGCTCGAAGTGATGCAGACGCTGCTCTCTGGCCAGAGCGGTCGCCTCTTCCTCGAGCTGCGCGACAAGCGCTCGATGGCCTACAGCGTGTCGGCGATGGTGATGGAGGGCGTCGATCCCGGCTCCTTCAGCGTCTACATGGGCACCAGCCCCGAGAAGGTCGACGCCGCGCTCGACGGCATCCGCACGGAGCTCTCGAAGCTGCGCGACGAGCTCATCTCTGACGAAGAGCTGTCGCGCGCCCGCGAGCACCTCATCGGCACGCAGGGCATCGGCCTGCAACGCAATGGCGCGCGCGCGGGCGTAATGGCGCTCGACGCCTGCTACGGCCTCGGCGCTGAAGCGTGGCGCGACTACGCGGGGGAGATCGCCGCCGTCACCGCCCACGACGTCCGCGAGGTGGCTCGCCGGGTCATCGACTTCGAACGTTCCGCGCTCGCCGTGGTAGGACCGGGCCCGTCATGACGCGCGCTCGTCTCTTCATGGTGGTGGTGGCGCTCGCGGGCCTGGGGTGCACGCTGCTGACGCCCTTCGACCCGAACTCGCAGCCGTGTGAAGCGAACGCCGCGCCCGGCAGCGAATGCACCGCCGGGTATCAGTGTCAGCGCGACGGCGAAGGCGACCCCGGCGTGTGCGTGGCCGTCGACGGCGGCAACTGACGACGTCAGCTCACTGCGCGAAGAACTCACCGCGCAGCCGCTCCGCGCGGGCCCGCAGCTGCACTTCTTCGTTGGTCAACGACGCAGCGAGTGACGCCGCGCGCAGCGACAGCTCCAACCGGCCCTGCTGCTCGAACTGACGCGACTTCGCCGAGACCAGATCGCCCACCGCGCGGCGGCGATCAGCGGGCGGCAAGCGCACCGTCTCCAACGCCGCCAGCGCACAGCGCCAGCGAGAGAGCGCGCGCGTCAGCTGCTCTTCGTTCACGTCCTGCTCCAGGCGCTGCAACAGCTCCGCGCCGTCCGTCGACAGCAGCGACAGGCGCCCGTCTGGGCACCGTGGATCTTCGTCAGTCGTCTGCCCCACCAGCCAGAACGCACCGCCGACGCCCTGCTGAACCAGACCGCTCAGCTTCGGCATGGCCTTCATGTCGATGCGCGCGTCGACGACGTCGGGCGGGCCTTCGCTGGTGAGGAGGTCTTCGACACGTGGCGACGCCGCGTGCACCACCACCACGCGCGCGTTCGGAAACAGCGTCGCGGCCTCCACGCCGTCGGTCCACGCCACCAGCGGCGTCTGCACCGCGCGCTGGCGCAGCTCCTTGTCGAACTCCGGCTGCGCTTGCACCGTGGGCGCCACCTTCATGACGGGCCCAAGGAAGAATGATGCGGCCGACGCCAACACCAGCAGCACCGCGGTGGTGACGAAGGCCACCCACGCCACGCCACGCAGCGGCCCTTCGCGCCCGGTGTCCATCGTGGCCTCGCGCGCCACCGACAGGCCGTCACCCACCACCATCGCCAGCAGCGGACCGCAGCCGAGGAACAGCGTGCGCGGGTTCTCGCTCCAGTTGGCCAACACCACCGTCATCAACACCCACGCCAGCAGCGTCGCGCCGCCGCGCATGTGAAAGCGCCGCCAGACGGTCGCCACCATCAAGGCCGTGAGGCCCGCGAAGAACCAGCGCGACTGGCGCTCGAGGAAGTCCTGCGTCGCGGCGGCGCCCGACGTGCTGGGGAACAGACCGTCGACCGGCAGCTCTCCCAACAACAAGAGGCGCCCGCCAAAAATGAGCGCGCTGATGAAGAGGCCGGCCGCCAGGAAGGCGATGGTCTCGCGCGCTGCACGGCGCCCTTCGACCTTCGCCGCGAGCCACCACGCCGGGGCTGACGCCACGAGCAACCACACCGCCGAGGGCCGCAGCAGACACAGCACCCCCATCGCCACGCCGGCGCCCACCGCGCTGCCCGTCGGCAACCCACGACCCACGATGACGGCCACCAGCGACAGCCCCAGCACCCACGCCGCGGAGCCGCTGCCCAGCCGGGTGGCCTCCGCGAAGGCCGTCGCGAGGCTCAAGCCCACGGCGGGCAACGCGTCTTCGAGACGCACCTGTCGCCGCCACACCAACGCGCTGCGCACCGAGACCAGCACCAGCGTCAACGCCACGCACAGCAACGCCAGCCGCGGCAGCCACACCTGCGCGTCGACACCCGCGCCCACCGTCGCCACCTGCGCCGCGAACCACACGAGGTTGTGGGGCCCCGGCAACGGCGACGACATGGGCGTCAACCGCAGGCCCTGCCCCGCGACGAACGAGCGCGCGAGCACCAACGACTCGGCCTGCTCTTCAGACAAGCCCGTGGGCTGGGCCTGCCACCGCAGCGCCAGCAGGCCGATCGCCAGCAGCACCAGCAGCGCGAAGCCGCCGACCTCCACCAACCTCCGCCGTGAGCTCATGCGTGGTCCCGCCGGGTCCACACCTCGTCGTACGGGCACGCGCAGTCGCGCTCCGTCGGCTCCGGGTACGAGAAGCGCTCGCCGCGGTAGTTGTGGAAGATGGTCTCGTCAGCCTTCCGCTCGACCACGTAGTCGGGCTGCAGCGTCACCTTGCCGCCGCCGCCGGGGAGATCGACCGCGAGGTGCGGCACCGCGAGGCCGCTCGTCCACCCGCGCAGCTGCTGGAGGATCTCGAGGCCCTTCTCCACCGGCGTGCGCAGGTGTTCGCAGCCCTCGGCCACGTCCATCTGGTGCAGGTAGTACGGCCGCACGCGCATCTTGAGGCACGCGTGGTTGAGCTCCTTGATGATGCGCGCGTCTGAGTTCAGCCGCCGCATCAGCACCGCCTGGTTCTCAACGGGCACACCGTGGTCCACCAGCAGTTCGCACGCGCGCCGGGCCTCGGGGGTGATCTCCTTGGGGTGGTTGAAGTGCGTCACCACGAAGAGCGGCGCGTGCCGACGCAGCAGCTTCGCGAGCGACTCGGTCACGCGCATCGGCAAGGTCACCGGCATGCGCGTGCCGATGCGGATCATCTCGACGTGGGGAATGGCGCGCAGCGGAGCGAGGATCTGCTCGAGCCGCTCGTCAGCGAGGATGAACGGGTCGCCGCCGCTGATGAGCACGTCGCGCACTTCGGGGTGCGCGCGGATGTAGTCGAGGCCCAGTTGCAGCTGCGTCTTGGTCAGCTCCGCTTCGCCACCCTTGGTGATGCGTCGGCGCGTGCAGTGACGGCAGTAGACCGAGCACGTGTCGGTCGCGAGGAACAGCACGCGATCGGGGTACTTGTGCACGATGGCCTCGACGGGCCGGTGCGGGTCTTCGCCGAGCGGGTCTGCCAGCTCGCCCGGGCGCACGTGCGCTTCGGCCCGCACGGGGATCGACTGCATGCGCACCGGGCACAACGGGTGCGCCGGGTCGATGAGCGACAGGTAATAAGGAGAGATGCCGACGCGGAAGAGCTTGGCCGTCTCGTCGAGGCCGGCGCGCTCGTCGTCAGTCAGCGGCACCGTCTGCGCGAGCGCCTTCGCGTCGCGCACCGAGTGACGGAGCTGCCACTTCCAGTCGTGCCACTCGGCGTCGGTGGCCGTGGGGAACAGCGCACGACGCCGTGAGGCCGGGTCGGCCGGCCGTTGAGGTTCCAAATCGCCGGTCGGCGCGACGTCGTGACGAGGCTCGAAAGACACGAAGGAGCCCCTTAGCGCAACGACGGCTCAGGCGTGCACGGAGTGGCTGGGCTGGCTGGCCTTGGCCGCCTGCTCGCGCCAGTACTGCTGACCGCTCTCGGGCAGGTCGAAGACCGGGTCGTAGTACTCGTACTTCTTGTTGAGCGCCTCGGGGTCGTCCCACTCGATGCCGGTGCGGTAGTTCTTCGTCCAGTACGAGATGCCCTTCTCGCGGTCGTACTCGGCGACCTGGTGCACCCAGCGCTTCCCGACGTAGGGCACGTCGCACACGATGCGCGGCGTCGCGAAGCCCGGCATGTAGCCCATGATGTCGTGCTGCAGCCGCTGCGCTGCCCCCACCGAGACCCGCCAGTGCTCGGAGTTGGGGATCATGTCGCACATGTAGAAGTAGTACGGCAGCACCCGCGCGTGATCGAGCAGCATGAAGCTGAGCTCGAGCAGGTCGCGCGACGTGGCGTTCACGCCGCGCAGCAGCACGCCCTGGTTGCGCACGTCGCGGAAGCCGATCTCGAGCAGCTTCTTGGCGGCGCGGCCCAGCAGCGGCGTCACCTGCGCCGCGTTGTTGACGTGCGTGTGCACGGCGATGTCGACGTTGCGCTCGAAGGCCTTCTTGGCCACGCGCTCCAGCGCCGCCACCACGTTGTCCTGCAGCCAGTGCTGGGGGATGCCCATCAGGCCCTTCGACGCGAGGCGGATGTCGCGGATGTTGGGGATGTCGAGCAGCTGGCTCACGAAGCTCTCGAGCTGCGTGATGGGTACGTTGGCCACGTCACCGCCCGACACCACGACGTCGCGCACGTTGGGCGAGTTGCGGAGGTACTCGAGCATCTGCTTCCAGCGCTCAGGCTGCGCGACCGAGAACTTGTGCTTGTCGACCTGCGGCACGTCGTTGCCGACGAGGTCCATGCGCGTGCAGTGGCCGCAGTACTGCGGGCAGGTCGAGAGCAGCTCGGCCAGCACCTTGGTCGGGTAGCGGTGCGTGAGGCCTTCGACCTTCCACATCTCGGCTTCGTGCAGCGAGTCGCGCGAGGCCATCGGGTGGTTGGGCCACGCGGTGTGCCGATCTTCAATGGCCGGCAACATGTAGAGCCGCAGGGGATCTCCCCAGAGGTCCTCCATGTTCATGGTGTTCACCATGTGCGGCGTGATGAGGATCGACATCGTCGCGCGCTCTTTCTGATCGCGCTCGATGGAGTTGGCCAGCGAGTCGGGCAGCAGGTGCCCCAGCGCGGCCTTGAGCTCCTTGAGGTTCTTGATGGTGTGTCGGCGCTGCCAGAGCGCGGATTCCCAGTCGGCCTTCGAGACGCCGGCGTACCCGGGAATGCGGTTCCAGTCGGGCTCGATGAACTCGCGCTTGAGCGGGTACGAGAACGGCTGCGCTGCGGTGGCCGAGGCGTCGACTGAAGGCGCGCTCGTCGTCGTCGGAGAAGGCGTGCTCTGCATGGGCGAGCTATGCCACGCCCACGCAGGTTTCTGAAGCGTCAGCGCATGACGCGCGAGGTCACAGCTCGCCCTTCACCACCACCGGCGACGACTTGTCGTCGGTGACGGTGAAGGTCTGCACCTCGGAGCTCTTTCCATTCAGCTTGAACTGGACCTTGTGGTTGCCGACCGAGAGCTCGATCGCCGCGGCCTTGGGCACCGGCGTCTTCTTCCCGCTGTTCTTGCCGTCGATCCACACCTCGGCGCCGAGCGGCCGTGACGCGAACACCGCGAGGCCGGTGGCCTTCGCCTTCGGCGGATCCTTCTTGGGCGGCGGATCCGCCTTCGCGACAGCGACCGGCTCCTTCTTCGGCGGCGGGTCGTTCTTCACGACAGCGACCGGTTCCTTCTTCGGCGGCGGGTCGTTCTTCACAACAGCGACCGGCTCTTCCTTGGGTGGCGGCTCGGCCTTCGCGATCTTGGTCAGCGTCAGCTGCTTCTCGATCTTCTCGAGCTTGTCGGGGTTCCCCATCGAGAAGGTCAGCGACTCGAAGCCTGCCTTCTTCGCGGTGAACTCGTAGGTCTTGTCCATCGCGAGGTCCTTCACCAACACCGGCGTGCTGCCGCGTGACTTGCCATCGAGCGAGATCTCCACGCCTGGCTCGTTGCTGCCGATGATGGCCGTCCACAGCGCAGGCGCGGTCGGCTCGGTCTTCGGCGGGTCGTCGACCACGGGCGGGTCGTTCTTCGCCACCGGTTCAGGGTCGGGCTTGGCGTCGGCCTTGGTGAACGTGACGTGAATGGGCGTCGGCTTCCCGGGCTTCAGCGACACGGGCTTCTTCGACGACAGGTACCCCGGCGCGCTCGGCTTGAACTCGAAGGTGTACTCGCCCGGGTCGAGCTCGATCACCTTGGTCGGGTTCTCGATGCGCAGGTCCCCTGGCTTGACGATGACGGTGAAGGGCACGTCCTTCGGCGTCACGGTGACAAACGCGCCGCTCTTCGGCCCGCCGGCGAACTTCCAGGCAGCCAGGCCGATGACCAGCAACGCGAGCACGGCGGTCGCAGCGATGGCGATCAGCAGCACCTTGCGCTTGCCGTCAGCCGGAGCCGCCTGCGGCGTGCGACGTGAACTCTTGGCGGGCTGCTTCGGCAACGGCGCCCGTTCGGCGGTGCCCACCTCTGCCTGCTCGTCCTCGTAGGGCTCTTCGTCCTCGGGAGGCTGCTCTTCGTCGCCGTAGTCTTCTTCGCCCTGCGGCTCGTCGTAGGCCTCGTCCTGGGGCGCCTCGTCGCCGTAGTCGTCGGCGGGCGCTTCTTCTTCGCCCTCGCCGTCGGTCTCGTACATGCGCGTCTCGTTCTTGGCGAACGGAGACGGGCCGATGCTCGTGGCGCCGCCGACTGGCGCGTCACCGATGACGATCTTCGCGCGGCCTTGTGGCTGCCGCGGCGGCACCGTCGACTCGAGGGCTTCCTGTCGCGGCTCGAGCGCCGCCTGATTTCCGGTGGACTCGTCCGCGCCGACCTCGAGGGCCGGCCGGAAGCCGGTCATCTCGATGGGCCGCAGGTCGTGCGAGCCCGTGTCTTCGTCCACCAAGGAGCTGCGCGGTGTGGGGACGATGGTCTCGTCGGCCGGGAGGTCGCGGAGGCCCTTCACGCCGCCGCTGGGGCGGTTGTTCGCCGGAGGCAGGTTGTCCTGCGTCGTCGAGTTGCCTGACGTCGGCGCGGAAGGCCGCAGCTGCCGTGCAGCGGGCTCTGCTGAGGGCGCGGGCTTGCCGCCGAACGGCGAGATGCCGATCGCGGTCGCGGCGCCTTCGTCGTTGAGGCCCGCCGAGCTGTCGACGATGACGGTGCGGTCCTTCGCGCCGTCCATCTCCGCGAGCTCTTCTTCAGAGGGCGGCGGGATGTCGATCTTCGGGCTCTGGAGCCCCATGGCGACAGCGCCCGCCCCACCGGCGACGGCGACGCCCTGCGACGAACGCGAGCGTGCGGGCGACGAGCCGCTGTTCGAGAGCGCGGCGAGGGCGCCGGGCTGCTGAGTGTTCCGTCGGGGTGGCGCCGAGGCGCGCACCGGCGCCGCGGTGATGCCGCTGGTCTCGACCTGCTCGGGGCGCTCGACCGACGCGAAGCGCTCCATCTTCTCGTTCTCGCGAAGGAGGTCTTCGGCGAACGCGTCCTTCATGAAGCCCGCGAGGTGCTTCGACGAGTAGATGGCGTCGCCTGCGAGCAGGAAACGCATGAGGTCTTCCTGCAGGTCGCTCGACCACTGGTAGCGATCCTCGGCCTCGCGCGCGAGCGACTTCATGACGACCTTCTCGAGGCCGGCAGGGATGTTCGGGTTGAACTGCCGCGGCGTGGGCACCTCGGCGTTCCGCACCTTCTCCAGCGTCGAGAAGTCCGACTCACCGACGAACAACTTCTCGCCCGTCAGCATCTCGTAGAGGATGACGCCGACCGCGAACACGTCCGAGCGTCGATCGATCGGCAGCCCGCGCACCTGCTCCGGGCTCATGTAGCCGAACTTCCCCTTGAGGATGCCGGCCTGCGTCTTCTGGCTCCGGTTCGCCGCCTTGGCGATGCCGAAGTCGATGATCTTCACCTCACCCTCGTACGAGATGAGGATGTTCTGCGGGCTCACGTCGCGGTGGATGATGTGGAGCTCCTGGCCGCGCGCGTCCTTCTTGCGGTGCGCGTAGTCGAGGCCCTCACAGATCTTCGTCGCGCAGAACACGGCCATCGCCGTGGGCATGATCTCCTTGCGCCGCCGGAACCGCTCAAGGAGCGCGCGCAGGTCCTTGCCCGACACGTACTCCATCGCGATGTAGTACGCGTCGTCGTGCTTCCCGAGCTCGTGGATGTGCACGACGTTCGCGTGGTTCAGCTGAACGCTGATCCGCGCCTCGTCGATGAACATCGTGATGAACTCTTCATCCTCCGCCATGGTGGGGAGGATCTTCTTGATGGCGAGGATTCGCTCGAACCCCTCGACGCCGAAGGCTTTGGCGGCAAACACCTCCGCCATGCCGCCCACATTGAGCCGCTCGAGCAGCAGGTACTTGCCGAAGACGCTGGGCTTCTTCATCAGGATCGCTTTGACGACAGACCAGGGAAGAGGGGTTCAGATTCCGGTCTGGAGGTAAAAACGATAGTCGTCTCGCGGGGGTGCGTCAATCGGCCAACAGGGCCAGGCACCGGGCTGACGCCGCGGAAGCACGCGAGACCACAGAAAAAAAGAAGCCCCCCAGCGTCACTTACGTGACGTGGGGGGCATAACATCCGGC
>CAYWON010000141.1:0-18518 GCA_964459885.1 uncultured Archangium sp.
ATCGCAGACCCGGCGGGGCAGGGCAGGTCGCTGCGCTACCGCTTGTCGGCCTGCGCCAACCGCGCCGATCGCGACTGCAACGACGAAGGCGACTTCGTCGATCTCGACACGGGCGAGACGACCGGCGGCGAGCTGGTCAAGCGCATGCGGCCCGGCGCGACGTTGCTCAACGATGGTTCACCGCTGCTGGTGGAGGTCGTGAACTTCGACACCTTCAAGGGCCTCGGCGGCATCCGCTTGCCGATCAGCCTCGAGCTCAGCGCGCCCGACACCGGCGAGAAGGTCTACGTGCAGAAGCTCATGGTCTACACGTGCCAGTTCTTCCCCACCATGCGGCAGAACGTCACGCCGGTGCTGCCGGGCATCAAGTGGAACGGTGAGAGCTGGCCCGAGGGCGAAGTGAAGCAGTGGTCGGGCAAAGACGAAGTGCCGCTCGAGCCCGAAGACTTCAGCGCGCTGCAAGAAGACTACGTGGTGCCGAGCTTGATGCTGCAGCCCGTGCAGCTGACCGAGTCCTGGAAGGTCACGTGGACCACCACCAGCGGCACGATGTCGTCGTACACGACCGGCGGCGTCGACGTGGTGGGCGAAGCGTCGCGCCACAACTCGCGGTGGATGCCCGATCAGAAGGCCACCGAGCCGACCGACGTGAACTTCTGGTTCATCGTGCGTGACGGCCGCGGCGGCATGACCTGGCTGCAGCGCCAGGCCCGCTGGACGCCGTAGCGGTCAGCTCTGCGTCACCCGCACCGTGGTCTTCATTTCCTTCCCGGTGTCGGGGTCGCGCGCGCTCATGGTGAGGATGCCTTCCACGTTCACGTCGAAGGTGATCTCGACCTTCACCTTGCCCGCGGGCCCCTGGCGGATGTTCGAGAACGTGAACTCGCCGAGCTGCTCATTTTCCCGCGCCGCCTCGTGATCGCCCTGCCAGATGCGCATGATCAGCTCGGTCTGGTTGTTGACCGAGGTGGTGCCGGTGATCTGCTTGGCGTTGGGGATGGGCGAGTTGCGCGGAAACACGACGTGCATGTTGCCGTCGGCCTTCTCGAGGCCGATGCCCATGGGGATCACGTCGAGCAGCTGCAGCTTGAGGTTCGTGTCGTCGGTCAGTGAGAACGCGTAGAGCGCCGCGCCGATGGCCACTGCTTCGTCGGGGTGCACGCCCTTGCTGGGCGGCTTGCCGAAGAACTTGGTGAGCCGGTCTTGCACCGCCGGCATGCGCGTCTGGCCGCCGACCAACATCACCTCGTCGATCTCCTGCGTCGACAGGCCCGACTCGACGAGCGTCTTGGCGACGATCTTGAGCGTGCGGTCGACGTGCTCGGCCGTCAGCTTCTCGAGCAGCTTGCGGCTGAACTTCATCTCGATGTTCAGGGGCTGGCCCTGCGGCGTCATCGTGATGAACGGAATGTTGAAGGGCGCCTCTTCGCGCGCCGAGAGATCGATCTTGGTGCGCTCGGCGAGGTCCTTGATGCGCTGCATCGCCACCGGGTCGGTCGAGAGATCGATGCCGGTCTTCGACTGAAACTCCGTCAACACGTAGTGAATCATCGCGTTGTCGAAGTCGATGCCGCCCAGGAAGATGTCGCCGCCCGTGGCCTTCACTTCGAAGACCTGGTTGCGGATCTCGATGATCGACACGTCGAACGTGCCGCCGCCGAGGTCGTAGATGCAGACCTTCTGGTTGAGGTGCTTGCCGAGGCCGTACGCGAGCGCCGCGCTGGTGGGCTCGTTGATGATGCGCACCACCTCGAGGCCGATGAGCTTGCCCGCGTCTTTCACCGACTGGCGCTGGCGATCACTGAAGTACGCCGGCACCGTGACGACGGCCTTGTTGACCGGCATCTTGAGGTGGTTCGACGCCACGTCGCGGATCTTGTTGAGGATGCGCGCCGCGACCTCCTGCAGCGTCATTTCCTTCCGGGCCACCTCAATCGTGACCTCTTTGTTGTCGTGCGACGCCTTCACGCCGTACTGCACGACCTTCTTCATCGACTCGACGATGTCACTCGTCGCGCTGCGGCCCACCAGGCGCTTGCTGCCGTAGATGGTGTTCTTCGGGTTGAGCTGCCACTGGCGCTTGGCCTCGTAGCCGATCAGCTCGTTGCCCTTGTCGTCGACCGCGAAGATCGAGGGAATGGTGTACTCACCGCCTTTGTAGGGGATGAGTTTCACGTTGGGTTGCCCGTCCTTGTACCCATCGACCCAGGCGGCGCAGCTGTTCGTCGTGCCGAGGTCGATACCGATGATCGGTTCTGAGCTCACAGCGCGCGAGTGTAGATGAGAAAGCTCACCTGTCGAGCCGAGAGTAACCGTCGATGACGCGCGCCCAACTCGCCAGCGTGACGCCGCGCGTATCAAACAGGTCGTCGAGCGAGACGCCGGTGACCAGATCGACGGCCACCACTTCGAGCGTCGGCTCGGCCTGAGCCGTGGGATCTTGCCCGGGTCCACCTGGCGGCACACCTGGCCACACGATGGCGTTCTGCCCGTTGGCCATCGCGAAATAGATGACGTGGCGCGTGTCGGTGCCGGTGAGGCTGACGCGGCCGAGCTCGCCGCCGGTCGAGTAGACCGACGCCCACGCGGGCTGGCCGGGGTTCAACGTGCGCGTGCCCGGCTGCCACGTCGCGTCAGCCGGCGCGGGGAGGAACGGGCGCAGCAAGACCTTGCTCTCGAGGCGCGTCGGGTTCACGACGCGGGCGCTGATGGCCGTGCCGTTGGTGTTGCTGGCGAGCGCCCAGAGGCCGGGCGACGCGACCTCGAGGCCGTTGTAGGCCGCGCCGCCGCGCACCACGATCGGGTCCACCTCGCGCTGGCCGTCTTGCCCGGCGGCCGCCGCGTTCTTTGACGCGAAGCCCGTCGGCAGCAACCCGGCGCGCGCGTCGTAGAGCGTCGAGGCGACCAGCACCGTGTCGAACGTGCCGGGGATCTTCGGCACCACCACCTCGGTGCGGAGCTTCTGCTGCCGCTGCGGCGTGAACGAGAGCGGCGTGAAGCCGGCGTAGTCGGGCACGTCTTCGGTGCCCATCGGACAGCGGCTGGTGTCGCTGCACAGCCCGTCATCGTCGACGTCGGTGCTGTCGGCGACATACGGCCGCGCGCTGAACGCGACGCGATCTTCCTGCGCGTAGTCGAAGGCGCCCAGGTACGAGAGCACGTCGATCGATCGAACGTTGAGCGCCGTGTCGATGCTGCTGCGACCGGCCCACGCCTGCACGAAACGCCCGACGCCCGGCTGCGCGAAGGCGAGCGAACGCGACTTCACCTCTTGCGGGATGCCGAGGCCCGGCGATGTGTAGAGCACGAGCGCGCCCGGCACCGGCACGCGCTGGTTGAGGCCGGGTACCTCGGTCATGAAGTTCTCGCCGAGCAGCCCCTGCGGCGTGAGCGACGGCAGATCGCCCACCGACGCAGTCACGAAGCCCGCCCAGTAGCTGCCCGCAGTGCTGACGTAGTTGAACGAGATCGACGCGCTGAAGCCGGCCGCGCTGCGCACCGGGTTCGCTCGGAGCGGCAGCGCGAGATCGACCACTGTGGTGTCGATGACCGACGCGCGCTCGTGCGACGGAAGGCCGTCGCTACGCAGCCCCATCGGCACGGCGGTGAAGGTCGCGGCCTGCGCGTCGAGCAGGGGGAACTCGGCGAGGCCCTCGGCGGTGGTGACGACGTCGGTCGGCGCGCTGCAGTCGGCTTGGCACGCGCGCACCGTCACGCCCGGCAGCGGCTGGCCGGTGGCGGCGTCGGTGACGATCACCCGGCGGCCCATCATCACCGCAGGCACGACGCGCACCGTCGCCCAGTTGCTCTTCACGAGCGATCCGCTGACGCCCGCGCGCACGCGCGCTTCGCCGGCGCTCACCGCGGTCATCACACCAGCCGTGGTGACCGAGAGCAGGGTGGAAGGCTGCCCGCCGGTGTCCTGCACCTCGAACGTCGCTTCCGTGAGCGGGTAGGTGGTGCCGTCGAGGCGCAGCGCCAGCACGTTGAGCTGCAGGCTGTCGCCCTCGACGAGGAAGCCGGTGGTCGGCGAGAGCCGCAGCAGGTTCACTTCGTTCGCGGCGGGGCCGGTGACGCAGGTGCCGTCGATGCACGCCTTGCCAACGCCACAGTCGGCGTGCGCGCGGCACACGCCAGGCACGCAGACCTCGCCGACGCAGATCTTCCCGCTGCCGCACTGGAGATCGACGACGCACTCGGCGCTCGGCTGGCAGTGCGCGGCCTCGCAGTAGCCGGTGCGCATCGAGCCCATGCTGCCGGGAATGCCAGAGACGCAGTCGCTGTCGGCCAGACACCGCGGCAGCTCGATGCACAGCGAGCGCGAGCAATCGAAGCCCGGCGGGCACTCGATCTCGGTGAACGTGCGGCACTCGTAGTTGCTCGCGCACTGGCTGACGTCGGTGCAGGGCGTGAACGTCTCGCAGCGCCCGAACGTCGCCGAGGTGCAGTACTTGCCCGACGGGCAGTCGGCGCTGTCGTCGCAGTCGGCGGTGGTGCACTTGCCCAGGCGGCAGATGAGGCCCGCGCCTCCGCACTGGAGGTCCTGCGTGCAGCGCCGCGTACAGGTGCCCATGTCACACGTGTAGAGGGCGAAGGCCACGCGCGGGTCCAACGTGGGCGCGCAGTCTTGCGGCATGTTGCAGACGGGCAAACACAGGCCCTGCGTGACTTCACAGCGCGCGCCGGTGCCGATGCAGTCAGCGTCGTGCGTGCAGCGGGGTCGCATCTGGCAGGTGCCGCTGATGCATCGCTGGTTCGCCGCGCACGCCGAGTCGTCTTCGCAGGTGCAGCGGCCGCCAGCGCACGTGAAGCCGCTCGCGCACTCGGTGTCGACGCTGCACTCAGGTCGCTCGCCGCACGTGCCGTCGGCGCGGCAGACCTGGCGATCACCACACTCGGTGTCGTCGAGACACAGCGGGCCACACGCGCCGCGGCGGCAGCGTTGATCGGCGCGACATTCCGAGTCTTCGGCGCACGGCGTGGAGTTGATCGGCGGGCACGCCGTCAGCACCGTGAGGCCCGTCACCAGCAGCAGCGCTCTCTTCATTCGTCGGCCTCTATACGCCAAGTCGCCTGCCATTCGTTTCTCAGGAAGTGAGAGAAAAGCCGAGTGGACGCGGGCACTTGCGCGCTTGACTCGCTGTGTGGTCTACGCGCGAAACCTTGCCGGTCGGAGGTTTCACGACAATGCGTACACGACTCCCCGTTGTGCTGGCGGTCTTCTCGATGACCGCGACGGCGCAGGTCTCGTTCACCAACGACATCGTGGTGGTGCAGGACCCGAGCGGGTCGATCACCAACCTCGTCGCCACGATGGGGCCCGTCATCTTCCCGAGCCCGCAAGAGCAGTTCTGCCGCGCGGCCTACAACGCAGCGCGTGCGGGTGGCCTCGCTGACGACTTTGACGGCGTGATCACCTTCAGCACGTCGGAAGACATCACCGACCTGAGCAACGTGTGGCAGGGCGCGCCGGTGCGGTCTGACGGCTCGGGCTACGCGCGCAGCAACTCGCCCACGGTGAACACGTACACGTCGAACAGGCTCGGGCAGTGCGTGTTCATGGGCACGCTCGGTCGCACGGCGGCCTTCTTTCCCGGCTTGCCGCCTGGCCCGGAGCCGCTGCCCGCGAACCCCGACGCGCCGTGGCGCCCGTCGATCGGCATCCCCATTCCCATCGACAGCCTGACGGGCATCGAGATGCTGGGGCACGAGTACGGCCACCACTGGCTGCTGGGCATCGAGTTCGATCAGAACGATGGCCGCGGCAAGCAGCACTTCATCCGCGGGTACAACGAGGGCAACTCCGAGGGTGGCGGCATGGGCTACGCGAATCAGCACTACAGCCTGTGGGCTGACGCGCGCTCGGTCATGTACGGCGGCTGCATCACCGACAACAACAACGGCACGTTCACCATCAACGGCTGCGTGCGGAAGTACTCGCACATCGATCAGTACCTGATGGGCCTGCGCGGCGCGAACGAGGTGTCGCCGATGATGGTGCTCGAAGACCCGGCTGATCCCGGCAAGGGGGTCGACAGCATTCCGCCGGCGACCAACGCGTCGGGCACGACGGTGACGGCGACGCGGCATGACATCACGGCTGATGAGATCGTCGCCGCGATGGGCGCGCGCATTCCCGCGGTGCCGAACGCGCGCACGTGTTGGCGCGTGGCCTTCGTGGTGGTCCTCAAGCCGGGCGAGACGACCGTGCCGCAGGCGATGTTGAACAAGGTGCAGGCGTACAAGAACCGCTGGGGGCCGTGGTTCAACTTCGCGACGGACGGCCGCGGCACGATGGACTCGCGGCTGACCGGTAATGGGTGTCAGACGTTCGGCACTGACGGCGGTGTGGCGGTGATGGACGCAGGCGTGCCGGTCGTCGACGCAGGCCAGCCTGACGCGGGCGTGATCGACGCGGGGACGGAACCTGAAGATGCGGGCGTCGAGCCTGTCGACGCGGGCACCGAGCCGGAGGACGCGGGTGTGCAGCCGACCGGCGGCGGCGCGGGCGCGACGGGCGGCGGCGGAGGGACCCCGATGTTGATCGAGCCGGGCACGGACACGCGGAAGATCCGTGATGGCTGCGGATGCTCGTCGGGCAGCGAGGTCACGTCGCTGTTCGCGTTCCTCGGCCTGCTGCTGGTGCGACGTCGTCGGAGTTGATCGCCTCGATGAGGGCGGACGTTCTCGTCGCTGACGGCCTGCGCGTCGCGTGCGGGCGCCTCAGCCTCGCGCGAGTTCGACGCCGCTGACCAACTGTGTGCGGATTTTTCCCACCGGTGGGAAATTCCGCCCGTCAGAACGACGTGGGCTCACCTCGCCGGCAGGTGAGGGCCTGTTGCGTCGCGAGCACGGCCAGAAGCCGTCGCTCCCGCCGTTCTCTTGGCTCGTGGCGGTTCTTTCTGCGCTCGGGACCAGACAACGGGCGTAGCCTCGCCCGCATGGACGCCCGACGTTTCCTTCAGGACGTAGGCAGCACCGTCTCAAGCGACTTCGCGAAGAACCGCTCGCTGTTGTCCTTCGAGGAATACCTCCAGCTGTTCGCGTCAGCGCCGCAACTGCACGCGCGGAACGCTGCCCAGTACCTGAAGGACGCCATCGACTCGTTCGGCACCGAGCAGGTGCCGCACCCGACGGGCCCGATTCGCCGCTTCAAGCTCTTCAACGGCGGCGCCGACGGTGACGTCCGCGTCGCCGGCCAGGAAGAGGTGCAGAACGCCATCTACCGACTGATCGGCAACTTCGTCAGGGCAGGGCGCATCAACAAGCTCATCTTGCTGCACGGGCCCAACGGCTCGGCCAAGTCGTCGCTCGTCGAGTGCCTCAAGCGCGGGCTCGAGGTCTACAGCCACAGCAACGACGGCGCGCTGTACTCGTTCAACTGGGTCTTCCCGAAAGAGAAGCTCGAGAAGGGCGCGATGGGCTTCGGCGGCGAGCGCACCGCGACGGGAGGCCTCACCAGCTACGCGCACCTCGGCGCCGAAGATCTCGACGTACGCATCACCAACCCGCTGCGCGAGCACCCGCTGTTCCTGATTCCCCGCGCCGAGCGTCGCAAGCTGCTCAAAGACGCGCCAGCCTACGTGCTCGACGGCGAGCTCTCAGCGACCAGCCGGAAGATCTTCGACGCGCTGCTGGCGAGCTACTCGGGTGACTGGCTCAAGGTGCTGCGGCACGTGCAGGTCGAGCGCTTCTACATCTCGCGGCGCTACCAGGTCGGCACCTTCACCATCGAGCCGCAGATGAGCGTTGACGCGGCGTACCACCAGCTCACCGCCGATCGCTCGCAGGCCAACCTGCCGCCCGCTCTCCACAACGTCGTCCTCTTGCAGCCGAACGGCCCGCTGGTCTCAGCCAACCGCGGCCTCATCGAGTACGCCGATCTGCTCAAGCGGCCGCTCGAGGCGTTCAAGTACCTGCTGGGCTTCTCAGAGACGCAGGAAGTGCCGCTCGAGCACATGGTGCTGCAGCTCGACGAGGTGCTGATCGCCTCGTCGAACGAGAAGCACCTCGCCGCCTTCAAGGAACTCCCGGACTTCAGCTCGTTCAAGGGCCGCATCGAGCTGGTGCGCGTGCCGTACCTGCGCCGGTGGAAGGTCGAGCAAGAGGTCTACGACGCGCAGGTGACTGCAGGCACCGTCGGCCGCCACGTCGCGCCGCACGCCACTCGCGTCGCGGCGCTGTGGGCGGTGCTGACGCGCCTCAAGAAGCCGCTGCCCGATCGCTTCACTGCGGAGGCGCGCACGCTGGTCGAGCGCCTGACGCCGCTGGAGAAGCTCAAGCTGTACCAGGACGCCGAGGCGCCTGATCGCTTGACCGTGCAGCAGCAGAAGGAGCTGCGGAAGCTGGTGCCCGCGCTCTACGAAGAGAGCGACGCGTACCCGAACTACGAAGGGCGCACCGGCGCGTCGGCCCGCGAGATCAAGACCGCGCTGTTCAACGCCGCGCAGTCAGCTGATCACGACTCGCTGCACCCGCTGGCGGTGCTCAAGGAACTCAGCAACCTCACGCGCGACAAGAGCGTCTACGAGTACCTGCAGCAGGAGATCGTCGACGGGTACCACGACCACGCCGAGTTCGTGCGCATCGTCGAGACCGAGTACCTGGAGGTGGTCGACCGTGAGGTGCGCGAGTCGATGGGTCTCGTCAGCGAGACGCAGTACGCCGAGCTCTTCGAGCGCTACGTGCAGACCGTGTCGGCGTGGGTGAAGGGCGAGCGCGTGCAGAACAAGCACACCGGCGCCAACGAGAAGCCCGACGAGTCGCGCATGGGCGAGTTCGAGGGCTACGTGATGCCGCGCGGCAACGACGCGGGCGAGTTCCGCCGCTCGCTCATCGCCACGGTCGGCGCGTGGCGCATCGACAACCCGGAAGGCGCCGTCGACTACGCGCGCATCTTCCCGGAGCTGTTCAAGCGGCTGTCCGATCACTTCTTCGACGAGCGCAAGCGGCAGCTCAAGCGCAACGTCGAGAACATCTTGAAGGTGTTCTCGAACGAGGCAGGCACGTTGTCGGCCAAGGAGCAGGCCCAGGTGCAGGCCACGATGGACGCGATGGCGAAGCGCTTCGGCTACACCGAGAACTCCGCGCGCGACGCGATCGTGTTCCTCGTGCGCAAGCGCTACGCATGAAGCCGCTCGCCGTTCACATGCACTTGGAGCTCTGGGGGGTGGAGCCGGCGTTGCTCGATGATCCCACCCGGCTCGAAGCGGTCCTGCTGGAAGCGGCGGCTGCAGCCCGGGTGACCGCGCTGGGTTCGGTGAAGCACCACTTCACGCCGCATGGCGCGTCGGTGGTGGTCCTCCTTGCTGAGAGTCACATCTCGGTTCACACCTGGCCGGAGCACGGCTACGCTGCGGTGGACCTGCTGACCTGCGGAGAAACGCTGCCCGAAAACGGGGTCAAGTCGTTGATCGCATTGATGAAACCGGCGCGGCACGAGGTGCGTAAGTACGACCGGGGGATCGCGCAACCCCGCTGAAAAAGGCGGGTTCCTACCTTGACCGACAGCGCGAGTTCGAGGAAACTCCGCGCCCTTCAAGGACCGGGCAAGTCGTGTCGCTTCACACCATCCCCGGTTGGCCACTTCAGAAGGAAGGCGTCTTAAGCGAATGAGCAACGGACCTGTGATCCACTTCTTTGCGGGAAAAGGCGGCGCTGGCAAGTCCACGCTCGCTACCGCGTTCGCGCTGAATCAGCTCGAAGCGAACGGCAAAGAGAAGATCCTGTTGTTGTCACTCGAGAACCCCGGCGGCGTGGCGGATCTCATCAAGAAGAAGCTCGGCACCAAGCCGACCAAGCTGCTGCCCGGTAAGGGCAACGGCGGCCTCTTCGCGGCCGAGGCCGACTGGGCGACGTACGCCGACGCCTTCGTGAAGTTCGCCAAGCCGCAGCTGCTGGCCGCCGCCACCAAGGGCCAGGTGCTCGCTGAGGACGATCTCAAGAAGGTGCTCGAGGCCAGCCTCGCCAACGCCGGTGAGACGGGTTTCTTGTTCCACCTGATGGAGCTCGCCGAGGGCACGGAGTTCGACCGCGTCATCATCGACGGTTGGTCGACCACCCACGCGCTGCGCCTGCTCGATCACGCGACCAACGTGCGCCGCCTGTGCGCGCACATTCGCGCCGAGCGCACCTTCCGCCCGTCGAAGAACGCGGTGCGCCCGACCACGCCGGTCGATGAGCTCGCGAACAAGGCCGACGCGGTCAACGCGTTCCTCAAAGACGTGAAGCGCTTCGGCGTGCACGTCTGCGCGGTCGCCGAGCCGGTGGGCGAAGCGCAGATCAAGAACCTGGTGAAGGGCCTGACCGAGCGCGGCGTGCCGGTGCTCGAGATCATCGCGGACATGATCGAAGACGGGAAGGCGAGCCGCGAGGTCGCCAACCGCCGCGGTCTGCAGGCGCCCCACGTGCGCAAGTACCAGACGCTCTCGCCGAAGGTGGAGCTGCTGCTCCGCCGCATCGTCGGCCCGCGCGGCCTCGAAGAGGTGAAGAAGTTCGGCAAGGAATGGGCGAGCGGCAAGGAGACCAAGGCGCTGCAGTTCGCGCCCGCCGAAGCGCCGCCGGCGCTCGTGCGCGCGCCGTCGATGCCTCCGATGGCGGCGCCGCCGATCCCTCCCACGCGCTTCATCTTCTTCGTGGGCTCGGGCGGCGTGGGCAAGAGCTCGTGCGCGGCCGCGGCCGCCGTGACGCTGACCGAGAAGGAAGGGCCGGTGCTGCTGATCTCGGTCGATCCTTCGCACTCGCTGTCTGACGTTCTGCAGAGCCGCCTCACCGACACCGAGACCCAGGTGAAGGGCACCAAGGGCCTGTACGCGCGCGAGATCGACTTCGCGAACTGGTTCGGCAACCTCAAGAAGAAGATCCGCGAGCTCGCCGAGCCGATGTTCGGCCCGGAAGCGAAGGGCGAGCAGTTCTCGATCGACAAGGAGCTGTTCCGCAACCTGCTCGACCTCGCCCCGGTGGGCATGGACGAGTTGGCGGCGATGACGGCGCTGACCGACGCGCTGGTGCAGGAGCGCTTCAAGCGCATCGTGATCGACCCCGCGCCGTCGTCGAACTCGCTGCGCGTGCTCGAGCTGCCCGCCATCGCCAAGCCGTGGTTCGGCGCCATTCAGGCCATCGCCACCAAGTACAAGGCGAAGGGCGGCGCGGCGCTGCTGGCGTGGGTCGAAGGTCAGCTCAACCACATCGCGCGTTTCGAGAAGGCGATCCTCAACCCGAACGAGTGCCGCTTCATCGTGGTCACGCGCGGTGAGGAACTCTCGGTGCCGGCGGCGGAGCGCCTCGTTGAGAACCTCAAGGAGCAGAAGCTGCCCGTCGAGCGCGTGCTGGTGAACCGCGTGCTGCCGAAGACGACGTGCCCTGTGACCGAAGAGCGTCGCAAGAACGAGCTCGAGGTGGCGAAGCTGGTCGAGAAGAAGATCGGCCTGCCGGTCACCATGGCGCCCGCGCTGGGTCGTCACCCGGCGGGGCTGCGCGAGCTCAAGGGCTTCCGCACCAGCTGGTACGCCGCCGCGGCGGTGCTCAAGTCGAAGGCCGCGTAAAGCTGGAGTCTCCCTCTCCCTGCGCAGCGGGGAGAGGGCTGGGGAGAGGGGCTCGTCCTCACCTCACAAGATGAACTCGGTGCTCAAGAAGCTCGAGTGGTGATCGTTGAGGATCTCCCTGACGATCTTCTTGTTCGCGTCGGTCATCTTCGTCGCCACCAGCGATCGAATCGAGAAGACGCGGAGCGCATCGTGAATCGACAGCGTGCCCTCGGCTGAGTCCTTCCTCCCGTTGAAGGGGAAGGTGTCGGGGCCTCGCTGGCACTGCGCGTTCAAGTTGATGCGGCCGACCTGGTGCGCGCAGGCGTCGATGAAGCGCCCGAGCCGCGCCGGGTCTTTCCCGAAGAGCGAGACCTGCTGGCCAAACGGCGAGTCCACGATGGCGTCGATGGCTTCTTGATCGTCGTCGTACGTGCCGATGGGCACCACGGGCCCGAACTGCTCTTCGTGGAAGAGCCGCATCGCCTTCGTCACGCCGGCCACGACCGCGGGCGTGAAATACCAGCCGTCGACGGTGCCGCCGCCTGCGTTCACCACCCGCGCGCCCTTCGAGGTGGCGTCGTTGATGAGCTCGGTGAGGAACTCGGTCTTCCCGGGCTCCGGCAGCGCGGTGATGGCGACGCCGGGCTCCCACGGGAGCCCGAGCTTCAGCGCTGACACGGCCGCGGCGAGCTTCTCGGTGAACGCATTCTCGATGGTCTTGTGCACCAGCAGCAGCTTGAGCGCGGTGCAGCGCTGACCGTTGAACGAGAGCGATCCCAACAGGCACTCGCTGACGGCCTCGTCGAGATCAGCGTCTTGCATCACCACGCCGATGTTCTTGGCGTCGAGCCCCAGCACGGCCTTCAAGCGGTGGGGCAGCGGGTGCATCTTCTTGAGATCGCGCGCGCCCTTGTTGGTGCCGATGAAGGCCAGCACGTCGATCTTCCCGGACTCCATCAACGTGCCGACGGTCTCGCGGCCGCGGCCGTAGATGACGTTCACCACGCCGGGCGGGAATGAGTCGCGCAGCGGCGCGAGCAACGGGCGCATCAGCAGCACGCCGAACTTCGCGGGCTTCAGCACCACGGCGTTCCCCATGATCAACGCAGGGATGAAGGTGCTGAACGTCTCGTTGAGCGGGTAGTTGTAGGGGCCCATGCACAGCGCGACGCCCAGCGGCACGCGGCGCACCTGACCCATGACGCCTTGTTCCTGCACCAGCTTCGAGGCGCCACGGTCGATCTCCTTCAGCGCGCCGATGGTGTCGACGATGGAGTCGACGGTGCGATCGAACTCCTTCTCGGCGTCTTTGAGCGTCTTGCCGATCTCCCACATCAGCAGCTTCACGACCTCGGCGCGCTGCGCCTTCATGGCCACCACGAAGCGCTCCACGTGCTCGATGCGGCCCTGCACGGACATCGTCGGCCACGCGCCGCGCCCCTGGTCGTAGGCCTTCACGGCGGCGTCGAGCGCCTCGAGGGACTCCTTCGACGTCAGCAGCGGCGTCTGGCCGAGCAGCCGTGGCTTCGGGCCGTCGGGCGTGGCTTGCCAGACGGGTGAGCGCACCTCGTTGAGCGGCCCGGCCCACGTCACCAGCTTCCCGCCGACGAGCCACTCGCGCTGCTCGATGGGCGCACCCACGCGGAAGGCTTCAGGAATCTCGGCGTCGTTGGCGAGTCTCATGGGTCGAGTGCTCACAGCTGCGTCGCAGAATTTCAACTCAGAGCGTCATGCCCTCGTGCTTGACCTCGGGGCCTGACTCGACGACACCACGCGCGACATGGCTCTCAACACCGCCCACGCGCTCGAGTTCGAGCGCCCGCTGATTCAGCTCGAGAAGAAGATCGACGAACTCAAGACGCTGTCGTCGTCTGGCGCCGTCAACATGGGCGCGGAGATCGGCCGCCTCGAGAAGAAGGCCAAGAAGCTGCAGGAAGAGATCTTCAGCGATCTGTCGCGCTGGCAGGTGGTGCAGCTCTCGCGGCACGCCGCGCGCCCGTATTTCTCTGACTACGTGGCCAACATCTTCACCGACTTCAGCGAGCTGGCCGGCGACCGGCTGTTCGCGGAAGACCCCAGCATCGTGGGCGGGTTCGCGCGCCTCGACGGCGAGCCGGTGCTGGTCATGGGCCACCAGAAGGGCCGCAGCACCAAAGAGAACATGCTGCGTAACTTCGGCATGCCGCGCCCCGAGGGCTACCGGAAGGCCAAGCGCCTGATGGAGCTGGCGGATCGTTTCAAGCGCCCGATCTTCACCTTCATCGACACGCCCGGCGCGTACCCCGGCATCGGCGCCGAAGAGCGTGGTCAGGCTGAAGCCATCGCCACCAACCTCGAGGTGATGGCGGGCCTGGGCGTGCCGGTCATCTCGACGGTCATCGGCGAAGGCGGCTCGGGCGGCGCGCTGGCCATCGGCGTCGGCAACCGCGTGCTGATGTGCGAGTTCTCGATCTACTCGGTGATCTCGCCCGAGGGCTGCGCGTCGATTCTGTTCCGCGACGCCACGCGCGCTGACAAGGCCGCCGAGGCGCTCAAGCTGACGGCGACCGACTTGCTGAAGCTCGACATCGTCGACGAGGTCATCAAGGAGCCCGCCGGCGGCGCGCACCGCGATCCTGTCGCGATGTCGAAGAACCTCGGCGAGACGCTCCGCAAGCACTTCGGCGAGCTCAAGAAGCTCAACGCCCGCCAGCTGGTCGCCGACCGCTACGAGAAGTTCCGCGCGCTGGGCGCCTTCCTGGGCAAGTAAGTGGCGCGGCCCTTCATCGTCGCGATCGATGGGCCCGCTGGTGCGGGCAAGTCGACGGTCTCGAAGATCCTCGCGCTGCGGCTGCACTTCACGCTGGTCGACACCGGCGCCATCTACCGCTGCGTGGCGCTCAAGGCGCGGCGGGGCGGGGTGGCGCTCGATGACGTGAGCGCGCTGCGCGGGGTGCTCGACGGCCTGCAGGTCTCGTTCAAGATGGACGAGGAGAAGAACCACGTCTTTCTGGACGGCGAAGACGTCTCCGAAGCCATTCGCACGCCGGAGAACTCGCTGGCGGCCAGTCAGGTGTCGGCGCAGCCCGTGGTGCGCGACGCGCTGCTGGGCCTGCAGCGGAAGCTGGCGCTGGCGGCCGAGCACGGCGCGATTCTCGAAGGCCGCGACATCGGCACGGTGGTGTTCCCCGACGCCGAGCTGAAGGTGTTCCTGTTCGCCGACCCGAAGGTGCGCGCCGAGCGACGGTTCGAAGAGCTGTACCAGAAGGGCGCCGAGAAGCCGGTCGACCAGGTTCTCGCTGATCAGAACAAGCGCGACAAGGACGACTCGGAGCGCGCCGTGGCGCCGCTGAAGCCCGCCGATGACGCGGTGAAGGTCGACTCGACCCACCTGCCGTTGTCAGAGGTGGTGCACCAGATCGAAACGTTGGTGGCCGCGCGCCGACCTTCGCGCTGATTTCTTTCTGGGGCGGAACGCCGCGCCTAAGCTCCGCCTCACTGTCCCGATGAAATGGTCCACTGACGAATTCACCGGCAAGCGCTTCGGGAAGTACGAAGTGCTGTGTCGGCTCGCGATCGGCGGCATGGCTGAGATCTTTCTCGGCTTTGCGCGCGCGGGGCCTTTCGTCGGGCGGCCCGTCGTCATCAAGCGCATCTTGAACGAGCAGCGCGAAGACCCCAACGCGCTCCAGATGTTGCTCGACGAGGCCAAGATGACGGCCACGCTGAGCCACCAGAACGTGGCCCAGGTGATGGACCTCGAGACCGACGGCGAAGACGTGCTGCTGGTGATCGAGTTCATCACCGGCGCCAACGTCGAAGAGCTCGTCGACGCGTACACCGCGCGGCAGGAGCCCGTGCCGCTGGGCTTCGCCATCTCGGTCATCCGCGAGGCGGCGCAGGGCCTCGGCCACGCGCACCAGCACAAGAACTCGAAGGGCGACGCGCAGCCCATCGTGCACCGCGACGTCACGCCGCGAAACGTGATGGTCGACTTCGACGGCAACACCAAGGTGCTCGATTTCGGCATCGCGCGCGCCAAGGGCGCCGAGCGACGCACGCAGGCCGGCATGGTGCGCGGCACGACGGCGTACATGTCGCCCGAGCAGGCCATCGGCAAGGAGCCTGACCCGCGGTCGGATCTCTTCTCGCTCGGCACCATCTTCCACGAGCTGCTCACCGGCAAACGCCTCTTCTACAAGGGCAACCCGGGCCAGGAGATGGCGGCGGTCTACGAAGGCGAGATCCCCATCCCTTCGCAGGTCAACCGGCGCGTGCCCAAGGCGCTCGACGCGGTGGTGATGCGCATGCTCGAGCGCAAGCTCGACAAGCGCTACCAGAACGCGACCGAGCTCATCCGCGATCTCTCGTTGGCCGCGGGATCAACCGCGTGGACGCGCGAGCGCTGCGCCGAGCTGGTGAAGGAGCGCTTCGCCGCCCGCCAGAAGGACATCGACAAGCTCGTCACCCGCATTCCCCAGCGCAACCCGTCGTACCCGGAAGTGCGCACCATCGTGACGAAGGGGCCGGTCTCGCTCTCGCAGCTCAACGACGATGACGCGGCCGGCGCGCGCACGCTCGTGGGCGCCCAGCCGCTGGGCGAGCGTCGCCCGCCCGTGCAGACCGACCCCGGCCGTGAAGTGGCGACCGACCCCGGGCGGCCAGCGATGACGTCGGGCCGGCCCACGACGCCGCAGCAGCCCCAGGCGGGCCTCAAGGCCGCCGAGCTCTTCGAAGACGACGACGGGCCGCAGCCCACGCGCATCATCCCCGGTGGGTCGCTGCGCTCGATGCCCAAGGTGAGCGAGGCGCCGACCGACCCGCGTCGTCCCGCCGTGCCGCGCGAGCCGCCGGCCCGGGCGTCCGCGCCGGCACCCCAGAAGTCGTCCAGCGCGTCGCTGGTGTTCGCGGCGATCATCGCGCTGGCCATCGGCGGCGTCGGCGGCGGGTTCGTCATCAAGCGCATGCAGCCCGCGGCGCCCACCAGCACGCTGGTGAAGCTGTCGCTCGATGCCGACAGGCCCGTCACCGTCTTTCTCGGCCGCTCGCAGCTGGGCACGACGCCGGTCGCCGTGTTCGTTCCGTCAGGCAAGCACGAGCTCGAGCTGCAGGAAGAAGACGGCCCGCGCCGCGCGCTGCAGATCGATCTGCCGTCGGGTGAGGCCGAGACGAAATTGGTCGTGACGCTCGACTCACTGCCGCAGCTGCCGTAATCGGCGGGGATGATCGCTCACCTCTGTGTCGTGGCGCTGATCTCAGCGCAAGCTCCCGCAGCGGCTGCACCCAAGGGTCCCACCGTCGAAGAAGCCAAGGCCTTCGTGAAGAAGGTCGACGCCGATCTGCGCAAGCTCTGGGTGCGCCAGTCGACCGCCGAATGGATCAAGTCGACCTACATCACCGACGACACCGAGCGGAACGCGGCGGCGTTGAACGAAGACGTGATGGCCTACCTCACGCAGGCCACCAAGGACGCGCAGCGCTTCAAGGGCCTCAAGCTCGACGCCGAGACCTCGCGTCAGCTGCTGTTGCTGCGCCTCTCGACGTCGTTGCCGGCCCCGTCGAACGCGGACAAGCGCGCGCAGCTGGCGGCCACCGCGGCCAAGCTGGAAGGCCTCTACGGCAAGGGCAAGTACTGCAAGCCCGGCAAGGGCGGCAAAGACGAGTGCCGCGATCTCGGCGAGCTCTCGAAGGTGCTGGCGAAGGTCGGCGAGAAGAACGGCCCCAGCTACGACGAGATGCTCGACGCGTGGCAGGGCTGGCACGCCACGGCCAAAGAAATGCGCCCGCACTACGAGAAGCTCGTCTCGCTCTCGAATGAAGGCGCCAAGGAGTTCGGCGCGCCGGATCTCGGCGATCTCTGGCGTCAGGCGTACGACATGTCGCCGGCGGAGTTCGAGAAGGAGACGGACCGCCTGTGGGAACAGGTCAAGCCGCTCTACGACGATCTGCACTGCTACGTGCGCGGCCGCCTCAGCAAGAAGTTCGGCGCCGACAAGGTGCCGGCGAACGGCCCGATCCCCGCGCACCTGCTGGGCAACATGTGGGCGCAGGAATGGGCCAACGTGTACCCGCTCGTCGAGCCGTACGCCGGCCAGCCGTCGCTCGACGTGACCAAGAAGCTCAAGGCGCAGAAGTACGACGAGAAGAAGCTGGTGAAGCTGGGCGAGCGCTTCTTCACCTCGCTGGGGATGGACCCGCTGCCCGAGACGTTCTGGGAGCGCAGCCAGTTCACCAAGCCGCGCGATCGCGACGTCGTCTGTCACGCCAGCGCGTGGGACGTCACCTTCACCAACGACCTGCGCGTGAAGATGTGCATCGACATCGATGAGGAGAACCTCATCACCGTGCACCACGAGCTCGGGCACGACTACTACTTCATGAACTACTACACGAAGCCGGTGCTCTTTCAGCAGGGTGCCAACGACGGCTTCCACGAGGCCATCGGCGACGCGCTCACGCTGTCGATCACGCCCGAGTACCTCAAGTCGCTCAAGCTGCTCGACGCGCTCCCGAAAGATCAGAAGGGCCTCATCAACGTCCAGCTGAAGGACTCGCTCGAGAAGATCGCGTTCCTCCCGTTCGGCCGCATGATCGATCAGTGGCGGTGGGACGTGTTCAGCGGGAAGGTGAAGCCCGCCGACTACAACAAGCACTGGTGGGCGCTGCGTCAGAAGTACCAGGGCGTCGCGGCCCCGGGCGGCGCGCGCGGCGAAGAGTTCTTCGACCCGGGCGCGAAGTACCACATCCCCGCCAACGTCCCGTACATGCGCTACTTCCTCGCGCGGGTGCTGCAGTTCCAGTTCCACCGCGCCATGTGCAAGGCCGCCGGCCACACGGGCCCGCTGCACACCTGCAGCATCTACGGAAACAAGGAAGCCGGCGCCAAGCTGAAGGCCATGCTGGCCCTCGGGGCCAGCAAGCCCTGGCCTGACGCGCTCGAGACGCTGACCGGCGAGCGCCAGATGGATGCCACCGCCATCCTCGAGTACTTCGCGCCGCTGCAGACGTGGCTCA
>CAYWON010000142.1:0-18069 GCA_964459885.1 uncultured Archangium sp.
GGCGTGCCGGGCGTCGCGCTGACCTGACCTGACGCGCCGCCACGACGCGCGATGACGTCCACCACGAAGTCGCGCTCCATCGGCATCTTGAAGCGACCGGCTACGTCCGTCGTCACGCGCTCGGCACCGAACGACGTGCGCACAGCGACGCCGCTCGCGGGCCGGCCCTGCGCGTCGACCACCTCGCCCTCGATGTAGACCTCTTTCTTGAGCACGACGTCCCCCACGTCGCGCTTCACGTCACGCATCGACTCGCTCTCGTAGCCGTCCGCTGCCACCGACAGATCACCATCAGGCACCGCGACCTCGAAGCGCCCTTCGTCGGACACGAAGAGGACGCCGTTCGCGAGGAAGCGGCGCACGGGAGCGCCACGCTCGTCGACGGCCCTGCCGCGGACCTTCAAGACCGGCGCGACGGTCAGCGTCACGCCGCTCGCCGGCGGCGTCACCGACACGTGCGGAGAGACCTGCTCGTCGTTGCTCGCCCAAACCTCGAACTTCGCAGCAGACAGGCCTGTCAGCGTGAACGTGCCGTCGGCTTCGGTCTGGGCGCCTTCGCTCGTCTCTGTGTCGGTCAGCACCGCGATGTCGGCCACCGGGTTGCCCCGCGCGTCGATCACCCGGCCGGTGACGGTGGCGCCAGTCTCAAGCCGCACGTCGAGGCGCTGCGTTCGACCTTCCGTGAGCTCGACCTCACGCTTCCAGCCAGGACCGATGGCCTGCTCGCCCGAGACCTCGTACTTCCCGGTGGGCAGCCCCGCGAGGCGCACCGGCCCGTCGAGCGCGTCACCATCGGCCCACCACACCTTGCCGGTGTCGACCGAAGTGACGCGGATCGATGGCTCTCTCGGTGCACCGTCGGCGTCGAAGACCCGCACCTCCAGCGCCGCGCGCGCCGAGAGCCGCAGCACGGGCGCCGGCCCCGGCACCACGACGTCCATCGTCGCGCGCCCCACGCTGTCGAGCGTCGCTTCGACGACGTAGGTGCCGGCGTACGGGAGTTCGAGCGTGAACTCGCCCGCCTCGTCTGTCGTGGCGCCGCCGACGCTCTCGCCGTTCTGCGACGCGTCGATGTGGGCGTCCTCGACTGGCGTGCCGGTCGGCGAGAGAACCGTGCCTTTCACGATCGTGAGTCGTTCCAGCGTCACGTCGAGCCGCGTCTCACCAGGCCCCAGGTCCACCCGTCGACGGATTTCGACAAACTCCTGCGCGTAGACCGAGAGGTCGCACTCGGCCTCGGGCACCGCGTCGAAGACGAGCAGCGCGCCGTCCTTCGCCTCGATGGCCGTGCCGATCTCCTCGCAGTGCACGGTGCCAGACACCGACGGCAACGGTTCGCCGTCTTCGGTGGTGACCGACACCACGAGCTTCGCGGCCTTGCGCAGCTCGAACACGACCTCGGTGACGAGGTCGCTCGGCGTGACAGTCTGATCGAACGCCAGCAACGGGTCGCGCGCGGCCTTCAGCTCGTACGAAGCGAACGGCACCGCCAGCCGCAGCACGCCGTTCACCGTCGGGAACGTGCGCGTCTGCCGATGCAGTTCGAGCGTGACGTCTGCGTCGACGGGCTGGCCACCCGACACGGTGCTGATCACCAGGGTGCGCGGTGGCTCGAGAGCGAACTCGAAGCCTTCGCGCAGCAGGTTGCCGACCGGCAACGCACCGTCAGCCTCGGCGAAGACCCACGCGTCGGGGTCAGCGGACGCGAACACCACTTCGCCCTTCGAGTCGGCGACGACGGTGCGCACCGCGCCCGAGAGCGGCTCGAACAGCGTCGCCCGCGCACCGGGCGCCGGGCTCTCGTCGAAGCGCGTGAGGTGCAGCGTGCGCGGTGCCGGCCGCCGCAGGATCAACGTCACCGGCTCCGCGTCGACGATCCACCGCAGGTCGCTCATCGCGCCGTCTTGATCGGCGACGAGCACCGCACCCACCGGCGCGCTCGGCACGGCGAAAGCGCCAGCCGCGTCGGTCACCACCTCGAACAGCACCGCCGGTGGCTTCAGCTCACCGTCGCGCGCGGCGCGCATCACCTCCTGCGCTGTCGCGGAGTCCATGCACTCCAGCACGTGCGCGTGGCACACCGGGCAGGTCAGCTCTTCAACCTCCGGCGCCGACGCCAACACCCGCACGCGCGCCCCCGCGACGGGCCGTTCCGACTCTTCCTCGAGCAGCACGCCGCGCACCTCGGTGACACCGGCGTCGATGAAGCTCGAGTCGGCGCTCGCGCGTTGGAACACCGGGACGTCCGCGGTCGCCACCATGGCGTCGGCAGCGGGCAGATCCACCGGCCTGGTGAACCACCAGGCAGCCGCGCCACCGAGCACCAGCAGCGCTGCTGCTACGCCGAGCCATCGCATCGCAAGCTCAGAACAACTTCACTTCACCGGTGGAAGGAACGTCGACGGGCAGCACGCGCGGTGCGCTCTGCATGGTCGCGTGGAAGCTGGCCCAGATGAGCGTGTAGCGACCCGGCGTCAGCCCGCCGAGCGTCACCCGCTGCGTGAACGGTTGGTACACGAGTTGCGCCCACGGGCTGCGCAGCAGTTCCATCGGCGGGTTTGCGACGGTGCGCACGTCGCCCTTCACCAACCACAGCGCGTAGCCGGGCTCGGGCGCGATCAAGACGTCGAGGCGACCGAGGCCGGGCACGGGCCCGAAATCGAGCCGCGCTTCCGTGCCGCTGACCTCCGCGATCAACGCTGGTGGATCTTCCGCGCCGGCCTGCGCGGGCGAGAGCGCCAACATGAAGCGGTAGACGCCGGGCGACACGTCCATCGCGTACGAGCCGTCGCCGTTCGTCACCACGCTGACCGTCTCGCCGCGATCAGTGTTCACCCCGGCGATCTCCACGCCAGCAGCCGGTGCGCCGTTGGGCAGGTACGCGAGGCCCGAGAGCTTCACGCCGGGCTTCAACGTCAGTTCGAGGCCCTGCAGCGCGCCGTCGGTCACCGTGCGCGTCGCCGTGCGGCGGCCCTTCTTGGCCACCACGTTGAACTCGCGCTGAAAGGCCGGCTTGCCGAGCGAGAACCGGCCGTCAGCGCCGCTCAACACTGACTGCTCGCAGGAATCGCACGTCACCACCGCGTCGGGCACCGGACCGCGCTCGTCGCGCACCACGCCCGTGACCTGCGGTGCGCGCTCGAGATCGAAGTCGCCCAGATCCGGCGTGTTCGGCCGGTCGGCCATCATCGGCTCGTACCCGGGCGCCTCCACCGTGACGATGACGCGATCGCTCGTGGCAGGCAGCGGCAGCTCAAAGCGGCCGTCGGGGCTCGCCACCTCGTGCTCGTCGACGCGGAAGTTCTTCAGCGGCGTACCCGCGCCGAGCACTCGCCCACGAAACACGGGCTGCCGCTTCACGACGATCTTCACTGGCTCGAGATCGGGGCGCGCGGTCACGCGACCTTCCTGCTCGTAGCCTTTCGCCTGCACGCGTAGCACGTACGTCACACCGGGCCGCAGCGGCGACACGGTGAACTTGCCCTGCCCGTCGGTGGTCGCGGGCTCAGCGCCGCGCGGCATCACCGTCACCTGCACGTTGCCGACGGGCGCGCCCTGCGTGTCGACCACCTCGCCCACGATCTTTGAGCCCGGCTTGAGCTCCGTCTCGAGCTTCAACAGATCGCCGTCGCGCAGCTCGACGGTCTGGCGATCAGACGGGAGAAAATCAGGGTGCGTCGCGACGAGCGTGTACGAGTCCGGCGGCAGGCCGCGCATCAACACCACGCCATCAGCGCCAGACGTGCGGTCGCTGCGGAAGTTGCCCTTCGAGTGGTACAGCGTGACCGACGCGCCTTCGACGCGGCGGCCCTTTGCGCTCACGGTGATCTGCGCGCCCGCCTTCGGCTCCAGCTGCAGCACCACGTCTTCTGCCGGCGCCGTCACCTTCACGTCGCCACCGCCCCAGTCGCTGTGATGCGCGTGGAGCTCGTAGAGGCCCGGCGACGGCACCGGCGCGGTGAAGCGGCCTTCCGCGTCGGCGACGATGGAGTCACCGGTGGGCGTCACCAACACCGACACGCCGCCGGCAGGCCGGCCGTACTCGTCCACCACGCGGCCCGAGATGATCGTGCCGCGGGTCATGGTGACCTCGAGCGGCGTCTCACCCGGCGTCACCGAGACCGGCACCGCGACGGGCGTGTACCCAGTAGCGGTCACGCGCAGTCGGTACTCGCCCACGGCCAGCGGGCCCAGCACCACGAGCTCGCCGGTCTGCGCAGCCTGCGACTTGATGAGTTCGTCGCCGCGCGTGAACAACTGCAGCGTCGGGGCGACCACCGGCTGCTCCGATTCGTCGAGCACGGTGACGGCCACGCGGCCACCGCGGTCGAGCACCAGCGTCACCTGCGTCACCGCGCCGCTCAACGTCACCACCGTCGGCACCGACGACAGATCTTTCTGCGTCGCCGAGACCATCAGCTCACCGGGGTACAGCGCGTCGACCGCGAGGAAGCCGTTCTTCGCCACCAGCTGCCGCGTCAGGTGATCGCCCTGCAGCGCCACCACTGCGTCGATGGGCTCGCCCTGGAACACGGTGCGCACCTCGAGCCGTCGCGCGGCCATCAGCGTGAGCGTGATCGGCGTCGCGCCCGCTTCAGCGTTGGCCTCGAAGGCCGGTAGCTTCCCTTCCGCGTTGGCCACCACCGCGAACGGGCCTTCACCGAGCCCGTCGAGTTGGAAGCCGCCCTGCGCATCAGTCGTCGCTTCGAGCACGCGCGCCAAGCGACGGGACGTGACGCGCACCGTGGCGCCGCCGACCGCCAGCCCTGCTTCGTCACGCACGAGGCCCGCCATGGTGCGCGGCACCGGCAGGAAGAGCTCGACCGGGTCACCGGGCGCGGCGCGTTCCTTGATGCCGTCACCAAACCCCGCGGCGCGGCCCCACACCGTGAAGCTGGTCCCGGCGAGCTGCTCGAAGCGGAACTTCCCTTCGGCGTCGCTGCGGGTGGTCAGCGCGGCCTTCAACTCGCCGACGCGTCGCTCGAGCAGCCCGCTGACCGTGCGCGCCGTCTCGTGGGCGTGGCACGACAAGAGCCACTCGTTGCAGACGCCACAGCGAACGCCGGTGACGCTGCTCTGTGACGACGCCGCGAGGAAGACCTCCGCGTCAGCGATGGGCGCGCCATCGGGGCTGCGCACCACGCCCGTCAGCGTCAGACCCTGCTGCTCACCGGTGGCGCGAACGTCGACAGCTTCGAACCGGGGCTCGGTGTCCGGCGCGTCGACGATGGGATCGACAGAGGCAGCCGGCCACGCCCACCAGATCAGCAGGCCGACGGCGATCGACGCTCCGACGAGGAACAACCAGCGACGCATGGGCGGCATGAGGCTAGCGCTTCAGACACAGGCGCGCTCGCGCCTGTTCCCGTCAGAAGTCGTAGCGGATGGCCGCGGTAACGCCGAACACGTTGGCCGAGTACATGTACCCGGGCATCGAGTCGGTGCTGGCCTTGTTGGCCTCGCGGTTGAGCAGGAAGTGCGCCTGCCCGGCCACGTCGATCTGGATGGGGTGCTGGAAGATCTCCAGCGGGTCCGGGAAGTTGAAGCCCACGCCCACAGAGCCACCGACGGCCGTGTTGTCCATCAGGTTGGTGCCCTGGGTGTCCTGCTTCGGCACCGGCGTCGGCCGGAAGAACGCACCGGCGCGCGCCACGAAGCGCTGGTTGACGCGGTACTCGGCGCCCAGTCGCCCGCCAAACGTGTTGGCGAAGCCCGGCGGCTGCCTGGCCGACTCGACGTCGAGCGCCGTACCGAGCCCCAGCCCTTCGAGCGTCGGACCGGACAGGTCGATGCTCACGCCCACGTACGGCGACGGCGCCGCGGCCCAGTTCTGCCACTCACCGTCGAGCGCGATGGTGAAGTCGTCGGTGACGTCGAAGGCCGCGCCGAACTGCAGGGTGTGCGGCGAGTAGTGCGCCACGCCCTGAATCACGAAGCCCAGCGTGCCGATGCCCTCGAGGTCGACCGTGGCGGGAATGCGGTAGTCGAGCCGCATCTCGTACTTGAAGGTCGCGCCAAGGCGCAGGCGCTTCCAGGGGTTCAAGTGCAGCGAGAACACCGGCGCCACGCGCGTGCCGAGGTACGCGTTGATGTCGCCGCGGGTGACCTCTTTGCTGAAGAGGTCGACGCCCACGTTGGCGCTGTCACCGATGAGGTTGGCCAGCACTTGCACGCCCAGGCCCAGCTTGAGCCAGTCGACCAGCTTGATGCCGGCGCCGAGGTGCAGCTGCAGGCGCTCGGGGTTCGTCTGGTACCGGTACCAGTACGGCTGATCTTGCGCGGGGGCGTGCAGGCGCAGCAGCACGGCGGTCGGCAAGTAGACGCCGAGGCCGAGCGCGACGCGGTTCTTCACCACGCCGCCGAGCGGGAACAAGAGGCCCAGCGAGCTGCCCACCGTCGCCGGCGCGTTGGCGAGGCTGAGGTCGAGCGGCTTGGCGAGGTCCTTCGATTCAACCTTCGAGACCATGCCCGCGTACTGAAACGCGAAGCCGAAGTTGACGTCCTTGCGCTCGACGAGGAGCGCCGGGTTGTAGAACACCGCCGTGTAGTCGTTGGCCTCGGCGGTCATCGCGCCGCCCATCGCCGCAGCGCGGGGCCCGTAGCCGTACAGGCTGAAGTCAGCCCGCGCCAACATCGGCACGAGCGCAAGCAAGAGCAGCGCGCGTCGCATCACGACTCCCCCTCGGATCACTTCACTCTTCAGCGAAGGGCTGAATGGCCTGCGCGGCGGCGAGCTCCTGCCGCGCCTCCGAGAGCTCGGAGTTCGTCTCGCGGAGCCGGTCGGACAGCACCTGCACGAAGCTCCACAGCAGCTTCACCGCGAGGATGGACTCGCGCTTCATCAGGCCCATGAGATCGGCGCGGCTGATGACCATGGTGCGCGTGGGCTCGATGGCGCGCACCGTCGCTGAGCGCGGCGCGTTGTCGATGAGGCCCATCTCGCCGAAGTGACCACCGGCGCGCAGCTCGGCGATCTCGACGCCGCCCTTCTCGACCGAGACGCGGCCGCGAATGACGACGAACAGCTCTTCACCCGGCTGGCCTTCGGTGACGATCTCGCGGCCCGCAGGGAACGTGCGCGTGCTGGCCGTCGAGAGCACCGCCGTCTGCTCTTTGTAGGTGAGGTGCCGGAAGAGCGGGATCTTCTTGAGCGCCTCCATGCGGCTCTGCGCTTCAGCGACTTCTTCCGTCGCCGTCGCAGGGTCGCCGGCGCAGCCGACCACCACCGTGGTGATGTTGTCTTTGCCGCCGCGCTCGTTGGCCAACGCCACGAAGCGATCGGGCAGCTCAGCGAGCGGCGCGGAGGCCACCATCGACGCCACTTCGTCGTCGTTGAGGTAGCCGTGCAGGCCGTCGGAGCAGAGGATGAACGTGTCGCCCGGCACAGCGTCGACGATGAGCGTGTCGACCTGCACCGATTCCTGGATGCCGACCGCGCGCGTGATGACGTTGCGGTACTGGCTGGTGGCGGCCTGCTCTTTGGTGATCGTGCCGGCCTTCAGCTGCGCCGAGATGAGCGTGTGATCTTCCGTGAGCCGATGGCACTGGCCGTTGCGCACCAGGTACACGCGGCTGTCGCCCACGTGGCCGATGACGCCCTTGCTGCCGGCGAGCGCCAGGCTGACGAAGGTGGTGCCCATGCCGCGCTTCGAAGCGTCGGTGGTGGCCGTCTTGTAGATGTCGGCGCAGGCGCGTTGCACGGCGACCTCGACGAGGCTGGCACCGGCGGCGCGGTTGGCCTGCGTCGGATCACGCGCGAGCTCCTTGAGCACGCTGCGGTTGGCGATCAGGTGCTGCTTGACCACCTCGACGGCGCGCGCCGAAGCGACCTCGCCAGCGGCGTGACCGCCCATGCCGTCAGCCACGATGTAGAGCCCGAGCCCCGGGTCGACCAGCATCGCGTCTTCGTTGTGTTGGCGTTTGCGGCCAACGTCGGTCTTGCCGTGCGCTTCAGTGGTCAGCACCGTGGATTCTCTTGGAGGAAAAGAGGGCGGAACACCTTACGTTCCGCGGCCTTCCGCTACAACTGCAAAGGGCGCCGCGCTACTCGGTGGCGCGCCGGTGCAGCAGATCGAGGAAGCCCTGCGTCGTGTAGTACGTGAGCGTCAGCGAGCCGATGCGCAGCGGCGTGCCGTTGCTGAGCGTCACCGGCGTCTTGGGCGCCACCTTCCGGCCGCCCACCGTCGAGCCGTTGCGCGACCCGGCGTCGACCAGCACCCACTCGTGGTTCTGCTCTTCGATCCACGCGTGGAAGCGGGACACCGACGTGTCGTCGAGGACGATGTCGTTGTTCGCGGTGCGCCCGATGGTGATGCGCTGCTTGAAGGCGTTGTCGGCGTGCTTCTCGATCACCACGGCCATCGGATCACCGCCGCCGATGGCGGGCACCGCGAGGCCTGACTGCGTGCGCAGCTGGTAGTCGTCGTCGTCTTCGTCGACGGTCTCGTCAGGCGGCGGCTCGTACACCAGCACCGGGCGGCCCTTGAGCCGCGCGCGCACCTTGCCGGGGTCATCGGTGAAGCGGTTGAACCAGAGCAGCAACGTCTCGACCATCGAAGATCCACGATGACGTGATCAGCGATCAATCGCCAGTTTCATCATCGACGTCGGCGTCGCGGCACGCGCGCATCAGCGCCGGCCGCAGCTCTTCGATGAACGGCAGCTCGACCACCGCGCGCACGTAGAAACGTGCCTGTCTGGAAAAATACACTGCGCGTGCGAGGTCATCGACGACCTGATGGTTGAAGCCCAGCAGCGAGCTGGCGCGCGCGCGGATGAAATAGAGCGCCGGGTGCTCGCCGAAGCGCCGCAGCGCGCGGTTGATGCGCAGCTTGCTCCCGAAGCTGACGAGCTCGAGGTTCAACGGGTTGACGGTGTGCTGCAGCGTGAGCCACTCGCGCAGGTACACGGCGGCGGGCGTCTCGGCGGGCACGTTCTCGAGCTCCTCGCGCACGCGCGCTGGCTCATCGCGCAGCCACGACAGCAGCCCCAGCCACTTGGCCTCGCCGCCGCTGAAGTCCGCTTCGACGAAGGCCTCGGCCTGCACGCTGACGCCGCTGACGAGCGCGTCGAGCAGCTGCACCTCTCGCGACGGCACCCGGTGCAGCACGCGCGGCGAAGGCCCCCCCTCCCTCGCCGATGGCGCGTCGCGCTCGATGACGTCGCCGGCCGGCAACACGCCGTGGAGCAGCGTGTCCCAGTCGAGCCACGAGAGCGTCGGGTAGTGGCCGGCGACCTTCCGCCGCCGCGCGACGATGGTGCGGTGCACCCCCACCACGCCCGCGGCGTAGGCCAGCGCGACGCTGCCGGCGAAATAGACGCTCACCGTCAGTGCAGCTCGTGCTCGGGCGCCACCGGCTCGCCGTCTTCGTCTTCTTCGGCGCTCTGCTGCGCGATGCGGTACTCGCCGCCCAGCCACTTGCCGAGGTCGACCGCGCGACAGCGCTCGGTGCAGAACGGGAAGAAGGGGTTTTCAGGCCTCGTCTGCACCGCCCGCTTGCACGACGGGCATTCAGGGGTGTGCGTCGACATGAAGCACTCGTACCATGCGCGCCATGCGACGTGTCGTGCCGGTGCTGGTGGTCCTGGCGATGGGCTGTGAAGACGACCGACTGCGGCGGCCCACGCCCATGGAGCCGACCGCTTCGTGCGGCGACGGCATCATCCAGTCGGGTGAGGACTGCGACGCGTCGGCGCTCGGTGACGCCACGTGCGAGACGCTGGGCTTCGACACCGGGCGCGTCATCTGCAACGCCGAGTGCCGCTACGACACCGCGCTGTGCGTGAAGCGCTGCGGCAACGGGGTGCTCGATTTCGGTGAGACCTGCGACGGCGCGCTGGGCGTGCCCGAATGCACCACGTGGGGCTTCAACGCGTGCAGCGAGGCCTGCCAGATCGACACGCGCCGCTGCGTCGCCACCGCGCCCTTCGAGGCCGGCCCCGAGTTGGTCGTCGCCAAGGGCGGCCGCGCGGTGCTGGGTGACGTGAGTCCCATCAGCCGCGGCGCGCTGGTGATGGTGGTACCCGACTTCGGGCGCGTGGAGATCTTCCCGTGGAACATGACGCGCGGCTTCGAGGCCAACAACAGCCGGAAGCTCTCGTTTCAGCGCACGCCGTGGGACGCGGAGCTGCTCGACGCCAACGGCGACGGCGCCACCGACCTGGCGACGCTGAACAGCGGCGGCTCGGCCGACCTGCTCCTCGGCGGCAGCGCGTTCACGCTGGTGACGCTCGACGCTGGCGTCGACGCGGCTGCGGGCTTCGTGCCCTCGAACGGGGTGATCCGTCGCGAGGCCGCGGTCGCGGGCAGCAACACCGTGCAGTTCCTGTCGTTGGACGGCGTGCGCACGTTGCCGACCCCGTCGCGGCGCGCCAGCGCCTGGGGCCCGCATGGCCTCGTGTGGGCTGACGACACCACCCTGCACTTCACCGACGGCGGCACGTTCGCGGTGCCCAGCGAGCCCTTCCACATCGGCCCCGACGACTTCGACGGCGACGGCGATGAAGATCTCGCGGTCATCACGTCGGCCGGTACGCAGCTCTACGAGAACACGGGCGCCGGCTTCGCGCCGCGGGTGACCTGGTCGACGAACTCCGCGAGCCAGCTGCGCGTGGTCGACTTTGATCAAGACGGCCGCCCCGACGTGTTCTGGACGCACCTCGACGGCGTCACGGTGCGGCGCAACGACGGCGCGTTCAATTTCACCGAGACCGTCGTGCCCGAAACCGGCGGGCCGCGCTGGCCGCCCACCATCGGCGACGCCGACGGCGACGGCGACCTCGACCTCGCGTTCCCCTACTTCGCGCCCGACGGCACGCACACCGTGAAGCTGTGGCTCAACCGCGTCAGGTGAAAAACCCTTTTGACGTCGTCGCGGGCACTTGGTACTAGCGCGCCCGCTTCGCCACGCCGAAATAGCTCAGGGGCAGAGCAACTGATTCGTAATCAGTAGGTCCCCGGTTCAATCCCGGGTTTCGGCTCCAAAAAGAAAGCTCCGGACTTCGAAAGAGGTCCGGAGCTTTCGCTTTTTCGGGGCTTGTCGCCTCGGCCGAACGTGACACTTTGTGTCACACAACCTGTCAGAAATGCTCAGGTTTTGACGCGCTGAGCCGTCCCTTTTTCCTTTGACGGGAACCTTCGCTGCGTATGGTGCGCGCCGCTTCGCACCTGAAGCGACAACCCCGTCGCTTGGTACTCAAAGGAACGAGAAATGGCTGAAGAGAACTTCATGCGGGCCCCCGCACCGCAGCCGCGCAAGACCCTCTACACGGAGGCGATGGAGATCTTCCATCGCGCCGCCGACGCGATGAGCCTCGACTCGCGCGTGCGCCTCGAGCTCGAGGAGCCGGACTACGAGCACATCTTCTACGTCACCACCAAGCTGAAGGACCGCCTGGTTCCGGTGTCGGCCGAAGAGGCCAAGCCGTACGCCGAGCTGCCCGTCACCAAGGTGCGTGACGCCAACGGCCTCGAGCGCCTGTTCGACGGCAAGATCATCTTGAGCGGCCGCGCGCTGCTCGGCTCGGACGTGCACATCGACGACGGCTACCTGCGCCTGGAAGACGGCCAGTTCTACAAGCTGGTGCCCGGCGAGATTCAGCGCTTCAAGGCGTACCGCGTGCAGCACAACCAGGCGCGCGGCCCGTACAAGGGCGGCATCCGCTACCACCGCGAGGTCTCGCTCGATCTCTTCAAGGCGCTCGCGGCCGAGATGACGTGGAAGACGGCCATCGCCGACGTCCCGTTCGGCGGCGGCAAGGGCGGCATCCAGCTCGACCCGCGCCAGTACGGCAAGGAAGAGCTCCAGTCGATCTCGCTGCGCTTCATGTACAAGCTGAAGCAGCTGGTCGGCCCGAACATCGACATCCCGGCGCCCGACGTCGGCACCAACTCGGAGATCATGGCGCTCTTCCTGCGTCAGTTCTCTGACGGCGAGCGCGAGCGCCACAACCAGCGCGGCGTCATCACCGGCAAGGACGTGCGCATCGGCGGCTCGGAAGGCCGCACCAAGGCCACCGGCCAGGGCGTGGCGTTCACCATCGAGGACTACTTCGCCGACAAGAACGAGACGCTGAAGGGCAAGACCTTCATCGTGCAGGGCTTCGGCAACGTGGGCTCGTGGGGCTCGGTGATCCTCCAGAACATGGGCGCCAAGCTCGTCGCCGTGAACGACGCCGACGGCTCGATCATGAACATGAACGGCATCGATGCCGGCGAGCTCATGAAGTACGTGAACTCGAACCCCAAGAACCTCAAGCGCTCGGTGCAGGGCTTCCCCGGCGCGCAGGCCATCTCGAAGGACGAGTTCTGGCAGGTGCAGGCCGACATCGCGGTGCCCGCCGCGCTCGGCGGTGAGATCACCGCGGAGATCGCCGAGAAGATGAAGGTGAAGCTGGTGGCCGAAGGCGCCAACGGCCCCACCACACCGGAAGCCGACGCCGTGCTGGAGCGCCGGAAGATCGACATCATCCCCGACATCATCTGCAACGCCGGCGGTGTGACGGTCTCGTACTACGAGTGGATCCAGAACAAGCGCATGGAGGCCTGGACCGAGAAGGACGTCGACCAGAAGCTCGAGCTGGCGCTCAAGAAGAACTACCGCATCATCCGTGACATCGCGCGCAACACGCCGCGCCGCACGGACATGCACGACAGCCGCAACTACACGATCGGCAAGACCGTCGACACGCGCTGCGCGGCCATGATCCTCGCGCTCAAGCGCATCGAGGCGCACTACATGCTCGAAGGCTTCTCGCAGTAACGAAGCCTGGACTTCCAGCGACGCAGCCCGCTGACCTCGTTCACGGTCGGCGGGCTGTTTCGTTTCTGGCGCACCACACATGACGAAGCCCGCCGACCGCGCGGGCCGACGGGCTTGTGGGTGCCGCACCTTCAGCGAAACGATCAGTGCAGCACGCGCTCGCGATCGACGAGCAGAAGCGGTTGGTCCTCCCGCGTCTCGTAGGCGATGATCCGCAGGCCCGCGCCGCGCGTGCCCGTCGTCTCTTCACCCGCCCCGTAGTTCAGCGCCACCTGGTACCGAACCTCACAGAGCGCCGTCATCTCGGTGCCGTCGTCAGACGTGAACGTCACCTTGATGCGCCCGCCCAGGGGCAGCGAATCTCTCGTCTCTACAAAAAGACCCGACGTACTGATGTTTCTGGCGATCCCCCGCGTCATTCCATCTGCGGTGCTGAGGTAAACGGTAAAGACCTTGTCGAATCGGAGATTCTGTCGACGCTCGTTCATCATCTGTTCGCTTGCGCTCCCGTTGCAGTTCGGAACGAGACGAAGCCTACAGAGTGCGCACATGTAGGCAAATTCTCCACCCAAGACGACACGCATTCATGAGGAACCCTATGAGATCGCTGCTTTCTGCCGTGGTGCTGTTCCCTGCCCTCGTCCTCGCTGACGCCGACGCGCGCTTCGTGAAGCTGCGCGATCAGGCCGAGGCGATGGGCGCCATCAGCGGCTTCGTCGACAAGTACGTGGGCGACTGCGCCTCGAAGCTGATGGGCGGCGGCGAGTGCGAGAAGAACGCCGAGCTCTTCCGCCAGGGCGCCACGGGCAAGAAGTTCTACATGATCATCACCGAAGAGACCTCGACGGTGCTCTCGATGGGCGAAGTGCGGCCGAGCGGTGAGTTCGTGCTGAACCTGACGCCCTTCTTCGCGGCGCAGGGCATGGCCATCACCCACAGCGCGCCGACCAAGACCGACGCCGCCGGCAACCCGATCATGCCGTTCATCCGCATCGACGCGAAGATGCCCGACGGGTGGAACCCCGCGATGATGGCGCGGCAGGTTCAGGGGCAGGCGCTGCGACTGCAGATCGTGTTCACGCCGCAAGGGGTGTGGAGCCTCCCCAAGAAGGGCGGCGGCACGATGAAGGGCGTGAAGGCGAAGTTCGACGCGGTGCTGGTCAGCGTGGGTCGCACCGGCGATCAGGTCGGCCTGTGGCTCGGCAAGTAGGTCGCAACGAAGTCGAGGGGGACGCATGAGCGGGCGGGACCGGCCTGTAGATCTGTCGCAGTACTTTCCCCCGACGCCTGCGACACCGCCGGGCCTCACCGAGCCCAGCGCGGCGTACAAGCGGCACGCGTGGCTGGCGGTCGGTGGGCTGCTGGCCTTCGTCGCCGTGTACCTGGGCATGACGGGCTACCTGTGCAGCTCGGTGGTGCGGCGCTTCGTCGGCGTCGCCCACGGCGGCAGCGCGGTGGCGGCGGTGCTCTCGTCGATCCCGGCGCTGTTTCTGCTCGTGTTCCTCGTGCGCGGGCTCTTCGTCATCAAGCACGCGAAGGACGAGTCGCTGATCGAGCTGCAGCGTGACGAGCAGCCGACGCTGTTCGCCTTCCTCGATCGCCTCGCTGACGAGACGCGCGCACCGCGGCCGCACCGCGTGTACCTCTCGGCGCGGGTCAACGCGGCGGTCTTCTACGAGCTGTCGTTCTGGAACCTGGTGTTCCCGACGAAGAAGAACCTCGAGCTGGGCCTGGGCCTCGTCAACGTGCTCAGCCTCGACGAGCTCAAGGCCGTCATCGCGCACGAGTACGGCCACTTCGCGCAGCGCTCGATGGCGGTCGGCCGGTGGGCCTACGTCGCGCAGCAGATCGCCCACCACATCGTGGTCTCTCGCGGGCGCATCGACACCTTCCTCACGGCGATCTCCAACATCGACATTCGCATCGCGTGGATCGGCTGGGGCCTGCGCGTCATCGTGTGGTCGGTACGCGCGGTGCTCGACACGGCGTTCCGGCTGGTGGTGATGGCGCACCGTGCGCTGGGTCGCGAGATGGAGTTCCAGGCCGATCGCGTGGCCGTGTCGGTCAGCGGCAGTGACAGCCTGATTCACGCGCTGCACCGCCTCGGCGCCGCCGACGAAGCGTGGACCGAAGCGGTGAACTTCGCCGCCTCCGAGCGCCGGGCCGGCCGGCCGCTGAACGATCTGTTCCCCTTCCAGACGCAGGCGCTCGAGGCGCTGCGCCGCGTGTTGGACGAGCCCGACTTCGGCCTCACCCCGAAGCCGGGTGAAGGCGCCGGCCACCGCGTGTTCCAGCAGGCGCTCGCGCAGCCGCCGCGCATGTGGATGACGCACCCGCCCAACCGCGAGCGCGAAGACAGCGCCAAGCAGCACTACGTGGCGTCACCGCTCGACGGGCGATCAGCGTGGGTCTTGTTCCGTGACGCAGAGGCGCTGCGCGTGCGCGTCACCGACGCGCTCTTCGTGAAGGTCGAGCGCGCCAACGGAAACCCGCCCAGCGTCACCGGCACGCCCGAAGAGCGCTTCGCCAAGCGCTACCAGCACACCGCGATGAACCCCGAGTACCGCGGCGCGTACATGGGCCGCGCGGTCGCAGCGTGGGAAGCCGAGTACCAGGGGCTGCTGGGTCAGGCGCCGATCGGCGGACGAGAGGTCGTGCTGGCGGCGCTCGACCGCGCGTACCCGGCGTCGCTGCGAAAGACGCTGGCGGAGTACCGCGAACGCCACACTGAAGAAGCGCAGCTCGAAGGCCTCAAGGAGGGCGTGCTGAAGGCGCCGGGCGGCAGCATCCGCTACCAGGGGCGCGAGCTGCGGCGCAAAGAGTTGCCGAACGTGCTCGAGGCGGTGCGCACGCAGCGCAAGGCGCTCGAGGCGGAGCTGAGATCGCACGACAAGTCGGTGCGCGCCGCGCACCTGGCGGCGGCGAAGGAGCTCGGCGCGGGCTGGCCCGCGCACCTCGAGCAGCTCATCGCGCTGCTGCACGTCGCCACGCACACGCGGCGCCGCATCGAAGACGAGCACTCGTACCTCCACCACGTGTTGAACATCGTGCTCGCCGACCAATCGGTCTCGTCGTCAGAGCGCGATCGCGTGCTGGAGGCGGCGTCAAACCTGCGCAGCGCGCTGGCCGACGCGTGGCACGTGCGTGGAAAGATCACGCTGCCGCCCGACGTCGAAGCGCGCTTCAACGCCGAAGGCGGCTGGGAGTCGCTCGATCAGCAGCTCGGCCTGCCCGCCCCTACTTCGCAGCAGCTGGGCGAGTGGCTCAACGCCTGCGACGGCTGGGCGTGGGGCGCGGCCGCCGATTTCGCGGAGCTGGGCATGGCGACGCTCAACGTGCTGCTCGAGAGCGAAGCGAAGGTGGCCGCGTGGTACCGCAACGGCGAGACGCCCGAGCCTGCGCCGTCGCCCGCGAGCGTGCCCAGCAAGTACCTGACGTGCGTCGTGGGCAGCGAGCGCGAGCGACAGAAGCGGCTCGGCTGGTGGGACCGGTTTCAGACCGCCGACGGCTTCATACCGGGCGCGATGCGCGCCACCGTCGCTGCCGCCGTGTTGCTCCCTGCGCTGGGCCTGAGCGGCAACGTCGGCACGCCGACGCTGCACATCGTCAACGGCCTGGCGCAGACGGTGAAGGTGACCGTCGGCGACCAGAAGTTCCTCGTCGCGAAGAAGAACGTCGCCAAGGTGGACATCAACAGCAGCGGCTCGGTGACGGTGCGCGCCGAGACCAATGATGGGGAGTTCATCGAGACGTTCGAAGCCGACACCGGCGGCGCGTTCGACGAGCTCGTGTACGACGTCGCGCAGGCGACGCCGCTGGTGCAGTGGACGGCGCTCTACGCCAAGGGCACGCCTCCGCCGCCGGTGCCGCAGGGCGCGCCGCGCTGGTTCATCGCGCGCCAGGACGACCTCTTCCGGCAGCCGCCGCGCACCGTGTCGAGCAAGGCGCCCACCACGCGCCGGGTGCTGGAAGCCGACTTTGAGGGCGCGCGCGGTGAGTCGCTGGTCACCAACCCCGACGAGCGCCGCGCGATGATCACGGCGCACGCGAAGTTCGACCCGGTGACGGAGCCGGAGCTCGTCGCGTGGCTCTACCTGGGCATCAAAGAGCCGACGGTGCTGGAGGTCGTGCGGGTCCGCGCGGAGCAGACCCGCGCGGTGGTGCTCGAGCGCTTCCTGCAAGACGCCCTGCCCGCCGACGAGAAGACGGCGCGCTGCGAACAACTCGGCGCAGCGTCCGACGCCACGCCGGACGACGGTGACCTCCGGTATCTGGCGATCCGCTGTCTGCCGGAGTCAGAGCGGTCCGCCGCCTACATCGCGGCGTGGGAGCAGAACCGTCAGGCCCCGTGGCTGAGCTGGGCGGCTGCGAACGATCTCGCGAAGGACGCTCGTTGGGCCGATTCGCTCGCGGCGTGGGAGCGCGTGCTGACGACGCCCGCGCTGCGCAGCATGCGAGACATGGCCGCGCTGGAGGCGCTCCGCACGGTGCGCGCTGCGAACGACGCAGGGCAGAAGCTCAGCGTGCCGAACTGGGTCGTCTCACCGCCGACGTTCGCGGTGGGGCTGGTGCAGGCCGTGGAAGGCACCTCGGTGCCACAAGACGCAGCGACCGTGCCCGTCTACCGTTCGCTGAACCAGGGCCGCCTCGACGACGCGCAGCGCGCCGCGCATGGAGGCCAGTTCACCAGAGAGTTCGGGCAGCACATCGACGTGCTGTTCGCAGGCTCCGACGGCGCGACGGACGCACAACGCGCGGCGGTGCTGCGGCTGGAGCCTTCGCAGGTGAACGCGCGCGTTCGCTGGGTGGTTGCGGCGCTCGCAGCGCGCGCGGGCGAACCCATCGCTCCGTGGCTCGAGCCGGAAGACGCGAGCGACGAGCCGGTGGTGGCTGCGCTGACGGAGGTCCTCGCGCCTGGCTTGGTGGAGCGTTCGCCCGCGCGGGTCGACGAGCTGGCGCGATCACTGCCCTTGCGCGAGCGCGGCGTGGTGTACGCCGCCGCCGCGATCGCGCGCGGACTCAAGGCGCCCGCGAACTGGCGCCGCGAAGCGAAGGTGTTGCTCACGCCGATCGAGCGTCCTCACTTGAAGTGACGACCGACCACCGCGCGTAACCAGGCACCGCGTTGATGCCGTGGCAGCAAGCGGCGCCGCGCCCCTGACGATTCACGGCTGCACCGCGACAGAGAGACGAGCCAGCGCGACGCACCTCGATGACGCTCGGACCGCGTGAGCCCGGCGCGAGCAGGACGACCTCAGGGCTTCACGGCGACGTAGCGAGACGAAGTGCCGCGGCGCAGCTTGAGCAG
>CAYWON010000143.1:0-17963 GCA_964459885.1 uncultured Archangium sp.
CACGACTTCGTCGTCTTCGACGCCGGCATCAAGAAGCTGTGCCGCCACAACCAGTATTTCGGCGTGAAGGCCGCTCAGGACCACGTGATGCGCCGCGAGGGCGGCATCATCTGGCACACGCAGGGCAGCGGTAAGAGCCTGACGATGGTGTGGCTCGCGAAGTGGATCCGCGAGCACGTCAAAGACTCGCGCGTGCTCATCATCACCGACCGCACCGAGCTCGATGAGCAGATCGAGAAGGTGTTCAAGGGCGTCGACGAGGACATCTACCGCACGAAGAGCGGCGCCGACCTCGTGGCCACGCTCAACGCGAGCGCGCCGTGGCTCGTGTGCTCGCTGGTCCACAAGTTCGGCGGCAAGGAAGAGAGCGACGCTGAGGTCGCCGACTACATCGAGGACCTCAAGCGCGCGCTCCCCAGCGACTTCAAGGCGAAGGGCGACGTCTTCGTCTTCGTCGATGAATGTCACCGCACACAATCAGGCCAACTGCACGACGCGATGAAGGCGATTCTGCCTGACGCGATGTTCATCGGCTTCACCGGCACGCCGCTGCTCAAGGCCGACAAGCAGCGCAGCATCGAGGTGTTCGGGCCGTATATCCACACGTACAAGTTCGACGAGGCCGTGAAGGACGGCGTGGTGCTGGACCTCCGCTACGAGGCGCGCGACATCGATCAGTCGATCACCTCGCAGACGAAGATCGATCAGTGGTTCGACGCGAAGACGAAGGGCGTCACCGACCTCGCGCGGGCGCAGCTCAAGGCGCGCTGGGGCACCATGCAGAAGGTGCTGTCGAGCCAGTCGCGACTCCAGAAGATCGTCGCGGACATCCTGTTCGACATGGAGACCCGCGACCGGCTCTGCAACGGGCGCGGGAACGCGATGCTCGTGGCGGGCAGCATCTACGAGGCGTGCAAGTTCTACGAGCTGTTCTCGAAGACGCCGTTGAACGGGAAGTGCGCCATCGTCACGTCGTACGCGCCGAAGACTGCCGATATCAAAGGCGAAGAGAGCGGCGAGGGCGCGACCGATACGCTCGAGAAGTACTCGATCTACCAGCAGATGCTCTCCGCCTGGTTTACCGAGTCGGCCGACAAGGCGGTCAGCCGTGTCGAAGAGTTCGAGAAGGCGGTGAAGAAGAAGTTCGTCGAGGAGCCGGGGCAAATGAAGCTCCTCATCGTCGTCGACAAGTTGCTCACCGGTTTTGACGCGCCGTCGGCCACGTACCTCTACATCGACAAGCAGATGCGCGATCACGGCCTGTTCCAGGCCATCTGCCGCGTGAATCGTCTCGACGGCGACGACAAAGAGTACGGCTACATCGTCGACTACAAGGACCTGTTCAAGTCGTTGACGGGAGCCGTTCACGACTACACGTCGGGCGCGCTCGACGGCTTCGCGAAGGAAGACGTCGCTGGGCTGCTGGAGGACCGGCTCGGCAAGGCGCGCGAGCGGCTCGAAGAGACCCTCGAAGTCGTGCGGGCGCTCTGTGAGAAGGTCGAGGCGCCGCGCGACACCGACGCGTACCGGCGGTACTTCTGCGCGAAGGAGTCGGGCAACGCCGCGCAGCTCAAGGCCAATGAGCCGTTGCGTCTGGCGCTCTACAAGCACGTGTCGGCGCTCATTCGCGCGTACGGGAACCTGGCGAACGAGCTGCAGGACGCGGGGTACACCAAGTCGCAGATTGCGGCCCTCAAGGCGGACGTCGACCATTTCGAGAAGGCGCGCAGTGAGGTGAAGCTGGCCAGCGGCGACTACATCGATCTGAAGATGTACGAGCCCGCGATGCGGCACCTCATCGACACGTACATCCGCGCCGAGGAGAGCGAGAAGATCTCGGCTTTCGATGACCTGTCGCTGGTGCAGCTCATCGTCGAGCGCGGGGTCGATGCCGTGAAGGAACTGCCGGCGTCGATTCGGAACAACAAGGAGTCGGTGGCAGAGACGATCGAGAACAACGTTCGCAAGTTGATCGTCGACGAGCAGCCGATCAACCCGAAGTACTACGACGAGATGTCGCAGTTGCTGGACGCGCTCATGCAGCGGCGGCGTGAGCAGGCGTTGGAGTACCAGCAGTACCTGCGGGAGATCGTCGAACTCACGAGGAAGGTGAAGAACCCGACGGTTGGCGGCACGTACCCGAAGACGATGAGCACGCCGGGCCGTCGCGCGCTGTACGACAACCTCGGGCGCGATGAATCGCTCGCGGTGTTGGTCGACGCGAACGTGCGTAACGCCGCGCAGGACGGTTGGCGGAGCCACAACGTGAAGTCGAAGCTGGTTCGCAACGCCATCAAGAGCGCGCTCAGTGGCGACGAGTCGACGGCAGATCGGATTCTTGAGATCGTGAAGCAGCACCATGAGTACTGACCACGCCATGCAGATTCGCGGCATCAAGGTGCAGGTGGTCCGGAAGGCCATCAAGAACCTGCACCTGGGCGTGTACCCTCCGAATGGCCGCGTACGCGTCGCTGCGCCGACGACGGTGTCGGACGACGCAGTTCGCCTCGCGGTGATTGGCAAGTTCGGCTGGATCAGCCGTATGCGCCGCAAGTTCCTGGCGCAGCCGCGCCAGTCGAAGCGGGAGATGGTGAGCGGTACCGGCTGCGCGTCGTTGAGCTCGAGGGCGCGGGCGCTCAGCGCGTGGTGAAGCGGCCGTCGCTCATCGAGCTGCATGTTCGCGCTGAGACGACCAGCGAGCGGCGTGAAGCGCTGCTCGATGACTGGTATCGCGAGCAGCTCCGTGACGTGGTGACGCCGCTGATGGCGCAGTGGCAGGACCGGTTGGGCGTGACGGTGCGCAGCTGGAGGATCAAGCGCATGAAGACGAAGTGGGGCTCGTGCAGCCCGCGGTCGGGACGGGTGTTGCTCAACCTCGACCTCGCGCGGTCACCGGTGGAGTGCATCGAGTACATCGTGGTGCACGAACTCGTTCACTTCCTCGCGCCACGTCATGACGACCAGTTCTTCGCGCAGCTCGACCGGCACCTACCTGGCTGGCGCTCGAAGCGCGATGTGTTGAACCTTGGGCCGTTGCCGCACGTGCAGTGGTCGTGACGACGCACTTTGTTGCGCGCCGTAAGTCGCTTGTTGCGAGCTGATTGGGGGCGGGATGCATGCATAGCTGCGATTGGTCGAGCGTGGGCGCGAGCCCGCCGGGATGCTCGTAAGTTGGGCTGAAACACAGGGTCGGTTCGTCACCGGTGTTGCGCTGTTCGCGGACGAGACGCAGGACGCTCGTGCGTCGCACGACTACCGGCGGTTCACTTTGTTCGAGCGATGGGTGACGTTGAGCGACGCACCCCGCGTATTGGCGGAGACCTTCGAGTCGGATTCCGGCGGCTTCAAGTGGGGGCGCTTCACGTCGGCATACTCGGACCGCAAGCTCGCCCGTTTTGAGAACCTTACCGGCTGGCCGGAATGGACGTGGCAGGCAGGCATCGATCGTGAGTTGCGTACGGAGCTGACCCACGCCGTCGCGGCGGCGCCAGGACTCCCACCGTTCCTCAACGGCGATCGCGCAGTTGAGGACTGGGTCTACAGAGGTCGGATCAGGAATCGAGATGGTCGCCTGCAGAGAGTCGGCGAACTGACGATCGTGCTTCCTGACACGCGAGGGGCGCTGGGGGAGATGAGGTGGGAGCGAAATCTGCTGACTGGAACGCTGCGATCGGACGTCGACATCGCGAGGCTCGAACTCCAACTGGTGGCTGAAACCGCCGACCAGCGCGTGGTGAAGACGATCTCGCCAGCACAGCCCGAGTTCGCGTGGGAAACGCCGGATGACGCTCGCGGCGCTGAGGTGTACCTGGTCCACGCGTCGGGGGAGCTCATGGGTCACACCCGCGTTTCTCCCGGCGAGAAAGTCCACCCATCCACCGAGGCGCTGAACGTTGCGGAGCAAGCCGTTCGCGATCTCTCTGACGGCGAGAACGAGCGAATTGAGTTCAAACCGTTCGTGGAGCGGAAGCACGAGAAAGAGCGCGAGCTGATCGCCACGGTCGTGGCGTTCGCCAACTCGGAAGGAGGGCGGCTCTACGTCGGACTCACGAACGAGGGGGCGCCGGAGGGCGAGCCAGCGCTCCGACGCGCGATGAAGAGCGATGCGACCGACGCCTTCGTGTTGTACCGCGATTATCTGTTGGGACTGTTCTCGGAGACGATCAAACCCGTCCCTGAGTTCGATGTAGACGTCGTTTCGGTGAGCGGCCAACGGCTACTCGTTGCTCGCGTCGAGAAGGGACGAAAAGGTCCGTACTCGACGAAGCAGAACGAACTCTGGATCCGGAAGGGCTCGTCGAACATGCGGCCCGATCCCAAGACAGAACTCCCAGCGCTCTACAGCGAGTCCGACCCAGTTCGGCCAGTCGTCTGGTCACCAGAGCATCGTTTGTGGGGCTGAGCGTGCCGCACGCTGATCCTTCGTGCGAAACAACGGGCTGTTTGGAGTCGGCCGGGTTCGTCGGACCTCTGACGCGAGGCAAGCGGCCGGACTCACGTTCAACGCCGTCCGGAACGCCGGGCCGACCTCCGTCGACGTCAGTGAGCCGCTGCTGACTTGCTCTGCGGCTTCGCGTTCCACACGCGCGTACACAGCACCAGCCCCACGATCGCCACCGGCACCATCGCGCGCGGCCAGTTGATCCAATTCGCCGGGTCAGCCGCCGCCGCGCCTTCCGGCAACAGCTGACTGACCACGAGCGATTGCAGCCCGGTGCCCAGGTACACGAAGCCGTCGATGATGCCGACCGCCACGCCGGCGTTCTTCTTGCCGCCGAAGTCAGCCGACGCGGTGCCCGACAGCATGCCGTGCACGCCGACGTAGTTGAGCGCCATGAAGATCAGCACCCAGCCGACCCAGTGGTACGTGAGCCCGAAGTACATCGCGATCGCGCCCAGCGTGATGCCGCCGTACAGCACCGACGCCACCGGCCCGCGCCGCGAGTGGAAGACCTTGTCGGAAATGACGCCGGCCATCATGCCGCCGACGATGCCGAACACGCACAGCAGCAGGCCCCAGTTCTTGCTGACGAAGTCGTCCTGCCAGAGCACGGCCTTGCTGAACTTCGGGTACCAGCTCATGACGCCGTTGCGCAGGAACCCCGTGCAGAACTCGATGCCCACGATGATCAAGATGACGGGGTTCGTCAGCATCTTCACGAACACCTGACCGACGTGCGCCTTGTCGTCGATGTTGCCGCTGTCGTCGCCGACCTCGAAGTCGGGGTGGCCGGTGTCGCTCGGCTTGTCGCGCACCAGGAAGAAGGCCGCGATGAACGCGCCGACCAGCACGAGGGCGGGGATGAGCGCCACCATCCACGGCTGCGTCGGCAGCGCCTTGGCGATGGCCTTGCTCCAGTCGTAGCCGAAGTAGACGCCCAGCGAGATCAAGATGCCGAACACGCCGCCCTGCACGCCGCGCTCGCGCACGTGGAACCAGGCGGCGTTGACCTTCACGATCGACACCGCGCCGAAGCTCTGGAAGTACATGTCGAGGCCGTAGAGCACCGCCAGCCACGGCACGAGGCCGCCCGGCAGCTCGACGCCGCTCTTGTGCGCGTACACCGCGCCCGCCATCGCCAGGTTCGACACCGCCGCGCCCATCGCCGCGATGAGGATCGTCTTTCGCCCGCCCAGCTTGTCCGTCAGCGGCCCGTTGATGAGGAACGAGAGGCCGTAGATGAACGTGCCCACCGCGAAGATGGTGCCGAACTCCTTGTTGTTGCTGCCCAGCGCCGTCGTCAGCTCGTTGACGTTGTACCGGCCGAAGTAGAGGAACGCGTACACCATGCCCAGCGGGAACCAGTTCCAGAAGCGGCGGCGCTTGAACGCCTCGCTGTGACCGAGCTCGACGGAAGGCAACCGCCACAACACGAGCGCGATGGCTCCGAGCAGCAGCAAAATCGGCAGCAGGTTCGACAGCCAGACCGGCATGGGTTGGGCAAGTCCCACACGGGCCGCGGTCGATCAACACAAACCGCTGTGACGCGGCATCCCCCCGGAATTCGTGATGGGCGTCATGGCGTGTCACATGGTTGTCACATATAAGAACGCTCGTGGCAGACACGGGTTCGCCAGAACTCTTCGACACGAAGGTCGAAGTACACGATCGCAAACAGTTCGAGCTGAAGCTGGAGTACCAGCCCTCGGGCACCGACGCGCAGTCGCAGTACCTCGTCGAGACGCTGCTCTTCGTGCCGCGCAGCCTCAACATCGACGAAGCCACCTGGAGCCGCGAGCAGTTCTACCGGGACCTCCACAACTACGTGCGCCTCAAGACGCCGGTGCTCTCGTTCGACGAGATCCTCACCGGCACGCACTCGCCGCTCAAGCAGCTCGAGGAGCGCGTGCCGCTCGGCCTGCTGGGGCCCGTTCGTGAGGTCGTCTACGACGCGAAGATGCTGGCGTGCGTGATGCGCGGTGCGCTGCGGCGCTTCGCGCGCGGCATGAAGAAAGAGTGCCAGCACCTGCTGCGTGGCGCCGAGGCGCGGAGCTGCGCGCCTCCGGAGTCGCCGGAGCACCTGCAGACGCTGGCGCGGAGCTCGATCGCCGCGACGCAGTCGATCCTCCAGCGCTTTCGGTCGACCGTCGCGCAGCTCACCGAGAAGTACGAGCTGGGTGACAAGGCCCAGGCCGCGCTGCGGCTGGTCGACGAGTACCTCTCGCTGCTGGTCGAGCAGTACTTCCGCCGCATCGTGGTGCAGATGGAGAACATGCCGTTGTCGGGCGCGTACATCGAGCTGCGCCGCGAGCTGATGGACGTGGTGGTGGCCGACGAGAGCTACCGCCGCGCCAACCAGCTGCCCTCGGTCATCGCGCCCGAAGGCGACAACGAGGAGTACACGCACCGCGTCGGCTTCTTGAAGAAGTTCTGCATGAACATCCTCTTCCTCAAGGTGCAGCGGTCGAGCCCGCGCAAGGCCTGGGAAGAGGTGCTCTTCGCGCTCGCGGCCGGCGGCTCGATGGCCTTCGCGTTGGGCGTCGGTCTCTTCGCGCAGTCGCGCTACCCGCAGGCGAGCTTCAACTTCTTCATGCTGGCCGTCGTCGGCTACATGTTCAAAGACCGCTTGAAAGAGGGCCTCCGGCGCGTGCTGGCGTCGTACGCAGGCAAGTTCCTCTACGAGCGCACCACGCGCATCGTCGACCCGGTCACGCAAGACGACGTCGGCGTGTGCCGCGAGAAGATCGACTACGGCCGCTCGGTGCAGGTGCCGCCCGACATCGCGCGGCTGCGCGCCAAAGACGACCTCATCACCGTCGCGCAGGGCGAGCTGGCCGAGACGGTCATCCGCTACCGCAAGAAGATCATCCTCGACTCCGAGATGCTGCCGCGGCTCGCTGACGGCCTCGTCACCGGCGTCACCGACATCATTCGCCTCAACATCGGGCGGCTGCTGCACGACATGGACGACCCCGAGTACGCGCTCGACTACGTCGACCTCGACGACTTCTCGGTGGGCAAGCTGCAGATGGCCAAGAGCTACCGCGTCGACGTCGCGTTCAGGTTCGCGCTCGATGACGGTCGCCACCAGCGCACCACCGTGCGGCTCGTGCGGCTGGTGCTCGATCGCAACGGCATCAAGCGCATGAGCGAGCTGGCGCCCGAGACGGTGGTGAAGGAGACGGTGCCGTCACAGGACCGTCTGGCCGCCCGGGCCCCCGTGACGCTGACGCAATGAGTCGGCGGGTTTGAAGGGCGCGGCGCCGACCAAGTTGGTAGAGGCGCACGCGCAATGAGTGACTACCTCCACCGCGTCGCCATCGATTGGCACAAGACGCTCGATCAGATCGTGGCGACCGCCACGCAGTCGGGCCCGAAGGGCTTGCTGGTCTTCGACCTCGACTCGACGGTCTTCGACAACCGACCCCGCCAGGCGCGCATCGTTCGTGAGTTCGGCGCCGCGAAGAAGTTGAACAAGCTGCTCGGCTGCCAGCCGTGGCACTTCACCAGCGGCTGGGACCTCCGCGGTTCGGTCGTGGCGTGCGGCTACACGGCGCAGGAAGCCGAAGACATGTACGCCGAGCTCAAGAGCTTCTGGCAGGCGCGCTTCTTCACCAGCGAGTACTGCGCTGACGACATCGAGATCGTGGGCGCGCCGCGCTTTCTGCACCGCCTCGACTACGTGAAGGCCCGCGTCATCTACGTGACGGGTCGCCACGAGGCGATGCGCGAGGGCACCGAGGCGTGCATCGAGCGCTGCCAGATGCCGATGCCCAGCAAGGGCGGTCACGTGCAGCTGCTGATGAAGCCGGAGCTGCCCGACAGCGACGACGAGTACAAGCGCACCACGCACGCCGAGCTGCGCGCGATGGGCACCGTGCTGGCGGCGTTCGACAACGAGCCCACGCACATCAACGACTACGCCATCAAGTTCGAGCAGGCCGTGCCGGTGCACCTCGCGACTGATCACTCTGGTCGCGACGTGAAGCTGCACGAGCGCTGCGTGTCGATCCCCCACTTCGCGTACTGAAGGAACAGAACGTGCCCACCAACGATCAGCTGCTGACGATGTACCGGAAGATGCTGCTCGCCCGCCGCTTCGAAGAGAAAGCGGGGCAGGCGTACGGCTTGAAGAAGATCCAGGGCTTCTGCCACCTCTACATCGGCCAGGAGGCCGTGGTGGTCGGCATCAACGAAGCGCTGCAGCCGCACGACTACGTGATGACCGGCTACCGCGATCACGTGCACCCGCTCGTGCGCGGCGCCGACGCCGGCATGTTGATGGCCGAGCTCTACGGCCGCGACTCCGGCTATTCGAAGGGGAAGGGCGGCTCGATGCACTTCTTCGACGTCGAGCACCGCTTCTATGGCGGCTACGGCATCGTGGGCGGGCAGATTCCCCTCGCGGCGGGCCTCGCGTTCGCCAGCAAGTACCGCGGTGAGAAGGACATCACCGTGTGCAGCTTCGGCGACGCGGCCGCCAACCAGGGCGCGCTGCACGAGACGTTCAACATGGCGGTGAAGTGGAAGCTGCCGGTGCTCTACGTCGTCGAGCAGAACAAGTACGGCATGGGCACGGACATCGCGCGCGTGTCGTCGGTCCCCGACATCCACAAGCGCGCCCCGGGCTGGGACATTCGCGGCGAGTCGGTCAACGGCCAGGACGTCGTGGCTGTCTACGAGAAGGTCAAGGAGCTGGCCGAGTGGATCCGCGCCGGCAACGGCCCCGTGCTGCTCGAGTGCTACACGTACCGCTTCCGCGGTCACTCGATGTCTGACGCGGCGACCTACCGCACCAAGGACGAGGTCGAAGAAGAGAAGAGCCGCGACCCGATCGTCACGCTGCGCAAGCAGCTGCTCGGCAAGAAGGGCATCACCGAGGCGCAGCTCGACGCCATCGACGACGAAGAGAAGGCCATTGTCGAGAAGGCCATGGCGTTCGCCGACGCCGCGCCGCTGCCGCCCGACGAAGACCTCTGGCTGCACACCGAAGTCGCGGAGGGCGAAGCCGACGTGAAGCCGCGCGAGCGCGTGCTGGGCGCGCAGGACATCGACTGGCCCAACCACCCCACCGATTTCAAGGTGACGTGGGATCTCGAACCCAAAGACAAACCGGCCGAGGTGAAGGCCGCCAAGAAGGGAGCGGCCTGAGGTCATGGCTGAGCTTGCGTACCGTGATGCGTTGAACCAGGCGCTCGCCGAAGAGATGGCGCGCGACCCCCGCGTGTTCCTGATGGGCGAAGAGGTCGCCCGCTACGACGGCGCCTACAAGGTCTCGAAGGGCCTGCTCGAGAAGTTCGGCAGCGCGCGCGTGGTCGACGCGCCGATCTCCGAGCTGGGCTTCGGTGGTCTCGGCGTCGGCGCGGCCATGGGCGGTTTGCGCCCGGTCATCGAGATGATGACGTGGAACTTCGCGATCCTGGCGATGGACCAGATCGTCAACAGCGCCGCCAAGCTGCGCCACATGTCGGGCGGCCAGCTGCGTTGCCCCATCGTGTTCCGCGGGCCGAACGGCGCGGGTGGCCGGTTGAGCTCGCAGCACAGCCAGGCGCTCGAGGCGAACTACGCGCACTTCCCGGGCCTCAAGGTCATCGCGCCCGGTACGCCGGCCGACGCCAAGGGCCTGCTCAAGAGCGCCATTCGCGACGAGAACCCCGTCATCTTCATGGAAGCCGAGCTGCTCTACGGCACCAAGGGCGAGGTTCCTGAAGGCGAGTACGTCATCCCCATCGGGAAGGCTGACGTGAAGCGCGAGGGCAGCGACGTCACCATCATCACGTGGTCGCGCATGTTGACCGCGTGCGTGCTGCCGGCGGCGGAACAGCTCGCCCAGGCGGGCATCAACGCCGAGGTCATCGACCTGCGCACCATCAAGCCCTTCGACGAAGAAGCGGTGGCCGCGTCGGTGAAGAAGACCAACCGCGTCGTCATCGTGGAAGAGGGCTGGGGCTACGCCGGGTTTGGCGCGCACATCGCCGACTTCATCCAGCGCGAGTGCTTCGACGACCTCGACGCGCCCGTCTCGCGCGTGCACGGCCTCGACGTGAACATGTCGTACGCCGAGAACCACGAGCGCCTCATTCAGCCGTCGGCCGCGCGCATCATCGAAGCGGTCAACCAGGTCCTGTACCGCTGAACCTCCACACTTCGAGCACACACCGTCATGGCCATCTCGATTCTGCTCCCCGCGCTCTCTCCCACGATGTCGGAAGGGCGCATCACCAAGTGGCTCAAGAAGGAAGGCGACAAGGTCAACTCCGGCGACGCGATCGCCGAGGTTGAGACCGACAAGTCGAACCTCGAGATCGAGGCCACCGACTCGGGCACGTTGCTGAAGATCGTGGTGCCCGGCGGTACGGCGGCGCCCATCGGCGGCGTCATCGGTTGGTTGGGCAAGCCCGGTGAGGCGATCCCCGACGCGCCGGCCGCTGCGCCTGCGCCCGTCGCTGAAACGCCTGCCGAGAAGCCCGCTGAAAAGCCCGCGCCGGCTGCGGCCGCGACGGTGCCTGCCAAGCCGAAGCCCGCTGCGCCCGCTCCGAAGGTCGCGGCGGCCGGTGAGCGCCTGCGCGCGTCGCCGCTGGCCCGCAAGATGGCCGAGAGCGAAGGCCTCGAGCTGTCAGCGATCTCCGGCACGGGCCCCAACGGCCGCGTGGTGAAGCGCGACGTGGAAGAGGCGATGTCGGCGCCCGCCGAGAAGAAGTCGAAGGGCGCGACCATCATCCGCTCGACGCCGGGTGTGCGTCAGCCGCCGGACAACCTGCCGGTCAGCACGATGCGCAAGGTGATCGCGCAGCGCCTGGGCGAGGTGAAGCCGGGCGTGCCGCACTTCTATTTGAACGTCGACGTCGAGATGGACCAGGCGCTCAAGCTCCGTGAAGAAGCGAAGGCGCAGGAGCTGAAGGTCTCGGTCAACGACATCGTGGTGAAGGCGACGGCGATGGCGGTGCGGCGGTTCCCGCGCATCAACCAGATCTTCGCGGGCGACTCGATTCAGCAGCTGCACACGGTCGACGTGGGCGTCGCGGTGGCCATCGAAGACGGCCTCATCACGCCCATCGTGAAGGACGCCGACCAGAAGGGCCTCGCGGAGATCGGCGAAGAGGTGCGCGCGCTGGCCGAGCGGGCCAAGAAGAAGTCGCTCAAGCCTGACGAGTACACGGGTGGGTCCATCACCGTGTCGAACCTCGGCATGTTCGGCATCGACAGCTTCATCGCGGTGTTGAACCCGCCGCAGGCCGCGATCCTCGCGGTGGGCAAGGTCGAGCCGAAGGTGGTGGTGCGCGACAACCAGATGGTGATCCGCCAGATGATGTCGATCACCTTGTCGGGTGATCACCGCGTCATCGACGGAGCGGTCGGCGCGCAGTACCTGCAGATCCTCCGCGATCTCCTCGAGCACCCGCTGCGCCTCCTGTTCTGAGCACGACGCTGCGAGCGGTTGGGGTGAGGGGCTGCGTTGCTGCAGCCCTGCTCATCTTCTCCGCCTGCGCCACGCCGTCGGCTTCGCAAGGCGGCGCGCAGTTCAAGAACACGGGCCCGTCCTCGGTCGCCTCACCCGAAGCGCTCTTCGCCGTGTGCTGGCCGCAAGACGCGCTGTCGGCCTCACGCATCACGTTGACCTTCCAGGGTGACGACGCCGTCTTCGAAGCACGTGACGGCGCCACCAACTCCACCGGCCGCTGCATTCGCGAAATAGCCACGTCGGTGGTGTGGCCGAAGCGCCCGGCGTCGCTGGAACTTGCACCGCCGTCGCAGCCCATCGACGGCTGGGCGGCGCTCGCGTGGGTGAAGTTGCTGTCGTCTTCGCGCTTCACCGCTGAGCGCGGCGTGCTGGACCCTGCTGCCCGCATCGCCGCCTGCGCAGCGAAGGGCGGGGTGCTCAACGCAGCGACCTCGTACATCGTGCGCCCGGGCCAGACGGTGCGCGTGGTGCCGACGGTGCTCACCGACGCCGAGCGCTGCGCCGAAGCCGTGCTGGGCGCCACCGTGTGGCCATCGACGCGCGAGCTGTACTTCTCGTTCGACGGCGTGAAGGGCGCGCCGGAGCCGTCAGGAGACGTCACGCCGTACCTCGTGCCCGACGTCGCGAGCGGCGCTCCGTTGGATCCTCAGGCCGTGCGCGACACCATGCAGCTCGCCGGCGAGAAGGTCGGCGCGTGCTGGGAAGCTGCGCTGGCGCGTCGCCCGGAGCTGCACGGCGCGCGCACCTTCCGCTTCACGGTGGGCGACGACGGCCGGGTCACGCGGGCGTGGGTGTCGACGACGTCGGGCGCCGCAGAGACGGCCGCCGACGCGCTGCTCGACGCCTGTTTGCACGGCGTCATCACCGGCGCGCGCTTCCCGCCGCGTGCAGGCGACGGCTTCTACACCTGGGTCTTCGCGACGCGTTGATTCACCGCCGCAGTCGGGCATTGTCCGCCGCATGCGAATGAGCGTGGTGGTGATGGTGGTGTCGCTGTTTGGTTGTGCCCAGGCGAAGTCGTCGCTGTACCCGGCGGCGCCGCTGTCGTTGACGCCGCGAGACTCGGGCGACTGCGTCGAGCAGCTGCTCGTGAAGTCGCGCAAGGCGGGGTACCTCGCGAAGAGCGTCGATCGCGAAGGCCAGCGGTTCCGCGCCGCGACGCACGTGCCCGACTCGTGGACCCTGCACAAAGGCGACATCGTGTCGGCCAAGCGCGAGATGTGGTCGGCCAGCGGTGGCATCGCCACGAGATCGCGCCAGCTGGTCGCCTCGTTGCCGGGTGACGTGAAGGGCCAGCTCGTCGTGGTGCGCTTCTTCGAGGTGCAGTGCCGTGAGGGGACCGCCACCGTCACGCCGCTCGACACCAACGGCGCGCCGTTACCTGCGGGGGCGTTGCTGAACGACTTCCAGGCGTGGGAGCTGACCCGCTACGCCGCGCACCTTGGCGTGCCGACCACGGCGCTCACCGCGTACGCGCAGTGACTCACTTCGAGGCGTAGCGGTGCAGCGCCTCGAGGTGCGTCGGTTCCAACCGCAGGAACTGGAAGCCGATGCCGCGCGGATGATCTGAAACCCGCCGCACCTGCGCCTGGAACGTGACCCGCCCCGTCGGAAACTCGACGCTGATGATGGCGACCTCGGGGTCGAACGGGAGCACCACGCCCTCGAGGAAGAGCCCGCCCACCGACAGGTTGGTGCACAGCCCGTGAATGGGCCCGCGCGGCCCGAAGACGAAGGCCGGGTAGCGACAGTCGATGCGTGGGTGTTGCCGACGATCCTCGACGCCCATGGGTCACCAACACTGCGTCGCGCGCCCATGTAGGCGCCAGCAGATCGACGGCTACTTCGACGCGTAGCGCTGCAGCACCGCGAGCTGGTGCGGCTCGAGCCGCATGAACTGCAGCCCCGTGCCCTTCGGCGTTTGCGACACGCGTCGCACCTGAGCCTGGAAGGTGATCCGCCCGATGGGGAACTCGATCGTCACCTGTGTCGACGCAGACGTCAGCGCGACGCCTTCGAGGAACAAGCCGCCGAGCGAGAGATCGCTGCACACCCCGCGCACAGGCCCGCGCGGGCCTTCGGCGGAAGCGGGGTAGCGACAGGCGATGCGGGGGAAGGCGCGACGTTCGTCGTGAGACACCTGGCAACTCTAACGGTCACGCGCAGCGCCGCACGCCCGCTTCGGTGGCCAGCCACTGCATGCGCACATCGTGGGCTTCTACCGACAGCGTGCCGACGACGCTGAGCTCGAAGGCGATGCCGATGAGCACCGCGTCGGGCCGGCGTTGCGCGAGCGTGACGTCGTAGTACCCGGCGCCGCGACCCAGCCGCCGCCCGTCGCGCGTGAAGGCCACGCCGGGCACCAGCCACACGTCGATGTCCGGGATCTCGAGGCGAGGCGCGTCGGGCGCTGGCTCTCTCAGGCCCAGCGGCCCCGCGGCCCAGCGCGTCGCTTCGTGGAAGGCCAGCAGTCGGTCGCCGCGCACGATGCGGGGGAACCCCACGCGCGCGCCGCGCCCGGTGAGGTCAGCGCAGAGGTCGTGTAGCGGGACCTCGAAGCCCTGCGCGTCGTAGGCCGCGACAGTGCGGGCGCCCGAGAAAAGAGGAAGGGCGGCGAGGTGTCGCTGCACCTCACCGCCCCACCGTGCCACCACTTCGGGACTCAAGCTGCGCCGCCGACCTTCCGCGTCCTTCCGTTGCGCCGCCTTGTCCGATGAAACGTTCCCCGCCATGAGCCGTGTGACCCGACTTACGCTGAACCAATTCGGTTCAGGTGGGAGCCATCTGCCTTTCCTTCGGCGTCCCTCTCTCTTGCGAGGAGGGCTTGCACCCGGTCGGGACGAGACGACCCCCGTTTATTTTGTATCGGTTCGAGCATCAGTCGAGCATCACGAGCCCCGCAGGGAACAGCCTGTCGAAATCTCCTTTGTGGCCGAGATCATAAGCACGCGTGCGGTGGTTTCAAGGTGCTAACTTGCCGCGCCGCAATGAAGCTCCTGTCGGGCCTGGTGATCACCTCGTTCGTTGCGGCCGCCGCGCCGACGCCGCTGCTGACGGGCCTCTATTCCGTCGGTGAGCTCGGCCTCGTGGAGTTCTCGACCGTTGACGGAAAGGTGACGGGCAAGGTGCGCTCGTCGGAGCAATGCGTGTTCGCGCCCGACGCGGTGGTGGTGCAGGGCGTGCTCGAGGGCTCGACGTTCACCGGCACCGTGGTCCTCTGTCAGGACGACACCAGCCCCAGCTGTCAGGCCACGCGCACCTACCCGATGTTGGGGGTGTTCCACGACGACGCGGTGGCTGGCTACGTGCGGCTCGACGGCAGCTGTCGCTCACCGGCGCTCGACGGCAAGGCGTTGCACATTCGCCCGGCCAACGCCGAGCAGCGCGCGCGCGTCAGCACCGAGACGTCGGCGGCGGCGCTCGCGCAGAAGCTGTCGAAGGCCGACCTCCAGCAGCTGGCGACGGAGACGCTGCACGAGGCCAACCGGCTGCTCGAAGATCAGAAGGTCGCGCCGGCGCGCGAGAAGTTCCGCCAGGCGATGGAGCTCGACGAGACGCGCTGGGAGAGCTTCCTCGGCTACGGCGTGACCGAGGTGAAGCTCAAGCACGCGGCGCAGGCGCTCCCGTACTTCGACAAGGCGTTGGCGCTGGCGCAGGCCCGCCGCGTCAGCACCGGGCAGCAGTCGCAGGTGCACTACAACCGCGCGTGCGCGTACGTGCAGCTTGGTCGCCACGCGGAGGCCGTGACGTCGCTGCGCACGGCGGTGAAGCTCGGTGGCGCTCCGGCCTTCGTCGACGCGCTGCAGACCGACGTCGATCTCGAGCCGCTGCGCAGCGATCCCGACTTCCGGCGCCTCGCCGCTGACGTGCAGTTGCAGTCGCGGCGCCGCAACAAGTGAGCACCGGCAACTACGAGATCCTCCGGCTGTTGGGGAAGGGTGGCATGGCGGAGGTGTTCCGCGTGCGCGCCACCGCCGGGCGGTTTCAAGGTCGAGAGCTGGCGTTGAAGCGGCTGCTGCCGGCGCTGCGCAAAGATGAAGAGGCGGTGCGGTTGTTCACCGCTGAGGCGGAGCTCTCACGCCACCTTCATCACCCCAACATCGTCGAGGTGCTCGACGTCGGCCACGACGACGAGTCGATCTTCATCGTGATGGAGGTCATCGACGGGCGCGACGTGGCGCAGATCATCAAGCGCTGCAAACAGAAGAAGGTGCCGTGGCCCATCGACTTCGCGCTGTACCTGGCGCGCGCGCTGCTCGACGCGCTCGACTACGCGCACCACGCCGTGGGGCCGACGGGCAAGCCGCTGGGCATCATTCACTGCGATGTCTCGCCGTCGAACTTCTTCGTCTCGCGCACCGGTGAGCTGGTGCTGGGCGACTTTGGCGTCGCGCGTTCGCTCATCGAGGTCGGCCCCGACCAGGTGATGGGCAAGCCGTACTACCTGTCGCCCGAGGCGGTCGCCGGTCACCTCGATCGCTCGATCGATCTCTGGGCGGTCGGCGTGACGCTGTACGAGCTGCTCACGCTGCAACGGCCCTTCACCGGCAAGACCTCGCAGGAGGTCTTTCAGGCCATCAAGGGCTCGCACTACACGCCCGTGCGCGAGCTGCGGCCTGAGGTGCCGGCCATCGTGGAGGGGCTCGTGGCGCGGGCGTTCGACATCGACCCCGCGATGCGCTTTCGCACGGCGCGCGAGTTCGCTGACGAGCTGGCGCCGCTCTACGACGAGCGCGTAGGCACGCCGCTGGCGATCTCAGCGGTGGTGCGCGGGCTCTTCGGCACGTCGGACTGACGCGTCAGCGCTCGTATTGGCACTGCGTGACGAACGCAGCGTCTTGCGCGTCGCCGCCGTCTTCGCAGAACGTGCCGCGGTCGAAGTCGCGACCTTCATTCGCGCCGCGGTGACACGTGCACGTCGTGGCGGTGCAGCTGATGCGGTAGTCGAGCCCGTCGCTGCATTGCGTGCGCGTGCGCTCGCAGCCCGCGTTCGCGAACGTGGTGTCGGCGGTCTCGCAGCGCACCTCGCGCGGGTCGACGCACTGCACCTCGGCGCACGACGGCGGGCGCGTGTTGCGCTGTTCGCACGACAACGCCTCGAGGTCGTCGAGGCAGCGTTGGGTCAGTGCCTCTTCGAGGTAGCAGGCCTTCGTGCCGGCGCTGCGGCAGTCGCCCGCGTTGGCGAGGTCATCGACGCAGCCCTGCACCGTGCGCCACGACGCCTCGGCGGCTTCGCGGTCGCATTGGAACGCCTTGGTGCAGCGGGCCGCAGCGTCTTCATCGCAGAACGCGCGGAAGGTCGTCGGGGCGCACGACGTCAGCACCGCCGCGAGCAGGACCAGGCCCCTCACGTGCGATTCACCGGGACGAGTCGAGCCAACGCGGCGACGACCGTGTGCAGCTGCTCCGACGTGGTCTCGTCGCCGAACGAGAAGCGCAGCGACGCGTGCGCCTGCGACGACGTGCGCCCCATGGCCAGCAACACGTGCGACGGCGAGAGCGAGCCCGACGCACACGCCGCGCCGGTCGAGACGCAGATGCCCTCAAGGTCGAGCGCGATCAGCAGCGCTTCGCCGTCGACGCCGGGAAAGTGCAGGTTGCTGGTGTTGCCGACGCGCGGCGCGGTGCCATTGATCTCCACGTCGGGGAGGGCGGCGCGCAGCCTGCCTTCGAACTCATCGCGCAGTTCGCCGAGGTGCGTGTCGGGGCGGCTCAACGACAGCGCCAGCGCGAGCGCTTCAGCGAACGCGGTCGACTGTGTGCCACCGCGACGGCCGTTCTCTTGATGCCCCGGCGTCACGCCCGCGACATCGACGCCGCGACGGTTGAACAGCACGCCGACGCCCGAGGGGCCGCCCAGCTTGTGTGCCGAGAGCGAGAGGAGATCAGCCGGAACCTCGCGCAGCGACGCGTCGAGCTTTCCAAAGGCCTGCACCGCGTCGCAGTGAAAGACGATCTTCCGCTCGACGCACGCACGCGAGATCTCGGCGGCGGGCTGGATCACACCGGTCTCGTTGTTGACCCACTGCAGCGAGCACAGCGCCGTCGCCGGCGTCAGCG
>CAYWON010000144.1:0-14481 GCA_964459885.1 uncultured Archangium sp.
AGTAGCCGATGACGAAGCTGGTGGTGAAGACGTCGTTGGGGAACTGGAAGCCGGTGAACTCGTGGTTGAACGTGTACTCGGCCTTCACCGCGAGCCGCGAGTTGGGCTCGACGCGGAGCCCCGCCGTCACCCGCATGGTGTCCGCCTGGTACGCGTAGTCGAAGCCGGAGCGCATGTCGGCCTGGCGCCAGTCGACGCGCGCGTAGGGCACGAAGAAGTACGCCACGCGCACGCCCAGCAGCCCGTACGCCGCCTTGTACTGGAGGCACGGCGCCGCGCCGCAGGCGACGTCAGGCCCCGGCTTTCCGTTGGCGCGACCGATGATGTACTCGGCCTGCAGCTGCAGGCGGCTCCACTCGAGGCGCGCCGCGCCGCCCACGTGCCACTGCAGCACCGAGTCGTCGCGCTGTCTGTCTTGCGCGCCCACGGCGCCGCTGACGTTCAGCTCGAGCCCGTCCAGCACCGGCAGCCGCACCGCCACGCGGCCCGAGACCGTCTTGAAGAAGTTGAAGTCGATCTCGTTCGAGAACTCGAACGTCTCGATGTGGCCCGTGCCGTTGGTCACCGCGACGCCGAGCTCGAGGTGGCCGTCGAAGAGGTCGACGCGCGCCTTGAGGCCGAGCGGCCGACCGCACGTGTAGCGACACAGCAGCGACGGAGTGACGGTGAGCCGCTGGTTGGCTTCCTGCGTGCGGTACTCGAGGCCGAAGAGTGAATCGAACTTGCCAGCGTTCACCGTGAGCGCGCCCCACGTGAAGCGGCCCACCCAGCGCAGGCTGGCCAGCTTCACGTCGATGAAGTCTCCCACCGCGCCTTCGCCGCTGAAGATGCGCTCGCGCGGCAGCAGGTCGACCAACACGGTGACGAACCACGCGTCGTCGACGCTGGCGCGCAGGCTGAGGTTGACGGTGTTGACGAGGAACGTGGGCCGACCCTGCGAGTGGATGCCGTCGAAGCGGAAGGCGCGCGAGTCGGTGAGGTCGGCGGCGTCACCGCGCGCGTTCACCATCGTCGAGAGTGGATCTCCGATGAGGACCCAGCTCGAGAGGATGTCGTCGTAGCGGTGGCTGTGGCGCTCGAGGTCGCGGCGCACGCCCGAGCCGTTGCCCTGCGCGATGAAGAAGCCGAGGTCGAGGTAGCCCCCGAGGTCCACCTTCAGGCGCTCCTTCTCGTTCAGCCGCAGCTCCACCGACTGGGCCAGCGCCGTCGCGTCGTCGAGCTTTCGCTGCAGCTGCCGTGCTGACTCTTCGAGCGCGTCTTGTCGCGCCCGCTGCGCGTCGAGCTCACGCTGCAGCGCTTCGAGCTGCGCGGCGGTGGTGGCCGGCGTCGTCGGCTCGGCGGCGAGCCACAGCGCCAGCGCGAGGCAGGTCACTGACACGAGGCGGGCTCGCAGGTCGTGAAGGGGCGCGGCAGCGCGGCGGTGCCGAACTCCGTGACGTGCCACCCGACACCACCGTCGACCAACGGGCCCGCGTAGATGTTGAGGCTCGCGCCCGGCGCTGCGCGCACGGTGACGCCCGCGGTGGTGGTGACGGTGGCGGCGTCGACGACCGTGACGTCGGCGTGCTGCGCGAGCGGTCGGGTGGCGTCCGCCGATGGGTCACAGGTCCACCGCGCGTCGACCGGCTGCCCGGTGAGCGCTTCGAGGAACGCTTGCAGGTCGGCCAGCTCTTCGTCGCTCATCTCGAGCGGAACGATGAAGGGGCTCACCGCGCCCGCACCGGTGCGGTCGCCGCCCTGGTTGTAGAACCACACCACGTCCTTCAGCGTCGCCGCCTGCCCGCCGTGGAAGTACGGGCCGGTCTGCGCGACGTGCCGCAGGCTCTTCACGCGCATCTTCCCGAGGTCGGCCGGCGTCAGCTCGGGCGTCGCCGCGCCTTCAGGGCGGAAAACGGGCTTGAGGAGAGCGAGCTCCTTGAGGCCGTTGGCGCGCCCCGGGTCGCCCGTCACGCCGCTCTGGCCAACCCCGATGTTGTGGAACTCGTCGGCCGCGAACGTCGGGCCGCTGTGGCACTGGATGCAGCCGGCCTTGCCGATGAAGAGCGCGAGGCCCCGTTTCTGGGGCGTGGTGAGCGCGTCGCGGTCGCCAGTGGCGTAGCGATCGAACGGCGCGTCGCGCGACGTCAGCTGCGCGAGGTAGGCGCCCCACGCCTTGAGCACCAGCACGTAGGCCGCGTCGCGCGCGTCGCTCGGCGCGTCCCACGATGGCAACGGCATCACGTGGCCGAACGCGCGCTCGAACTCGCACGCGTAGCGCGTGCGCACCGCCGCCAGCAGCCGGTCGCGCGTGCCGGCCATGGTGCGCGGCGAGACCCACGCGTGAATGCTCTGGTTCCACAGCGCGTCGGCGCGGCCGTCCCACCCTTTCCAGCGGTAGGCCCAGGCGTTCACCAGCGACGGCGAGTTGCGGTTGGTGACGCCCACGCCGGCCGAGACGGCGTTGGCGACGCGCGTGTCAGAGAACCAGCCCTGCGGGTTGTGACAGGTGGCGCACGAGACAGGCTTGTTGGCGGTGTCGAAGGCCAGCGATTGATCAAAGAAGAGCTTCTGTCCCAGCGCGATGGCGTCGGCGTCGTCGACCCACGCGTTGCCGGGGTCGCTCGCGGGCTGCGCGAAGACCATCGTCTCGAAGAGCGCCAGGTCTCGCTCGGTGAAGCCGTCAGCGGTCGGCTGCCAGTCGGCACACGACGCCAGCGCCGCCGCAATGAGGCAGCTCTGCACTGCTGCAGCGGTGCAGCTCTGGCGCATGGTCCGTGGTGTCCCCCGAGGAGATGCTACGCGACCGCCGCCCCCGGGTGGACACCATGTCTGACTTCGCTGGCTCCCGTCTGCGTCGGCACGTGAACGCACCTGTGCAGACGCCCTGCCAGTTCACGTTGGTCACGACGACGGCGGCCAAGTGCACGAAAGCAGGCGACCGGCCCGCGCCGCGCCGCTGACACACCGGGCCGTGTGTCACTGACTCAGCTGACTCACGGTGGGCCGCACGGCCGCGAGGGGTCCGGTGACGATCGTCCGAGATCGCACAGCTCCGTCACCAACGCCGCGCGCTGCGCCGGGCAGACCTCCCAGGCGAAATCGAGCTCCTGCCCCAACACCGCGTCGGGTGGCGCGTCGGGCCGCAGCGCGTCGAGGCCGGCGCGCTGGGCGGTGCACGCGCGGCCGGTCTCGCCGAGGCAGGCGAGGGCGCGCGCGTGCAGGAAGGCCGCGCGGCCGCGAGCGAGTGCGGGCTGCGCCGCGGCGGCTTCGAGCTGCACCAGCCGCGCGGCCTCTTGCTCGGCCTCGGCGCATTGCAGCGAGCCGAGCCACGCCGACGCGAGGTTGACGCGCAGGCGCAGCGTCTCGGGGTGCTCGTCACCCAGCTGCGCGCGCGACTCGGTCACCAGCGCCACGAACGCCGCGACGCGCACCTCGTCGGCCACTTCGCTCTGCGCCACGTTGGCGTCGGCGCGGCGCACGAGCGGGTCGTCGGGGCGGCGCGTCTTGAGCAGCAGCGCGCGGTACTCACGGAAGTTGCGGTTGGCCTCGGCCAGCTCGCCCAGCGCGTAGAGCCGGTTGCCTTCGGCGTTCAGCAGCGGCGCGACGAGCAGGTCGGGGGCGCCCAGCCGATGCACGACGGCGCTGGCGTTGGCCGACGCGCGGTTGGCGAGGGGAAATTCGCGCCGGTAGACGTGCACGCCGACGAGCGCGATCCACGCGCGCGCGCGCACCTCGTCAGCGCCCACGCGCTCGGCGGCGGTGATGGCGCTCTGCAGGCGCGCGGCGGCGGCGCCGTCGTGGCTGTCGGCGAGGGCCAGGCCGGCGGCCAGCAGCGCCTCGGCGCGGGCCCAGTCGGCGTCGCTGGCCTCGGCGCGCGCCAGCACGTCGATGGCGAGCCGGTGGGCTTCGTCGAAGCGCTGCGCAGCGCGTAGCACCGAGGCCGGCGCGAGGTCGACCCGCAGCTCGCGGTCTGCGTCTGACTCGCCGAGCGCCGGCGCGGCGCCCAGCGTCGACCGGCACGCCTCCACCGGCTTGAGCTCGAAGGACAACATGCGCAGCACGGTCGGCAGGTCGTCGGGCCGCAGGTTGACGAGGAAGTCGCCGGTGGTGCGCAGCACGGCGTGGCGCGCCATCAGGCACGCCTCCACGTTGCGCCGCTCGATGGGGTCGCGAAGGCGGCACGTCGCGTGTGACGCGCCCACCAGCGCCGTCACTTCCGGCGAGATGCGCTGACGCAGCGCTTCGAACGTGCGCAGCCCTTCGGGCCCACCGACGTCCTTGAAGTGGCGCTGCGCGTTGCTCACCAGCGTCGGCGACCACAGCTCGTCGGCGATGGCGTCGGCGCGGGCTGCGCACTGCCGCGCCGCGCGCTCTTCCGGCGTCTCGCGCAGGGCCCACGCGGTGAGCGAGCCGGTGGTGACGATGAGCGCGGTGGCCACCAACGTGAGCGTCAGCGCGCGACGGCGGCGCTCCTGCGGGTTCTGTCGCAGCGCCGTCAGCAGCTCGCGCATGTTGGTGAAGCGCGCGTCGGGCCGCGCGCGCAGGCCACGCTCGAGCACCCCGCGCACCCACGGGGCCATCGTCTGGCCGGGCGGCAGCTTGAGGCGCTCGACGACGGGCTCCGGGTAGTGGCGCGTCAGCAGCAGGTACAGCGAGACGCAGTACGCGTACTGGTCCGTCAGCTCCGAGGCGCGGCCCGACGCCAGCAGCTCCGGCGCCATGAACGCGCGGGTGCCGGCGCGGCTCTCGGCGTCGTCAGGTGAGCGCGCGAGGCCGAAGTCGCTCAGCGCGGCGGTGCCGTCGTCTTTGAGGATGACGTTGTCGGGCTTCACGTCGCAGTGCAGCAGCCCCTGCTCGTGAATGGCCGCGAGCCCTTCGCCGACCTCCACGAAGCGCTCGACGAGCTGCTCGACGCTGCGTGGCTCGGCCGCCGCCCAGCGCGTCAGCGGGCCGCCGGGGAGGTACTGCATCACGGCGAACGGCCGGCCATCGAAGGTCCAGCCTGAGTCGAAGACCTGCACCACGTTGGGGTGCGTGACGCGCGCGGCCGCCGTCGCTTCGTGCTGCGCATGTGCGGGCTCGGGCAGATGCCGCACCTTGATGGCCACCGAGCGCCCCAGCACCGGGTCGATGGCGAGGTACACCGTGCCCTGGCCTCCGCGCCCCAACGTGGCCTTCACGGTGAAGCGCCCGATGGCCTCAGGCACCCGCTCGTCGCGCGGCACCGGCGCGCGCGGTGCGTCTTCGCTGTTCAACGACGAGGTCGTCACGCGTTCGTCCCAGGACACGGGTGCAGCGGTTTGCCAGCAGCATGCCACCGCGCGCGTCGAGAGCAGCCGCGCACGTGGTGCGCTGACACAGCTGTGTCAGTGCCGGCCCTCGCGGCGCTCGCGGAAATCCGTGCGGTTGCTGCGCGGCGATGCGTCGGGACAAAGCAAGACGTGTGGTGGCCCGGCTTTTGGATACCGTGCCACGCGTGTCAGACACGCAAAGCGAGAGCGTTCAGACGCCGCGGTCCGGAGCGCGCACCGTCGCGGGCGCCATCGTCATCTTCTCTGACGACCACCCCGTCTTCGCGCCGACCGCGCTGGTGGAGAACGTGCCGGTGCGCTGGGGCAAGGGCGACGTCGGCGGCGTCAACGTCGACGACGGTCGCATGTCGCAGGCGCACCTCGAGGTGCGGTTCGCGGCGGGCCTCTTTCACCTCGAAGACCTCGGCAGCCGCAACGGCACGACGGTCGACGGCAAGCCGCTCTCGCGCGGCGCGGTGCCGCCCGGCGCGGTGGTGCGCATGGGCCGCACGTTGGTGCTGCTGGTGGCCGACCTCGCGCCGTACGCGCAGCACGTGGAGCTGGTGCACGAGGCGCTGGGCGCTGGCCCGAAGCAGCCCTTCGTCATCGGCCCGCTGTACCGCGCGGCGCTCGAGCGCATCGCCAGCGCGCGGGCGCGCGGCAGCCACCTCGTGATTCTGGGTGAGACCGGCTGCGGCAAGGAATACGCGGCGCACCACTTTCACCGCGCGGCGGCGCGGCCCGGGCCTTTCACCGCGGTCAACGCGCGGGAGATCAACGCCAGCCTCGGCGACGTCACCGGCACCGCCGCGAACATCGCCACCGGCGTGAAGGAGCGCGCCGGCCTCGTGGAGCTCTCAAGCGGCGGGGTGCTGTTCTTCGACGAGTTCGCTGAGATGTCGGCCGAGGTGCAGGCGCAGCTGCTGCGCATCGTGCAGAGCGGCGAGGTGCGCCGGGCCGGCGCCGCGCAGCCTACGCGCGTCGACGTGCAGTACCTGTGCGCCAGCCACCAGTCGATGAGCGACCGCGTGGCGCGCGGCGAGTTCCGTGAAGACCTCTTCTACCGGCTGCGGCAGGTCGAGGTGCGCGTGCCGCCGTTGCGCGAGCGCAAAGAAGAGATCCCCTGGCTGCTGGACCTCGACGCGCGCGCCGAGGGCATGACGGTGCACTCGTCGGCGGTCGAGGCGGTGCTGCTGCGGCCGTGGCGCGGCAACCTGCGCGACCTGCGACGCGCCACGCGTGAGGCCATCGGTGAAGCGCGCGCGGCGGGCAAGACGCAGCTGCGCGAAGCGCACTTCTCGTTCGTCGAGCCTGGCGCTGGAGCCACCGCGCCCGAGCCGCAGCGGCCCACCACGTCCACGCCGCCGACGCCTCGCAAGGACTACTCGCGCGACGAGCTGCTCGACGCCCTCACGCAGCACGCGTGGAACATCAGCCGCACAGCGACCGCGCTCGACCTCTGGCGCGAGCAGCTCAAGCGGTTGATGCGCAAGCACGGCCTCGAGAAGCCGGGCGGCGGCGAAGGCGACGACGCGTGACACCGTGTCACCGCGCGCGCTGACACACGCGCTGTGTCGGTGAGGCCCGCACGCGCAAGCCGTTGACGTCGTTCGCCTCGCGCGGTGACGCGGCGTCGCGGCACGGCCCGTGCTGTTCCCGCGCGCTCAACTCTCTTTGGGGGGAACGCAAGTGAGCTCGAGACAAGTGCTGGTCGTGGTGTGTCTGTCGTTGGCGGCGTGCAGCGGAACACCCGGTGAAGACGGAGGCGTCGGTGGCGGCGCGGCGACGGGTGGCGGGAGCGGTGCGACCGGTGGCGGCGCGTCGGGGGGCGGCTCCGCGACCGGAGGCGGAGGCGCCGACGCCGGTCGCACCGACGACGTGCTGAACGAAAGCGAGCTCGCGCTGGCGATGACGATGTCGCCGCTGCCCGCGGTGCCGGTCGACCCGACCAACGCGTACGCCGACAATGCGGCGGCCGCGGTGCTGGGCCAGCGCCTCTACATGGACCGCTCGTACAGCGGCCCGCTGGCGGTGGGCGTCGATGGAGGGAACGGCGCGCTGGGCGATGCGGGCGTCGCGGGGCTCGTGTCGTGCTTCTCGTGCCACGGCACGGCGTCGGGCAGCGATGGCCGCACGGTGCCGAACAACGTCTCACTCGGCACCGACTACGGCACGCGCAACGCGCTGGGCTCGGTCAACTCCAGTTTCTACGCGTGGACCAACTGGGGCGGTCGCTTCGACACGCAGTGGTCGCTGCCGCTGGCCGTCGCTGAGAACGCGCGCATCATGGCCAGCAGCCGGTTGGCGGTCGCGCACCTGCTCTTCGACAAGTACCGCGCCGACTACGACGCCATCTTCCCGGTGCCGCTCGACGCCGCGCTCGACCCGACCGCCGCTGACGCCGCGCGCTTTCCAGCCACGGGCAAGCCCAAGGCGAACGCCGCTGACCCCGACGGCCCCTGGGAGCTGATGGCGGCGGGAGACCGCGCCATCGTCAATCGCATCTACGCGAACTACGGCAAGGCCATCGCGGCGTACCTGCGGTTGTTGGTGAGCCGCGACGCGCCGTTCGACCGCTTCGTCGCGGGCGATGGCAGCGCGGTGTCGGCGTCGGCCAAGCGCGGCTTCCAGGTCTTCGCGGGCAAGGGCCGCTGCGCGACCTGCCACCTCGGCCCGACGTTCGCTGACGACAAGTTCCACGCGCTGGGCGTGCCGCAGTTGGGGCCGCGCGTGCCGGCCGCCGACCTCGGGCGCTTCAGCGACGTCACCGGGTTGTTGGCGAGCGCGTTCAATTCTTCCGGCGCCTACAGCGACGCGCCCGACGCGGGGAAGCTGCTGGGCCTCGCGCAGGGTGACGCGATGCGCGGCGCGTTCCGCACGCCGTCGCTGCGTGGGCTGACCGCGTCTGCGCCGTACATGCACTCGGGTCAGCACGAGACGCTCGAGGCGGTCATCGACTTCTACGACGTCGGCGGTGGCCCGGTGCCCGACGGCGGGGTGCAGGAGCTGGTGTCGCTGGGCCTCACCGCTGCCGAGAAGGCCGACCTGCTGGCGTTCCTCCGCGCGCTCGACGGCGCTCCGGTGGACGCCGCGTTGTTTCAAGACACCTCGCGCTGACCGCGGGCGGGCCGTGGCACAGTCGTGGGCGTGAAGCAGGCGCTCTTCGACGCCATGGTGCAGGCCCCGGGCGCCGACGGCCCGCGTCTCGCGTACGCAGATCTCCTCGTTGAAGAAGGCGACCCGCGCGGTGAGTTCATCGCCGTGCAGTGCCGCCTGGCGAGCGGGAAGCTGCGCGGCGCTGCGCTCAAGGCCGCCCGCGCCCGCGAAGCCGAGCTGCTCGCGGCGCACCGTGAGGAGTGGTTCGGCCCGCTCGAGAAGTGGCTGCGCGAGCGCGACGCGTACGTGCGCAACCACCTCGAGGTGACGCGCGGCTTCGTGCGCCATTGCCGTCTGGTGGCGACCGAGGCGGCGGACCTCATCACGCTCTTCCGAAGGGCCCCGTTGCTGCAGTCGCTCGAGCTCAACGGCGTCGAGGTCCACGTGCCGGCGGCGCTGGGGCAGCTCGAGAGCGTCGAGGCGGCGGGCGGCGCGGCGGCGGCGTTGCTGCGTGCGCTCTCAGGCGGCCAACACGCCGACGCGCTGCACACCCTCGTCGTCAGCCACTTCGGCCACGCGCGCGCGGTCTCGCTGGCCGGGCTCCCGGCGCTGCGCCGGTTCTCGTTCGACGGCGGCGTCGACACGCTGCAGCTGCCCGCGGGCCTCGAAGAGCTCGCCAGCCTGCGCTGGAGCACGTGCGTCACCGAAGCGCTCGGCGCGCCCGGCCTCACGCTCAAGCGCCTCACGTTGACCAACCACGTCGTCGACGAAGCGCTGCTCGGCGCGCTCGCCGCTCACGCGCCGCACCTGGAGCACCTCGTCTTGACCACCTGCCGCGTCACCCAGCCGCTGCTGCGCGAGCTGCTGCAGTGGCGCTGGCCACAGCTGACGTGGCTCGACCTGAGCAACTCCACGCTGAAAGAAGACGGCGCGATGCTGGCGACGTTGAAGGCGCCGAAGCTCGAGGTGCTCGACCTCACCAACACGCGCCTCAAGGACCCCGAGGTGCTGGCGCTGCTCGCGTCGCCGCTGCTCGAGCACCTGCGCGAGATCTCGCTGCGCGCCAACCGCATCACCCGCGCGGCGCTGGCGCCGGTGCTCGCGCGGTCGCATCACCTGCGGTTGTTGAACCTCAAGAAGACGTTGGTGACGCCCGGCGATCTGGTGGGGCTCGCCTCGGCGTTACCGGGCACGCGCCTGAGTCGCTGAACGTCACCGTCGAGGCGGCGCGGCGTGCACGGGCGCAGGCACCGGCGTGGGTGTCGGCTCGAACGCGTTGCGGAGATCGTCGGGCTGATGCAGCTCGGCGCGGTCGGTGCGCCCCGAGAGCAGCGTGTAGAGCGCGCGGTAGCCGTGCGCCGGCGCGGCCTCGAACGAGCTGGTGGCGAAGACCTGCGCGAAGACGCGCGCGCCGTCGGGGAAGCACGTCGGGTGTTGCAGCGCGAGCTCGAGGTCTTTGCGCAGCTGTCTGGGCGCGTACGGCCCCACCACGATGCCGTCGTTCGGCACTTCGTCGGTCAGCCCCAGCACGTGCAGCTTGCGCGCAGCGCCCGGCGTGAGGCGCTCGATGTCAGCGCGTGGGTCATTCCCGGCGCAGTAGATGCTGCTGACGTCGGCCGCGCCGCGCGCCACCGCGCCGAGCGCGTTCTCGTAGGTGCCGAAGAAGTCTTCGCGGCTGAAGAAGTCTGACGGCGTGAGGCCGTGCGCGCGGAGCCACGCGCCGGGCAGCAAGAAGCCCGCGCACGACTCGCGATCGACCCACGCGGCGCGCGCGCCCTTGAGCGACGGCAGGTCGATGCGGCCCGTGCCCGCGCCGCTGATCAACGCCGCGCGGTACGTCGCTTCGCCCATGCGCACGGCGCGCATCAGCACCGGAATGCCGACGGTCTCGAAGCGCGCGCACACCAGCGGCGGCGCCCAGACGACGTCGGCTTCACCCGTGATGACGCGGCGGTGCAGCTGCTCGTAGCTCTCGGCGATGGCCAGCTCGACGGCCGTCGAGAGCGCCGTACAGAGCAACGAGCACAGCTCTTCTTTGCGAGACCTCGACAGCGATGCGCTGGCCGGCGGCAACAGCAACCGCACGGCTCCGATCGGATTCTTCATGTGGCGTCCCCCCGAGCGACAGCTCGACTCTACTCCTCGTGAGTCAGCGCCTGTCGAGGTGGGTCGTTTGTGATTCCTGAAGATCCGCGCGTCTGGCGGAAGTCAGGTTGTGTATTCGGCGTTCACCTGCACGTAGCGGTAGCCGAGGTCGCTCGTCATCACCATCGCGCGGCCCGGGCCGTCGGCCAATTTCAGCTCGAGCTTCACGTCTTCCTGCTTCATCGCGTTCGACGCGGCGGTGCGATCAAACGCCGTCGGCTCGCCCTGCTTGAAGACCTCGATGCCCTGCAGCACGCACGAGAGCGCCTTCGCGTTGCGCACCTCGGGCGCGTTGCCCACCTGGCTCGTGAAGCGGCCCCAGTTCGGGTCGTTGCCGAAGAGCGCGGTGCGCACCAGCGCCGACGACGCCACGCGCCGCGCGATGGCCTTCGCCGCTTCTTCCGTCGCCGCGCCGGTGACCTCGATGGTCGTCACCTTGGTGGCGCCTTCGCCGTCGCGCGCGATGAGCCACGACAGGCGCCGCGCCACCGGCTCGACGTGCCGCGCCCAGTCGGTCGGCGCCGCGACCTTCTTCGTCGAGAGCAGCAGGAACGTGTCGTTGGTCGAGGTGTGCGTGTCGACGTGCACGGCGTTGAAGCTGGTCGCCGCGATGGTGGGCAGCGCGCGCTTGAGCTGCTCGGCGCGCAGGTCCCAGTCGGTGGCGACGAAGGCCAGCATGGTGGCCATGTTGGGCTCGATCATCCCCGCGCCCTTGCAGACGCCAGCGATGGTCGCGTCGCCCTGCTGCGCGCAGGCCTCTTTCGCGTACGCGTCGGTCGTCATGATGGCCGCGAGGAACCGGCGACCCGCTTCGACGTCGCTCGAGCGCTCGGCCAGCGCCGCGTCGATGCCGGCGCGCACCTTGTCCATCGGCAGCTTCACGCCGATGACGCCGGTGCTGCACACCAGCACCTGCTCGACGGGGCACCCGAGCGCCGTCGCCACGCGCGTACACATCTCGAGCGCGTCTTTGTCGCCTTGCGCGCCGGTGCACGCGTTGGCGTTGCCGGAGTTGATGATGATGGCGCGCACCAGCCCGCCGGAGCGCTGGAGGTGCGCTTTGGACAACGCCACCGGCGCGGCCGCGAAGTGGTTCTGCGTGAACAGGCCCGCGCACGACATCGGCGTGTCGGACACCAGCAGCGCGACGTCGGGGTTGCCGCTCGCCTTGATGCCCGCGCGCACGCCCGCGGCGCTGAGGCCCGGCACCGACGTCAGCGTGAGCGGCACGGGCGGAAACGAAGGAACCGGCGGAACGGGGATGCTCATGGGCGCGCGACTTACACCAGTGGCCGCGCAGTGACGCGTCCACTCCAGTGGACAGCCCAAAAGAGATCCACCGCGTGCGCGTGACTCGGTACGCTCGCGGCCACTCATGGCGCACGCAGCAGAGTTCGAGTTTCTGGACGACGACCAGGGCGGCGGGCAGTTCATCCCTGTTGGCGGACCGGTGGCTCAGCTGCGAGGGCTGTTGGCGCGCAACGACGTCGACGGCGCCGTGCACCTCTACGAAGAGACCGGCGGCGGCGCGCGCGCGGGCCTGCTGCAAGAGGCTTCCATCGCGTCGTTCGACCTGAAGAAGGCCATCGCGCACATGTTCAAGCGCGCGCGTGACTTCTCGACGGCCGCGGCGGTGTTCGAGCTCGCCAACCTGCAGGCCGAGGCCGCGCCGTGCTTCGAGCAGGGCAACGACTTCGTGCGCGCCGCCATCGCGTGGAAGAAGTGTGGAGAGTTGATTCGCGCCGCGGCCGCGTCAGAGCGTGCGGGCCGCATCGACGACGCCATCGAGCTCTACGCACAGGCCGGCGCCCGCGAACAACGGGCTGAAGCGCTCGCGCGCGGTGGCCGCTACGAAGCCGCCGCCGCTGTCTACAAAGAGCTCGGCAACCTGCACGCCGAGGTCGAGACGCTGCGCGCTTCCATCGCCGCGGCGCCGGGCACGCCGGCCCCCGCGATGCGCCTCGCGCAGCTGCACGCGCAGCACGGGCAGATCCCCAAGGCTGTCGAGATCCTCATGGAAGCCGCGCGCTCGGCCTCGGCGGCGCGCAACGACCCCACGCTGCTCGAGTACCTCGCGCGGTTGCTCGAGGCGATGAACAACCCCACCGCCGCCGCCAAGGTGCGCGCGCGCATCGGTCACGGCTCGCCGGTGCCCGCGCCCGCGCCGGTGCCTGCAGTGGCCGCCGCGCCTGCGCCTCCGACGACGCCAGCGGCCGACGCCTACGGTTTCTTGAAAGCGCTGCCGATGTTCGCCGACCTGTCGCTCGACGACATGCGCAGCCTGTTCCGCATCAGCACGCAGCACGGCTTCGGGCCGGGCATGCACCTCATCGAGCCGGGCCAGCCGGGGCGCGGCCTGTTCGTCATCGTCGACGGTCAGGTCGAGGTGTACGGCGGCGCCGGTCACGACGCGCGGTTGCTCAACACGTTGGGCGTCGGCGGCTACGTGGGTGAGATCTCGCTGCTGCTCGACGGGCCGACCTCGGCGCGGGTGACGGCGCGCACGCCGGTCAAGGCGCTCTTCATCTCGCGTGAGAGCTTCACGCAGTACCTCTACAACACGCCGTCCGCGGCGCTGCGCATCTACCGGCTCTTCAGCAACAACCTCGCGGAGCGTGTGCGCACGCTCTCGGCGGCAAGGTGACCACACCGTGTCTGACGTGAAAGACCTCGAAGCCGCGGCTGAGTCCCTGTCGATGACGGAGCTCATCCGCCTTCAGGACGTGCTCTCGAAGGCCATCGTGCGTCGCTTCGAGAAGCGCCTCGCGCTGGTGTTCTCTGACGTCGTCGGCAGCACGCCGTACTTCGCGCGCTTCGGTGACGAGGCGGGCCGCAAGCTGCAGCAGCGACACTTCGATCTCCTCAACGCCGCCATCGCGCCCGAGCACGGCCGCGTAGTGGACACCGCGGGCGACGGCGCGTTCATCGTCTTTGAGAGCGTCACGTCGGCGACGCGCGCCATGGTGGCGCTGCAGCGGTCGGTGGTGAAGGACAACGACAACCGCGCGGTCGACCACCGCCTGCAGGTGCGTATCGGCATCCACGTGGGGCCGGTGTTGACCGATGGTGATCAGGTCTCGGGCGACGCTGTGAACTTCTCGAGCCGCGTGGCGGGCGCTGCGTCTGCGGGGGAAATCCGTCTCTCGCTGGCGGCGCACTCGGAGCAGGCCGACGTGGAGTTCCGCCTTCGCAGCCGACGGCAGCGCCCGGTGGAGCTCAAGGGCGTCGACAAGCCGCAGGAGCTGTTCTCGCTCGACTGGCTCGACGCCTCGCGCTTCCCCACGCTGGTGCGCTTCGAAGACGGCAGCGAGGTGCGCATTCCCACGCTCGACGTGGTGCGCTTCGGGCGCCTGCGCGAGCAGGACGGCGTGACCGCCAACGACGTCGTCATCGCGCTCGCCGACCCGAACCTGCAGGGCCGCATCAGCCGCTGGCACTTCGAGCTGCACCGCCGCGCGGACGGTTTCATGCTGCGCTCGGTCTCGGTCAGCACCACGGAGCTCGACGGGCGCGCCGTGCCGCGCGGTGAAGAAGCGCTGCTGCGGCCGGGCTCGAAGGTGCGGCTCGGCGGCGCGGTGACGCTGGAGTTCCTGAGCGAAGACTTCTCGGGCGAGATGACGCTGCTGCCGGGGACGTAGCGACCCGCAGTAATACAGTGCGACAGGTGTTCAGTAGGGCGGTGTGTGCAGGTCGCCCATCTGTATGCCGCCAGTGGGCGCTCTGAAACTCGCTGTCGGTTGCGTTGACCTCGCTGGAGGTCGCGGGACTGCACTGCGCCTTGAGAAAGGCCGTCGTCGAGGATCTCGGCGTGCGCCCGTACACGAGGCAGGCCCTCCGCGCGCGGCGAAGTACGGCGCACTTCAACCGTGTGCCGCCAGTGCGCGTTTTCGCTCTGAAACTCACCGTCGGTTGCGTTGACCTGGACTGCACTGCGCCTTGAAGGAAGGCCGTCGTCGAAGACTTCGGCGTG
>CAYWON010000144.1:14581-17685 GCA_964459885.1 uncultured Archangium sp.
CGTGTGCCGCCAGTGAGCGCTTTCGCTCTGAAACTCACCGTCGGTTGCGTGACCTCGCTGGAGATCGCGGCGCGCGTGGGAGTCGGGCACGCCGACGGCCCCCTCACCTGACTGCGCCCTGAAGGAAGTCGACGTCGAGGCGGCGCTGCACCGCGCCTCATTGAGGCGTCACGCCGCCCAGGTGATGTCCCACTCCGTCAGCTCGCCCTTCACCATCACCTCGACCACGTCGCCGACCTTCTTGCCCATCAGCCCCTTGCCGAGCGGCGAACCGGGCGTGACGACCTGAAAGAACCCGTCACCGCCGGGACCTTCCAGCTCTTCGCCGGCCCCTGCGGGCGCGAGGAAGAGCGTCTTGCCGCCTTCGCCGTCTTCGACCTCCACGAGCGCGCCCAGCTTGATGCGCTCGCCCTTCGTCAGCGCCGACGGCTTGAAGTCGGCGACCGCCGCCCACGCCGACTGCGCGGCTTCAAGGCGATTGCGCGTGGCGGCGGCGAGGTTCACCGCGCGCGGCGCGCCGGTCTTGGCGTCGACGCGCGCGTCTTCGGCTGAGCGCAGCGCCTGCTCGTAGACCTGCTTCAATTTTCCAGCCAGCTGCGAAGCCAGGAAGGCCTTGTCCATGTCGCGAGCGTAGAGGTGACCTTCAGGTGTCGGAAGAAATCGACCGGGTGCCGTTGAAGGCGGCGCGCCGGTGCGCCATGAGCGCGGCCCATGCGCTTCCCCTCACGCGTCGTCGCTCTCACGTCGTTGCTGCTCCTCGGTTGTCCTGGCACCACGCAGCCGCCGGCGATGTTGGAGGTGACGCCGTCGACGCTGGCGCTCGCCGTCGGTGAGACGCGCACGGTGACGGCGCAGGTGAAGCAAGGTGAGGCGCTCACGCCCGCGACCGGCGCGACGTGGACCTCCAGCGACGCGACCGTCGCGTCAGTGAGCGGCAACGCCGACGGCACCGCGACAGTGCAGGCGCTCGCCGCAGGCACCGCCACGCTGCAGGCGAAGTTCGCGGACCTCACCGCGAGCGTGTCAGCCACCGTCACGTCGACGACGGCGACGCTGACGCGCCTCGAGGTGACGCCTTCGACGCCTTCGCTCGCGGCGGGCACCTCGCAGCAGCTGACGGCGACCGGCGTGTACAGCGACGGCACCACGCTGGACCTCTCGTCGATGGCCACCTGGGCCTCGGGTGACACGGCGGTGGCGACGGCGTCGTCGACGGGTCTCGTCACCGGCGTCGCTGCGGGCTCGACGATGGTGACGGCCAGCTTCGGCGGTCGCAGCGCCAGCGTCGCGGTGACGGTGACGGGGGCGACGCTCAGCAGCATCGAAGTGACGCCCGCGCTGCCCAGCATCGCGGTCAGCACCACGCAGGCGTTCGTCGCCACCGGCGTCTTCTCTGACGGCAGCACGCAGGACCTCTCGTCGCAGGTGACCTGGTCGTCGTCTGACACGGCGGTCGCCACGGTCGATGCGACGGGTGTCGCGACCGGCGTCGCGGCGGGCACCGCGCTCATCACCGCGACGCAGGGTGGCGTCTCGGGCGGCACGACGCTGACGGTGACGGCGGCGACGCTGACGGCCATCGATGTGACGCCCGCGGGCCTCTCGCTCGCGAAGGGCCTGACGCGCCAGCTGGTGGCCACGGGCACGTTCTCTGACGGCACCACGCAAGACGTGACGAGCCAGACGACGTGGAGCTCGGCGACGACGGCGGCGGTCACGGTGTCGACATCGGGTGAAGCGACGGCGGTCGACGTCGGCAGCTCGGTGGTGACGGCCACGGTCGGCACAGTGTCGGGCACGCTGACGGTGACGGTGACGGCGGCCACGCTGGTGCGCCTCGAGGTGACGCCGACGACGCCCAGCGTCGCGGCCGGGTTGACGCAGCAGTTCGTCGCCACGGGCGTCTACACCGACGCCACGACGCAGGTGCTGACGGACCAGGTGGTGTGGACCAGCGCGAGCCTCAGCATCGCCACCGTCAGTAACGCCGCCGGCTCTCACGGCCTCGCGACGATGCTCGCCCCCGGCAACGTCATCATCACCGCCGCGAGCGGCACCATCACCGGCGACGCTGACCTGACGGTGACGGCCGCGACGCTGGTGGCTGTGAACATCGGGCCTGCGGGTGAATCGGTTCCGGTCGGCACGACGCTGCAGTTCAACGCGATGGGCACGTTCTCCGACGGCACGCTGTCAGACATCACGTCGCAGGTGACCTGGAGCACCGGCGCGTCAGCGACGGCCACCATCAGCAACGCGGCGGGCTCGCACGGCCTGCTCACGGGCGTGGCCGTGGGCAGCACGACGGTGCGCGGCACCTTGAACGGGTTGTTCGAAGACGTACCGGTGGTCGTCACCGCGGCGCAGCTCTCGCGCATCGACATCACGCCGATGGCGCCGTCGCTCGCCATGGGCCGCACGCAGCAACTGACCGCGACCGGCGTGTACACCGACGGCACCACCGGCGACCTCACCGACACCGCGACGTGGACGAGCGCCACGCCCGCGGTGGCCTCAGTGAGCAACGCGACGGGCTCGGAAGGTCTGCTCACGGCGCTCACTGAAGGCACCAGCGTCATCAGCGTGCAGAGCGGCGCCGTCACTGGCTCCACCACGGTCACGGTCACCGCCGCCGTGCTGACGGCCATCGAGCTGACGCCCGCGATGGTGAACCTGCCGAAGGGCCTCACGCAGCAGCTGACCGCCACCGGTCGCTACAGCGACAACTCGGTGCAGCCGCTCACCACGCAGGTGACGTGGGCGACGTCGGCCTCCACCGTCGCCACGGTCAGCAATGCGGCGGGCTCGCACGGCCTCTTGCAGGCCGTCGACGTGGGCACGGCTGACATCACCGCGGTGTTCTCAGGCGTCACCGGCACGCTGGGTGTCTCGGTGACGGCGCCGACGCTGACCAGCATCACGGTGACGCCGGCGACAGTGTCGGTCGCGAAGGGCCGCACGCAGCAGTTCATCGCGACGGGCAACTATTCCGATGGCACGACGCAGCCGCTCACCACGCAGGTGACGTGGGCGTCGTCAGCGACGGCGGCGGTCACGGTGTCGAACATGCCGGGCTCGAACGGCCTCGCCACGGCGGTAGACGG
>CAYWON010000145.1:0-17426 GCA_964459885.1 uncultured Archangium sp.
CACGCCGCCGTGCGGGATGTCGATGCGGGACCGGCCTTTTTCAGCAGCCTGCTAAAACAGACTCACGACGTCGCGGCTGCGGCGTCCAGCCGCACACGTTCGCGCGGGCGCGGCTCGACGGGTGGTGGCAGATTGCCGACCGTGACGCTGCTCGCGCTCTATGCGCCCGACGCTCCAGCCGATGACCCGCGCGGGCCCGCGCTCGACGCGCTGCTCGAAGCTTCCCGCGCGCAGTGGCCGACGGTGCAGTTGTCACCCGAGCGCTTCGTGGCCGCGCTCAAGAAGCACGCCCCTGACGCGCTCGACGTGGTGCGCGGGCCCGACCTCTACCTCGCCACGGCCTGTCTCGTCGGTGACGCCGCTGCGCTCACGGCGCTCGACACGCACGTCATCGCGAAGCTCGACAAGGCGGTGAGCGGCCTCGATTCGTCGCGCGCGTTCCTCGAAGAGGTCCGTCAGGTCGTGCGCGAGCGGCTGCTGGTCGGCGCGGCGCCACGCCTGGCCGAGTACTCAGGTCGTGGTGCGCTGCTGGCGTGGGCGCGCACCGTGGCGCTGCGGCTCGCGCTCAACCTGCGGCGCGACGGCGGCAAGGAAACGCCGCACGAAGACGAAGCGCTGCAGGCCCTGCCGCTCGGTGGCGCAGACCTCGAGCTCGACTACGTGCGCTCGCAGCACCGCGCTGACTTCACGGCCGCGTTCGCCGACGCGCTCGCCTCGCTCGACCCGAAGGAACGCAACGTCTTGCGCCTGTCCATCATCGACCGGCTCTCGATTGATCAGATCGCCGCCGTCTACGGCACGCACCGCGCGACGGCGGCGCGCTGGGTCAACGCCGCGCGTGAAGCGCTGCTCGAGCGCACCCGGAAGAACCTTGCCGAGCGCCTCAAGCTCACTGGCTCCGAGCTGCAGAGCCTGCTGGGAGCGCTCCAGAGCAACCTGGAGATCTCCCTCAACCGCATGCTGCGCGAGTGACGCTCAGCCCTTCTTGCTGAAGTCGGGCTTCCGCTTCTCGAAGAACGCGGTGATGGCCTCGGCGACCTCCGCCGACGCGAGCTGCGCGATGAAGTGCGCGCCCTCTTCGCCCATGCGCTTGGCGATGACAGCCGGGTCGTTCTTCATCAGCTGCTTGCTGAGCTTGAGCGCCGTGGGCGGCTTCTCGCCGAGCACGCGCGCGGTGGCTTTCGCTTTGTCGAGCACCTGATCAGCCGGCAGCACCGCGTTGGCGAGGCCGTACGCGACGGCCTGCGCGCCGCTGACGGGCTCGCACAGCAGCAGGATCTCGGCGGCGCGCGCGTGCCCGACCAGCTTCGGCAGCAGCAACGACGACGCGGCTTCCGGCACGAGGCCCAGGTTCACGAAGGGCGCGACGAGCGACGTGCGCTCGGTGACGTACACGAAGTCGCAGTGCAGCAGCAGCGTCAGGCCGAGGCCCACGCCCTTGCCGTCGACGGCGGCGAGCAGCGGCTTCTCGAACGTCGAGAGCGCCTTGATGAAACGGAACACCGGCGAGTCTTCACCGGTGGGCGGGTTGCCCATGAAGTCACCGAGGTCGTTGCCGGCGGTGAACGTGTCGCTGGTGCTGGCGAAGATGACGGCGGTCACCGTGTCATCTTTCGACGCCTCGGCGAGCGCGGCGTTGAGCCGCTCGTACATGGCGATGGTGAGCGCGTTCTTCTTCGCGGGGCGAGCGAAGCGAATGAGGAACGTGCTGCCTTCTCTACTGGTTTCGATGTCGTCGATGAGGGTGACCGTCATGGCCGCCCATGTAGTCTCAAGCGATGCACCTCGCACTCGTCGTCTCGCTGCTCGTTTCGGCAGCGCCGGAGCTCTGGGAGTTCGATGGCCTCACCGCGAAGGTGCAGGCGAAGGGCGCCACGAAGGACCGGCTGTCGGCCGCGGCGCTCTCCCGGCTCGGCCTCAAGCTCGAGGGCGCCGGCACGCTGAAGGTGTCCGCGCACGCCAACACGGTCGGCGGCGTGACGTTGCACATCGAAGACCCGGGCGACGCGAAGGCCAGCTGCGACCTCTACGCCACGCGCGATGGTGACGTGCTGCGCTTCAGTGATTCGCGCTGCTCATTCCCCGCGTTCTCAGGGCAGCTGCGCAGTACCGCCGTGTGCCGGAAGATCGCCGGCACCGCGAAGCGCGACGGCGACGCGGTGCGGCTCGAAGCGTCGACGTCCGATTGCAACGTGTCGCCGATGGGTGTGCCGCTGTCGCTCAGCGGCAGCGTCACTGCACGGTGAGCGTGTCGGCCTGAAGCTCGAGGATGTCGTCGGCCGTCGCCGAACTCGACGCGTCGAGCACGGGGAAGGTGTAGCGAACAGGGAAGGCGGAGCCGTACGTCATCAAGCGAATCGGCGTGCCGGACCCGTTCAAGTACTCGATGGCTGTGTTGCGCATCACCGTCGTGTTGGTGGCGGCTTCGGTGAGCCACGCGGCGAGCTGGGGGCGACCAGTGTACGAGATGTTGCCGACGCGGCAGTTCATCGAGAGCAGCTCACGGTGGCTACCCGCTGAGTCGAACGCGGGCTCCCACGTCACGACTTCACAATCGTCGAAGGTCCAGGTTCCCTGCACGCTGGCGAATCCCGCGCTGTAGAGCGACACAGTGAAGCTGCGGCGAGGCGACGGTGAGAGCAGAAGTGTCTGCTGAAGCCAGACATACGCTTCGCCTGTCGGGCTGGGCGGGAGGTTGGTTGGCCACAGCGCGACGACGTCGACACGTACCCGCGAGGAGGTTCCTGGCGCAAAGCGGGTCGTGGTTCCCGGCACTGCACTGACCCAGAGACTCGAGACGCTGATGCGTGTGATTCGCGCCGAGAACGAGGGGGCTGCGGCCAGGTTTGCTGCGAAGCTGTTCACGGTCATGGGCGCGCCGGTGTTGGTCACTGAGCGACCGAAGAGCATCAGCCGGCGTGGGATCCCACCGCCCGTCGGGAGAATACGCACGCCGCCGCCACGAACACTCCGGTAGCCCCGCTCGGGACTCCCAGCGGACGCGTCAAGGAACGCGCGGAGTGACGGAACGCGTTCGATGCTGCCCGTAAGCAACTCGGTGCTGTCGATCGAACAGTTCCAACCGTCGCCGGTCCAGGTGGCGTGTTGGCCCTCAAAACAGCCCAGGTCGACAAGCAGGCCAGAAGGGCCCTGCGGGCCAGCAGGACCTGTGGATCCGGCAGCCCCCTGCGGGCCAGTGGCACCGACGGGCCCCTGCAGACCAGTGGCGCCAACCGGGCCCTGCGCACCAGTGGCCCCGACCGGGCCTTGCGGGCCAGTGGCGCCGACCGGGCCTTGCGGGCCAGTGGCGCCGACCGGGCCTTGCGGACCAGTGGCGCCGACCGGACCTTGCGCACCAGTCGCACCGATTGGACCTTGCGCACCAGTCGCACCGATTGGACCTTGAAGCCCCGTCGGCCCGGCGGGTCCCTGTGGGCCGATCGCGCCTGGAACACCCTGCGGACCGGCTGGCCCCGGCACTCCCGCGTCGCCTTGAACACCTTGTGGCCCGGCCGGACCTGCAGGGCCCATGGCGCCTGCAGCACCCGTTGCGCCCGTGGGGCCCATCATGCCCATCGGTCCCACAGGTCCCATTTCCCCGGTCATGCCCACTGAGCCGACGGCGCCCGCTGGACCGGGTTGTCCTTCAGGGCCGGGAGCGCCGGGTGACCCCGGAGCGCCTGGCAACCCTGATTCACCCTGAGGTCCGCGTTCACCAGCTGGCCCCTGTTCGCCTTGAGGTCCAGGAACGTTCGACTGAGTACACGCGAACAGCAACACCACCATCACGGCCACTACCAACGCGCGCATGCGCTTCTCCTGAGTTCGGCGCCGGGATGCGCCGGTGTTCCCGACACGTGACTACGGCAAGGGAGGCAGGTCGCAGAGATAGAGCTGCACTTGGCCCGGCAGCGTCGTCATCACGCCCAGCTTCGACTGTGAGTAGGCGATTGAAACTGTCGTGCCGTCCCGCGACGACGGCGGCGTGTTGCACTCGACGTCGTAGGTGCCGCGAGGGGCAAGCCCGGGCGTGTCACCGAAAAAGTAGATCGGGAGGTGATTGCCCGTGTCGTAGCCGAGCAGCGTCGTCATGGCGCAGCCTGCGCCGCACGTCGACATGACCCACCAGCCGGTGTCGTACGCGTTGTTGACCACCACGGGGAACCCGTTGCCCGGGAGGTTGGCGGACGTGCCGTACAGCTTGAGGTCGTACGTGCCGCCCCCGACGTCGCGGAAGGCGCTGTACGCGACCAGAACGGTGCTTCGGTCGTGGGACGCCACCACAGAGTTCTGCCCAGGCGCCGTCTGCTGCTCACTCTGGTACCGCGAGAAGAAGCCACCGTCGACGTCGACCAGCGCGACCTCGACAGAGCCGTTCAGGAAGTTGAACTGTCCGGTGTTCACGTACCGGAAGCCGTCGCCGCGAGGGTCGGTCGTCCACACCACGCCCGCGCCGTTCGTGCCGTCGTTGAACGGCAGTCGCGGAATTTCGGTCGGACAACCGCTCGCGTTGTGGCCACCCATGAAGTGAGAGTACTGCCGCTCCGCCGCAACTGCGACCGCACCACTCGGAGAAATCGCGGCAGAGACGATGCTCATCACGCCGCCATCGCGCGGCAAGACCTGCGTCGCAGGCAGGAGCGGCGTACCAGTGGCGTCGGACGTGAGGCAGCTTGCAGACGCCGAGCCTGAGCTCATCCATGCCGCCACCCATCGAGCGCCTTTCGCGTCGAGCGAGACTTGTCCCATCGACAAGCCGCCCTGCGAGTGGAGCAACGTGTTGCCGCCATCAAGCGTGATGTGCCGCAGCTCGAGGTCCGCGCCGGTCCAGCCCGCGAGGAAGCCATCATCCAATGCGACCAGCGCGCCGTAGTTGATGCCGGTGCCCGTGCCGATGGTGATGGGCGCGTCGCAGCGCAGCTTGGGGTTGGTGCTGCCGCCGCAGGGCGCGCCGCCATCGTACGGGCCGGGGCCCGCGTCGGGAGGCGCGGTGCCTCCGCCGGTGCCGGTGCCGCCACCCGTCGCCGAGCCGCCGCCCGTCGTGCCGTCGCCGCCGCCGGTCGCGCTGCCGCCGCCGGTCGCGGTGCCGCCGCCGGTCGCGCTGCCACCGCCAGTCGTTCCGTCGCCACCACCGGTCGTTCCGTCGCCACCACCGGTCGTCGCGGTGCCGCCGCCGGTCGCCGCGCCGCCACCGGTGGCCGTTCCACCGCCGGTCGCGGTGCCGCCGCCAGTCGCAGCGCCGCCACCGGTGCCGCTGTCAGCGCCGCCGCAGCGGCCGGTCTCGACGCACGACTGGTGCGCGCCTTCGAGGTCGATGCACGACGTGAGCGCGAGCGCGCTGAAGAGAATGACGAGCCGATTCACGGCAACCTCCCGGTGAAGCCGATGACTGCGCCGTCTTGCGTGATGCTGGCGACAGGCGCGGCCGGTGCGTCACCGCCGAGCAGCAGCATCGCGAGGCCGGTCACCACCGCCGCCGAGCCGACACCGACGCCGACCCAACCCAGCGTGCGCGCGGTCTGACCCGACGCGAGCAGCTCGTCGGCCTGCGCCGTCGTCAGCGTGTCGGTCGCGAGCCGTGCGCGCGCGCCCTCCGCCACGCCCAGCCCCACCGCACCGCCGGCGCCGATGGCGACACCCGCGACCGCGGGCAGCCACCACAGCTTCTTCGCGGCTGACGGTTCCAGCTTCGGTTGCTCGTTGAGCACGATGTCACCGGTGGTGCGCTTTGCGCCGAGCGGCTTTTCGAGCTCGCGGCTGAGGTCGGCGGCGATCTTCCCCGCGGCGAGCGTCAGCGCCTCGAGCAGCTGGCCCTCGGTGGCCACCTTCGCCGACTGCGCGGCCAAGCGTCGGCCGTTGATGGCCGAGATGACCTTCACGTTGAGCTGGTAGCCATCGCCCACCTTCGCCACGTCACCCAGCACCACGCCGTCGACGCCGAGCGCGCTGCCGATTTCCGCGAGGCACGACGAGGTCATCTCGTCGCAGCCGAGCAGCGCCTTCTGGCGCTCGAGCCCCAGCAGCGTCTGCACCTCGCGCGGCGTGACGACGTCGACGCCTTCGTCTCCGAGGCGGTCTGCGAAGTGTTCCGTATAGAAATCGGCGCGACCTTCACTGACGTCGACCGCGTTGAAACGCGCGGTCGCGACCTTGATGGGCGACGCCGTGGCGACGAGACACAGCAATGTGGGGGTGAGCATGCGGGGCGGCGTCACCGTAGCACCGCGCTTACGGCGCGCCGTTCATCTCGCACTCGACACTCGTCACCACCCGGTCGACAGCGACCCACGCGGCCCTTCGGCTACTCGCGGAGCAACGCCTCGGTCATCCACGTTGGCGCGTCCTCGAGCGCATCCAGCTCTCGCACGACGAACGCGTCGGTGACCGCTGCGCAGCACGGGTGGTTCAGCTCCGGTGGCGGCGCGCAGCTGGGCGTGGCCGCGAGCCGACTGGGCACGAACTTCCATTGCGACGTGCCCTGAGCGCGAACCATGAGCCAACAGAGGTTGAGGTCGTCGTAGTCGTAGAGCAGTCGCGCGCTCGCGTTCGGCGGCACCACGAGCGGCGTGTCGTCTCGAAGCAGCGAGTAGATGCGAAGCGGCTCGCTGGAGTAGCGCGGAACAAGGACGATCGGCATGTTGTCCGCGAGCACCAGCGGCACCGCCTCAAGCGTCGAAGTGGTGTCGTTGACGACGCCGCTCTCAATCACGAACGGCGAGCGCATCAGGCCCACCGCCAACCACAGCGCGGCAACCGCCGCCGCGACCGCGATGAGGAACCGGCGCAGCGTCTTCATGACGTCGGCGCGCTACGCCGCGGCCTGCGCCGGCGCTGACGCCGCTTCGTCGAGGTTCGGCCCCAACCACTTCGCCGCTTCCTCCACGGTCATGCCCTTGCGCTTGGCGTAGTCCTCGACCTGGTCGAGGCCAATCTTCCCCAGCCCGAAGTACTTCGCGTCGGGGTGGTTCAAATAGAAGCCGCTGACGCTCGAGGCCGGCGACATCGCGAAGCTGCTCGTCAACGTGATGCCCGCCACCTTGGGCGCGTCGAGCAACCCGAACAGCGTGCCCTTCTCGGTGTGCTCCGGGCACGCGGGGTAGCCGGGCGCGGGGCGGATGCCGCGGTACTGCTCCTTGATCAGCTGCTCGTTGGTGAGGTCTTCGCCCTTGCCGAAGCCCGCGAGGTCGCGCGCCTTCTTGTGCGCCCACTCGGCGAACGCCTCGGCCAGTCGGTCGCCCAACGCCTGCGTCATGATGGCCGAGTAGTCATCGAGCTTCTTGCGGAAGCCCGCCGCGCGCTCTTCCACGCCGAGGCCCGCCGTCACCGCGAAGCCGCCCACGTAGTCCGCGCGCACGCCCACCGGCGCCACGAAGTCGGCGAGGCAGAGGTTCGCCTGGCCCGGCTGCTTCTCGGTCTGCTGGCGCAGCATGTGGAAGCGCTGCAGCTCCGTCTTGCGCGACTCGTCGGTGTACAGCACCACGTCGTCGCCGTCGGCGTTCGCCGGCCAGTACGCGATGACGCCGTTCGCCGTGAACCACTTCTCCTTGACGATGCGCGCCAGCATCGCCTGCGCGTCGGCGTAGAGCTTCTTCGCCTCGGTGCCCACCACCGCGTCTTCGAGAATCTTCGGGAACGCGCCGAAGAGCTCCCACGCGTTGAAGAAGGGTCCCCAGTCGATGAAGGGCACCAGCTCTTCGAGCGGCACGTCGAGGAAGTGCTTCGTGCCGAGGAAGTCGGGCTTCGCGATGTCGACGGCGCTCCAGTCGTACGTCTGCTTGCGCTTCCGCGCCTCTTGCACGGTCAGCATCTTGCGCTCGACCCGCCGCGACTCGAAGTCGACGCGCGCCTTCTTCTGCTTCTCCGTCACCTCCGAGAGGAAGTTGGGTTTCTGCTCGGGCGACATGAGCGCGCTCACCACGTTCACCACGCGGCTGGCGTCGAGCACGTGCACCACGCCGGGCGCGTACTGCGGCGCGATCTTCACCGAGGTGTGCGGGTGCGAGGTCGTCGCACCGCCGATGAGCAGCGGCACCTTGAACTCTTCGCGCGTCAGCTCCTTGGCCACTGACACCATCTCGTCGAGCGACGGCGTGATGAGGCCCGACAAGCCGATGACGTCGACCTGGTTCTCCTTCGCGACCGCGAGGATCTTCTCGCACGGCACCATCACGCCCAGGTCGATGACCTCGTAGTTGTTACAGGCCAGCACCACGCCGACGATGTTCTTGCCGATGTCGTGCACGTCGCCCTTCACCGTGGCGAGCAGCACCTTGCCCTGGCTGCGCACGTCAGCGCCGGCCTCTGCGGCTTTGCGCTTCTCTTCTTCCATGAAGGGCATCAGCCACGCGACCGCGCGCTTCATCACGCGCGCCGACTTCACCACCTGCGGCAGGAACATCTTGCCCGCGCCGAACAGGTCGCCGACGACGCGCATGCCGTCCATCAGCGGGCCCTCGATGACGTCCAGCGGCCGCGGCAGCTGCTTGCGCGCCTCTTCGGTGTCCTGCTCGATGAACGCGTCGATGCCCTTCACCAGCGCGTGGCTCAGGCGCTCGCGCACCGGCGCGTTGCGCCACGCGAGGTCTTCGGTCTTCTCGACCTTGCCGCCGCCCGCCGCGTGCTGCGCCTTGATGATGTCGGCCAGCGCCACCAGCTTGTCCGTCGCCTCGGGGCTGCGGTTGAGCAGCACGTCTTCCACGGCGGTCAGCAGGTCCTTCGGAATCTCTTCGTACACGCCGAGCATGCCGGCGTTGACGATGCCCATGTCCATGCCTTCGCGAACGGCGTGGAACAGGAAGGCCGCGTGAATCGCCTCGCGCACCGGGTTGTTGCCGCGGAAGCTGAACGACACGTTCGACACGCCGCCCGACACCTTCGCGTGCGGCAGCGTCTGCTTGATGATGCGCGTCGCCTCGAAGAAATCGACGGCGTAGTTGTTGTGCTCTTCGATGCCCGTCGCGACCGTGAGGATGTTGGGGTCGAAGATGATGTCTTCCGGCGGGAAGCCGATGCCCGTCAGCAGGTTGTACGCGCGCGTGCAGATGCGCACCTTGTCATCGCGTGACGCCGCCTGGCCCTGCTCGTCGAAGGCCATGACGACGGTCGCCGCGCCGTAGCGCTTGATGAGCTTCGCGCGCCGCAGGAACTCGGCCTCGCCGTCCTTCAGCGAGATGGAGTTCACGATGCCCTTGCCCTGCAGGCACTGCAGGCCGGCCTCGAGCACGGTCCACTTGCTCGAGTCGATCATCACCGGCACGCGGCAGATGTCGGGCTCGGCCGCGATGAGGTTCAGGAACTTCACCATCGTGGTCTCGCCGTCGATGAGCGCCTCGTCGACGTTGATGTCGATGACGTTGGCGCCGGCCTCGACCTGCTGGCGGGCGATGGCCAGACACTCGTTCCAGTCGCCGGCCTTCAGCGCCTTGGCGAACTTCGGTGAGCCGGTGATGTTGGTGCGCTCACCGACCATCAGGAACTGGGAAGCAGAAGAAGACATCGTGTTGTTTCCGAAAAGAGAGGTGTGGGTCAGCCGGCGACGACGAGCGTCTCGAGGCCCGAGAGCCGCATGGCGTGAATGGGCGGCGACACCTGTCGCGCCGGGTGCTTCTTCATGACGTTGGCGATGGCGGCGATGTGCTCGGGCGTCGACCCGCAGCAGCCGCCGACCATGTTGAGCCAGCCTTCTTTCGCGTACGCGCCCAGCACCGCGGCCATCTCGTCGGGCGTCTCGTCGTAGCCGCCGAACGCGTTGGGCAACCCGGCGTTGGGGTAGCAGCTCACGAACGTCTCCGAGAGCTTCGAGAGCTCCTGGAGGTAGGGCCGCATGTCCTTGCCGCCGAGCGCGCAGTTGATGCCCACCGAGAGCGGCCGCGCGTGGCGGATGGAATCGTAGAACGCGGTGATGGTCTGGCCCGACAGCGTGCGGCCCGACGCGTCGGTGATGGTGACTGAAATCATCACCGGCACGCGCTGCCCGCGCTGCTCGAAGACGCCCTCGATGGCGAACAGCGCCGCCTTGGCGTTGAGCGTGTCGAAGATGGTCTCGACCAGCAGCGCGTCGACGCCGCCGTCGAGCAGCGCGATGATCTGCTCTTCGTACGACGAGACCACCTGGTTCCACGTCACCGCGCGGAAATCGGGGCGGTTCACGTCGGGCGACATCGACAGCGTGCGGTTGAGCGGCCCGATGGCGCCGGCCACGAAGCACTTGCGGCCCGGCGTCTTGGCTTCGGCCTTCAGCGCCGCCGCGCGCGCGCACTTCACCGCCGCGAGGTTGATGTCGCGCACCGCGCTCTCGAGCTCGTAGTCGGCCTGGCTGATGCTGGTGCTGTTGAACGTGTTGGTCTCGACGACGTCAGCGCCCGCGTCGAAGTAGCGCAGGTGGATGGCCTCGATGACGTCGGGCCGCGTGATGCTGAGCAGGTCGTTGTCGCCCTTGAGGTCCTTGTGGTGCGCGGTGAACCGCTCGCCCCGGAAGTCCTGCTCTTCCAACCCGTAGGTCTGGATGAGCGAGCCCATGGCGCCGTCGATGATGACGATGCGCTGTTTGAAGAGTTCTTCGAGCGTCATACGGACCTCAATCTCGCGGGTGACTTGCGGCTCCGCGTGCCGGTGAGGAGGAAGGCCTTGAAGGGCGAGCTGGTGTCGCGCGGGCCGGGGTGAACGAGCTGCGTCTCGAGGCCGGCGCGGGCCATCGCGGCCTGCACGGCGTCGGGGTCGAAGCCCAGGTGTTGGTGGCCGAGCCGCGACTTCACCCACGCCTCGTCGTGCGGGAGCAGCTCGAGCACCACGACGCGGCCGCCGGGTTTCAACAGCCGCGCGGCCTCGGCCAGCACGGCGTCGATGTTGCCGACGTGGTGCAGGCTCTGCGAGATGACGACGAGGTCGGCGCTCGCGGCCTCGAGCGGCAGCTTCTCGAGGTCGGCGGCGAGGAAGCGGATGTTGCGCAGCTGCTGCCGCGCGGCCTCGGCCTTCGCTTTCTGCAGCGCGCCTTCAGACCTGTCGATGGCGGTCACGTGCCCCGCCCAGCGCGCGAGCTCCACCGTCAAGACGCCGGTGCCGCAGCCGAAGTCGACGACGTCGAGGGGCGGCAGCAGAGACGACAGCGCCGCCGACCACAGCCGCCACGACTGGCCGGGCTCGAGCAGCTTCTCGTTGAGCGTCTGCACGTCTTCGCGGCGGCGCAGCAGCTCGTGCAGGCGCGCCTTGTCTCCGTGCTCGTCGGTCGCCGCGCGCGCGAGATTGATGAGCGGCCACAGCGGCGACTTCTCGTCGATGCCCAGCGAGTAATACGTGTAGCCGCCCACGCGCTCTTCGCGAATGAGGTCGAGGCCTTTCAGCTTCGTCAGGTGGTGCGACACCGACGACTGCGCCACGCCCACCAGCGACACCACCTCCGACACGTTCAGGCGCGCCTCGCCCACCAGCCGCAAGATTCGCAGGCGCGTGGGGTCGCCAAGGGCGCGGAAGGCTTCGGTGAGCTGCTCCATCGATGCATGTAGATATGTCGATGCCGACGGGAGATCAACCCGGTCACGCGGTGTTGTTGTGAAAACAGACAAAGATGGTCACTGTTTCGTAATTTTCAACAATAGCGCGTCGTGAGACTTCTGTGGGCACCGAAAGGAGCCTCATGAACGCGATGTCAGTGCAGCTCGAAGTCGTGAAGACGGTGCAGCCCGGCCCGGTGTCGGAGCGCCCGGTGCTGACCGAGCGCCCTGCGCGCGTGGTGGTGGTGCGTCAGGACGGCGTGGCCCACGGCGCGGCGACGGCCTGGGCGCGGTCGCTGGCTGCGGCGGTCCGTGGAGACGTGGTGGTGGTGCGGCAGATGAGCCCGCGCGGGTCGCGGGTGGCGATGCTGCGGCCGCAGGTCTCGCCGGCCGATGGCCTGCAGCAAACAGGCGCAGCGCTCCGGTTGATGGACGCGCGCCTGCGGTGGATGCGCCGGTTCCCCGAGTCGGGGGAGGCGCCGTTCGTGTCCATCGAGCAGTCGGGGCTCAGTGACCTGGCTTCGACGCTCAAGACGCTGGAGCCGGTGTTGGTGGTGGTGCCTGCGAGCGCGGCGTGGGGGGGAGATCGCGTCGCGCGGCTCGCGTTGGAGGTGGGCGTGCCGGTGCTGGCCGCCCGACGGCCTGGAGGCGCGGGCGTGCTGGCGGCGTCGTCGCTGTCGCGGGCGACGTTGCCGGTGTTGAAGGCAGGCGCGTGGTTCGCGCGGGCGCTGCAGCGGCCGCTGACGGTGGCGCACAACCTCGGCGCGCAGTGCTCCGACAGCATCGAAGGCGCCAACGCGACGGAGCTCGCCGCGCTCGAGCAGGCGGTGGCGATGCGGTTGGTGCGACAGCTGGAGCACGCCGCGCGCGACCTCGCTGCCGACGTCGACGTCACGCGGTCTGACGACACGGCGCTGGGCATCGTGTCGGCGGCGCAGCGGGCTGACGCGGGCGTGCTGGTGGTGGGCTGTGAAGTGGCGCGCAGTCAGACGCAGCACCGCATCTCCGCGCGCGTGGTGGACGACGCGACCCGACGCAGCGTCTTGGTGGTCCCACTCCCGGGTGAAGGCCCGGCCTCGAGCGCGGAGGCACCGCGCACCGAAGGAGAGTTGTCATGAAGAACCCGATGACGTCGTTGGAGCCTCGCCGTGTCCTCGCCAGCTTCGGCCTCGCGCCGCGGCGCAGCACCGGAGAGCTGGTGGGCGCAGGCGCAGGGTTGTTGGGCGTGGGCGTGGCGCTGGGGGCGGGCGGCTACTGGCTGCTGCAGCACGGCGGCGCGGAGCGGCTCTCGAAGCTGCTGCGCAGCGCCAAACGTGAAGTGAAGACCGTCAAGAGCTGAACCTGGAAGTGGGGTGAGGCGCCGCCACGTCGATTCGCTGCGGCGAGTCCGTGTCGGCGCTTCCCCGGCCTCGCAGCACCGAAAGGACAACCCATGCAAGAGCACGTTCGCGTCGCGACGTTGCAGTACTTCATCCGCCCGGTGGCCGACTTCGACGCCTTCGCGGCGCAGGTCGATGGCCTCATCACCACCGCCGCCGACTACGGCGTCGAGCTGCTCGTGTTCCCCGAGTACTTCACGCTGCAGCTGCTGACGCTGGGCGACGTGCGCCGGCCGATGTTGCAGCAGGTCAACGCGCTGTCGGAGAGAACGCCGCAGCTGCGCGAGCTCTTCACGCAGCACGCGCGCAAGCACGACCTCTTCATCGTCGGCGGCTCGATGCTGGAGCGCGACACGTCGGGCACGCTCGCCAACGTCAGCTACCTCTTCACGCCCGACGGAGAGCTGGGCGCGCAGGCCAAGCTGCACATGACGCGCTTCGAGCGTGAAGACTGGAACCTCGAGGGCGGCCACGAGCTGCGCACGTTCGACACCGACATCGGCAGGTTGGGCATCGCCATCTGTTACGACGTCGAGTTTCCCGAAGTGGCGCGCGAGCACGCGCGGCAGGGCGCGCAGTTGCTGGTGGTGCCGAGCTGCACCGATGACCGCCAGGGCTTCTTGCGCGTGCGGCACTGCGCGCAGGCGCGCACCATCGAGAACCAGATGTACGTCATCCAGTCGTCCACCGTCGGCTCGCTGCCGCAGGTGCCGGCGGTGGCGCTCAACTACGGGCAGGCGTCGATTCTCACGCCGAGCGACTTCCGCTTCAGCCGCGACGGCATCGCCGCCGAGGGCATCCCCAACCAGGAAGCGATGGTCATCGCCGACGTCGACCTGCGCGCGCTCTCTGACGCGCGCGGCAACGGCTCGGTGTTGCCGCTCATTGATTCCGAGCGGCGGCGTCACCAGCCGCTGCAGCCGTCGGTGCAGCGCCTCGGCAAGTCAGATGAAGGTGAAGCGCGGGTGCGGCACACGCGCGCGAGCGACTTCGCGGGCATCATCGAGCTCACGCGGAAGGTGTACCCGGAAGCGAAGCCGTGGTCGGTCGCGCAGCTCGAGTCACACCTCGAGATGTTCCCCGAAGGGCAGTTCGTCGCCGTCACCGAGCGCGGCACCATCGTGGGCATGAGCGCGAGCCTCATCGTGCGTTGGGACGACTACGAGGCCACCGCCGACTGGAAGGTCTTCACCGAGCAGGGCACGTTCACCAACCACGACCCCGCGCGCGGCCGCACGCTGTACGGCGCCGAGGTGATGGTGGACCCCGAGTGGCAGGGGCGCGGCGTGGGCCGTCAGCTGTACGACGCGCGCCAGACGCTGGCGATGCGGCTGCGGTTGTTGCGCATTCGCGCGGGCGCGCGGCTGCGTGGGTACTCCGAGTTCGCGAAGGAGATGACTCCGGGTGACTACGTCGCGGCCGTGGTGCGCGGCGAGCAGCGTGACCCGACGTTGTCGTTCCAGCTGCGGCGCGGCTTCCGCGTCATCGGCCTGGCCGACGGCTACCTCGTCAACGACCCCGAGAGTCAGGGGCACGCGGCGCTCATCGAGTGGCTCAACCCCGAGGTGGCCACGCCCGCGGACTACGCGTCGCAGCCGCAGGGCGACCGCGCGGTGCGACCGAAGGCGAAGTGACGCGAGGTGGTACAAGCCACGGCGCGCTCCATGTCGTGGCTCAACCATCACCACCTCCAGTACTTCCGCGTCATCGCGCGTGAAGGCGGCCTCAGCGCCGCGGCCAAGCAGCTGCACGTCACGCACTCGACGTTGTCGACGCAGCTCAAGCAGCTCGAAGAGGCGCTGGGCTCACCGCTGTTCGACCGACAAGGCCGGCGGCTCGTGCTGACCGCGTTTGGTGAGCAGGTGCTGGCGTACGCCGAAGCGATTCACCGGCTGGGCACCGAGCTGCTCGAGGTGTCTGCGGGGCGCGGCAAGCCGGAGCACCGGCGGCCGGTGCGCGTCGCCGCCGTCTCGAGCTTGCCGCGCACGGTGCTGGCGAAGTTGCTCGACCCCGTGCTGCGCAGCCGCGCGTGGGGCCCGGTGGAGGTGCGCCAGGCCGACCTCGACACGATTGTGGGCGAGCTGTTGAGCGGCGAGACGCACGTGGCGCTGGCCGACGCGCCGTTGGTGCGCGCGGGCGTGCACTCACACCTGCTCGGCAGCTCGGGGCTCACCTGGTACGCGGCGCGCGGCGAAGCGCGGCGGCTGCAGCGCGGGTTTCCGGCGTCGCTCGTGGGCGAAGCGTTTGTGTTGCCGACGCAGCGGGTCTTGTTGCGCAAGCCGCTCGAGCGCTGGTTGGTCGACACCGTCGGCGAGTTCCGCGTGGCGGCCGAGGTCGACGACGCGGCCATGATGCGCGTGCTGGGGGCGCGCGGCATCGGCGTGTTCCCGGTGCGCGACGCGCTGCGCGCCGAGGTCGAAGACCTGTTCGACGTTGAGCCGCTCGGGCCCGTCGAAGGGTTGATGGAGCGGTACTACGCGCTGAGTGTGGAGCGCCGCGTGCGCGACGACGCGGTGGCGGCCATCATCGGCTCGGCGCGGTTGAGCCTCGGCGGAAAGCCGTAGCGGTCGCGCCTCAGCGCGTTCCGGCGTCGCGTACGCACTTCTCCTCGCCCGTGCTGGGCACGTATGCGCAGACGTAGCCAGCGGGGCAGACCTTGTCGCCCAAGCCGTAGCAACCGATGTCCCGCTCGCAGGAAGTCAGCATTGCCAGCATCGCGGCTGCGGTTCGCAAGCGGGGCGTCGTCACGGGTGAAACCGGGCTTCGCAGAGGCTGCTCCATGAGCCGGAGGGTTTGAGGGTTTTCACTCCGGTGTCTGCGTTGACCGCGACGCTGACGAGATCGTCGCACAGAAGGTGCCGGAGGTGGCCCTCGACACGCAGTTCACGGTCGTACGACGTGTCAAATACGGCGGGGAGGTCACCCGGGTCGGGGTGCAGCGTGATTCGTCCTCGAATCGAACCATCAGCTCCAATCTTGAGCACGACCGCGCGGACGAGATATCTATTGTGCTCATTTGCGAAATCAGGTCCCAGCCCTGCCTGAGAGCGAGCTACCGGATTGCTGTCGTCCACGTCGGCTGCTGGAATCGGGTCTGACGTTGGATTCGCTGTACTCTGATGAAAGTCGCGCAACTGCCCGACGAACTCCTCTCCTACACCGTACCCTGTTGCGTCAGCGTATTTATAATACTCGTACTCTACCGGCAGTTCATCGTTCTCCCACGTGCCAATCATGTTGAGTGGAACATCCACGTTGAGCGAAATTGTTGATTGTGAGAAGTGTGGATTGACCGCCATTTCCAGCGTGTCCGATGCTGCGCCATCAACTGCTCTAACGTGCCAATCGACGAATCCCGATAGAACACTGTTCCCCCAGTCAAACGAGGCTGGCAACAGCAATGTTCGGGAACTGTAGTTGAGGCTCGCCTCTGGTTTTGATTCGCTGCATCCAACGAAGATGAGAAACACAAGAGGGCTGAATTTCATTTTGAATCTCCTTTTTACGGCGCAAGTCTCAATGAGATCCCGCTTGATACTAAATTGTCAGTGTTGTCAGCATCGATGAATCCGGCGGGTGGACTGATCTGCATCACAACACGATACCGCCGTCCAGGAATCATCTGAGAACGAAGAGCCTCCAGTCCTGCTGGCCGAATGGGAACGACAAGTTCAAAGAAGACGTTTCCAGGTCGATCTGTTCCGAAGTAGAGCGGCGCTTGCTCAGGAAGAAGAGTTGTCCAACTTGGAAGTGGAAAGAAGTTGAGAGAGAACCATTGGGCAGGTGTGTTTAGCACAACATCGGTATTTGTAGTGTCCTCGACGGCGAAGAACTCGACTGTACCTTGTCGCCACTTCGAGTGATTCAGCACAGTGAAAGCCAGACTGTCGAACGTGACTGGACCTGTTTTGGGAATCGGGAGTTCTAGCGTTCGCACGTTGGTAGTCGGAATGAGTCGTCCCTCGGAGTCTCGTCGAAAGGTTCTGCTCACCGGCGACAGTCCATAGTCCGGATTGTGCCCAAACGCCGTTCCAACTCCTTTGGCATACAGACCTTGAGACATGTCGCCGTCAGCCTTGCTCACGACGACGGCATCCGCGGTGTCGCGGAAGAGAACGCGTCGACCTGCGAGCGACACTCGGTCAATCGGCGATGTGTTCATGAGAGCGACGAACGAGTCAGAGTGAGCCAGCCCCATGGTGTGGCCCCACTCGTGGAAAATCGTTGTGCCAGCTGACTCGACATTCGACCAAGTATTCGGTGGATTCGCTTGTGGATGGCGTGTCGTGACAAGTACGTCGAATCGCGAATGGTCTGCATCGTTGAATACGTCGCATGTGAGCGATGCTCCTGCGGTCGTGGAGTTGGCCACAGTTGACACTACCCGGCCGTAGAATATGTCAGTCGGATCTGCGCCCGGTTGAAAGTCGAATGACGGCATCCCGAAAGTTAAGTCACTATTCGTTCCTACATAATTCGGGTCATGAAGCGCGTCGGAACTCGTACCCCGCTGATCACTTGAGTTGGTCCTCGACGTGACGGTACCACGCGGCCACCT
>CAYWON010000146.1:0-17377 GCA_964459885.1 uncultured Archangium sp.
AGGTGGGGGAGACCGCACCGCGTAAGCGGGAACGGCGCCCCCATCCACCAATGTTCGAGTTGTTTCACGCCATCTCTGATCCGCAGAGCGCGCGGGTGCGCAAGTACGTCGTCGACCACGAGGTGGAGGTGCGGTTCCGTAACGTGACGTACGACGAGGTGCGCGCGGACTTGTTGGCGCGCGGTGGAAAGGAAGCGCCGGCGCTGTGGGACGGTGTGCAGTTGTTCACCGACGCCGACGCCATCATCGCGCGGCTTCAGCGGTGACGACGAACTGGGCACGGGAGGCCAGGGCGCTGCAACAGGCGGTGAGCGCCGACCCGACCAACGTCAAGCTGCTTCAGGAATGGTGCACGGCTGCGTTGCGCGCGAAGGACACAGCCCTCGCGGCGGAGGCGTGTGCACGGCTTGCGGATCTCTACGCTGGCGACGGCTACTTCCTGAAAGCCATCGCCGTCCTCAAGCACGCGACGGAGCTCGACAGCACTCGCAGTGACCTCTTCTTCAGACTCGTTGACCTCTCTCTCGGTATTGGTGGCCCCAACGAAGCCATCGGTTGGTTCCGGCGCGCCGTCGAGACTGGCGGGCTTCGGCGACATCGCCCCACGTTCGTGACGATGGCGCGCAGGTTGGTCGCCGCGGAGCCGTCACGGTTGCGCTGGCAGCTGTACCTCGCCTGCGTGCTTGTGCGGTCCAACTCGGTGGAGAGGCAAGAGGCCGTCGCGCTGCTCACGGCGTTGGGTCCGCGTTTGCGGGAGCAGTCCCCCGAGTTGGCGGAGTCACTCGCCGCGCAACTCGCGACCAACGACGTCGACGTGGGCGCGTTGGTCGCAGCCGTCGACGCAATGGCCGAGAGGCTCCGTGTTCTCGAACTCGCAACGCACGGCACGCTGATTCTCCCAACGGCCTGACCGCGCGGCGCGACGCATTGAGGGTGGCGGTCGGCCTAGTGTCGGTCTGCGGCGTTAGCACGGGCTGGCCCCGCGACCACGCGACACGGGGACACCCGTCACGCGCGCTTCGAGAACGCTTCTGAAGTCACTTTTGGTCCTCCCAGAGCCAAAAGTGACTTGAGAACCGCTGGCTCGAGGTCGAGGGGCCACCACGCGTCGCGCACGTCGCCAGCCACTGCACCGTCCGCCTCATTCAACAGCCCGCGTTCACGTCGCCTCGCCGCACACCCGCGCGCGTGTTGCACCACCTCCGTGCCTTCGCTGGGGCGCTCTACTCGGACGGCGTCACGCCTTGAGGGCGGCGGTCGGTTCGTTGTCGGTCTGCCGCGTCAGCACGGGCTGGCCCCGCGACCACGGGCCCGGTCACGCGCTTCACGCGCGCTTCGAGAACGCTTCTGAAGTCACTTTGGTCCTCCCAGAGCCAAAAGTGACCTGAGAACCTCTGGCTCGAGGTCGAGGGGCCACCACGCGTCGCGCACGTCGCCAGCCACTGCACCGTCCGCCTCATTCAACAGCCCGCGTTCACGTCGCCTCGCCGCACACCCGCGCGCGTGTTGCACCACCTCCGTGCCTTCGCTGGGGCGCTCTACTCGGACGGCGTCACGCCTTGAGGGGGGCGGTCGGCTTGTTGTCGGTCTGCCGCGTCAGCACGGGCTGGCCCCGCGACCACGCGACATGGGGACACCCGTCACGCGCGCTTCGAACGCTTCTGAAGTCACTTTTGGTCCTCCCAGAGCCAAAAGTGACTTGAGAACCGCTGGCTCGAGGTCGAGGGGCCACCACGCGTCGCGCACGTCGCCAGCCACTGCACCGTCCGCCTCATTCAACAGCCCGCGTTCACGTCGCCTCGCCGCACACCCGCGCGCGTGTTGCACCACCTCCGTGCCTTCGCTGAGGCGCTCTACTCCGACGGCGTCACGCCTCCGCCCGCCGCCCGCATCGACTGGTTGATGTCGCAGATGGAAGACTTCCTCGGTCGCGCTGGGCCGCAGCCGCGCTTCGTCTTCTTCCTCGCGCTCTCCGTCGCGTCATTCCTTGCGCCGGTCATGGTCTTCCGTTTCCCCACGCTCTCGCGCCTCGACGTCGCCACGCGGGTGCGTGCGTTGACGCGCATGGAAGAGTCCTTCGCGTCGGCGCCAGTGCTCGCGGTGAAAGCCTTCCTCTGCACCGTCTATTACGAGCACCCCGACGTGCAGCGAGAGGTCGGCCACGTCGGTCGCTCGACCTTCCCGGCGAGGCTCCCGTGAGCTTCTTCGATGGCGCGCAACACGTGGGGCCGCTCACGCTCGACGCAGACGTCGTCGTCGTCGGCAGCGGCGCGAGCGGAGCCGTCGTCGCCGCGGTCCTCGCCGAGGCCGGCCAACGCGTGCTCGTGTTGGAAGAAGGCGCGCACGTGCCACAGCGCGAGTACGCGAAGTTCACGCCGAGCCAGACCATTCGCCGCATGTGGCGCGACGCGGGCCTCACCTTCTCGATTCCGCTCGGCGACTCGCCGGCCATCAACGTGATGATGGGCAAGTGCGTCGGCGGCTCGTCGGTGATGACGGGCGGCGTCTGCTTCCGCACGCCGGGCTGGGTCTTGAAGGAATGGCGCGAACTGCGCGGGCTCCCGCACTTCACTGAAGAAGCCCTCGAGCCGTACTTCGCTGAGGTTGAGCGCGTCACCCACGTCGAAGAAGTCCCCGCGTCGCTGCGCAGCCGCTCCACGCTGCTCTTCAACGAGGGCTGCACGAAGCTGGGTCGACCGCTGAAGCCGATTCGCCGCAACACGAGCGGCTGCGTAGGTCACAGCAAGTGCAACTTCGGCTGTCCGCAGGGCGCGAAGCTGTCGGTCGACCTCTCGTGGCTGCCGCGCGCCATCGCCAACGGCGCCGACGTGTGGAGTCACATGCTGGTCGACCGCGTCACGCACGCGAACGGTCGCGCCAACGGCGTCGTCGGTCGTCTGCTCAACGGACCGAACCACACGCCGGGCACGTCATTCACCATCTACGCGCCGCGCGTGGTGCTGGCCGCTGGCGCGTACCACACGCCGCTCATCGCCCAGGCGTCGGGGCTCGGGCGCGCGAGCAAGCAGGTGGGCAAGAACCTCACGCTGCACCCGAGCTTCCGCGTGATGGGTCGCTTCGAAGAGCCGGTCGAAGGTTGGCGCGGCGCGCTGCAGTCGATGTGGGGCGACGGTTGGGAAAGCGAAGGCATCACCATGACCTCGCTGTTCCTTCCGCCGGGCGTCATGGCAGCCACGCTGCCGGGCATCGGCGCGTCGCACCTCGAGCGGGCACAGCAGATTCGCCACCTGGGCGTGTTCGGTGGGTTCCTCCACGACGACGGCGGCGGCACCGTGCGGCGCGGCTTCGGGCGAGAGCCGCTGGTGACGTACCGCATGGCGAAGAAGGACAAGGCCGTGCTGCCGCGGCTGATGCAGGTGATGGCGGAGATCTGGTTCGCCGCCGGCGCGAAGGAGGTCTTCTTGCCGGTGCTGGGCCTCGGCGGCGTGACGCCCGACCGACTGCGCAGCCTCGACCTCGCGGCCATCAAGGGGCGCGACCTCGAGTGTGGCAGTCAGCACCCGCTGGGTACTTGCCGCATGGGCCCCGACAAGTCGCACGCCGTCGTCGACGCGTGGGGCGAGTGCTTCGAGCTGGAAGGCTGCACCATCGCGGACGGCAGCGTGGTGCCCACGAGCCTGGGTGTGAATCCGCAGCTGACCATCATGACGATGGCGCTGCGCATCGCGCGGCACCTCGCGGAGTCGGCGTGAGTGAGCCCGTCGTCTTTTCTGCCGCCCTCGACGGCATCGTGCGCGCGTACGGGCCCCAGCTGACGCCGTCCCTGCGCGCGCAGGTGAAGGCGCTGGGGGTCGACCTCGACGTGCGGCAGGTGGCCTGGCCCGTCGACGTCTTCCTCGCGGCCTTCCTCACGCTGGCCGACGCGCTGGTGCCCGGCGAAGCGCTGACTCGACCGCAGCGCCTGCGCACGTTTGGGCGCGCCGTCACCGACGCCTTCGGCAGCACCACCATCGGCGCGGCGACGTTCACGCTGGCGCGGGTGCTGGGCGTGCGGCGCTCGCTGCAACGCGCAGGGCGCAGCATCCGCAACACCGGCAACTACCTCGACGCGGAAGGCGTGGTGCAGGGGCCGACCGAGGTGCACCTCGTCACCCGCGTGCGCCCGGAGTTCGTCGCCCACATCAAGCCCTCGTGGCAGGTGATGGAGCTCTACCGGGTCGGCGTCGTCGAGGGCTTCCTCGGCCAACTCGGCGCGACGTCGCCCGCCGTCGAGGTGCTGTCGCGCGAGGCGGGTGGGGTGGAGACGCGCTACCGCGTCACGTGGCGCGACTGACCGCTGGTACACTCGCGGCTCTCGGGGGCGCACGCGACATGACCGCTTCAGCCGGCGAAGAGCCCGTCATCTTCTCGACCGTCGTCGACGGCACCAAGCGTGCCTTCGGTGCGCGCCTCACGCCCGACATCCTCGTGAAGCTGAAGCGCGCCGGCATGGACTTCTCGTCGAACCAGCCCGCGTTCCCGATGGACGCGTTCCTCCGCGCCTTCAAGGTGTTGGTCGACGAGCTGGTGCCCGACGAGCCCGACGTGATGAAGCGCTACCGCCGCCTCGGCCACGACTTCATGGCGGGCTACGTGCAAACACCGCTGGGCTTCGCCGCCGTCACCATGGGTCGCGTCATCGGCCTGCGTCGGACCCTCGAGCGGCTGGGTCGCACGCTGCACACCACGGGCAACTACCTCACCGTCGACGTCGTCAGCGAAGGCCCGACCTGCATCGTCGCCACCACGCACGTGCGCCCCGAGTTCCATCGCTTCGTGACGCCCGAGTGGGACGTCATCGCGCAGTACCGACTGGGCATCTTCGACGCCACGTTCGAGCTGCTGGGCTCCCCGGGCACCATCGAGCTGCTCGCGGACACGCGCTTCGACACGCGCTTTCGCCTCAAGTGGCAGACGACGCGCTGACTACACCGACACTTCGCGCCCGCGGCCCAGCACCGACCGCGGCAGCGCTGCCGAGAAGAACTCCGGCCACGGGCTGCGCACGCACACGCGCTTGAGCACCGCGCTCATCGGCGCGTCCAGCAGCGGGCCGAAGAGCGGCTCGGCCTCTTCCGGCTGCGCGGGGCCGAACTCCAGCTCGAGCGACTCGAGGCGCGGCCACTGCGCGGCCACCAGCGCGGGAATCGTCGACGCCGACAACAGCGACGCCGTGAAGGACCGCAGCTCGAGACACACGAGGTCCTCGAGGCGATGTCCCACGCCATGCAGGTCGAGCGCGCGCAGCGACGGCAGCGCGTCACCCAGCGGCGCCACGCGGCCCAGCTCGGGCGGCAGGTCTCCGGCGGCCACATCGCGCGACACCGTCAGCGCTTCGAGCGTCGGCAGCACCGGAAAGCGTGCCCAGAAAGGCGTGAGCTCGCCCAGCTGATGCCAGACGCCGCTGCGCAGCACGACCTGGCGCAGCAGCTTCGTGGTGGGCAGCTGCGTCAGCGGCGCCAGCTGCGTGCCCGGCTGCACGGACACCTCGAGCGTGTCGATGAAGCCGCGCACAAACTCGCCGTGCACGGTGGCGCCGAGCGCTTCCCCCAGCCGCAGCAGCGCGTCGGCCATCAGGTCACGCTCGCGACGGCTGCGCGGGCCTCCCGACGCTTCGCGCGCGCACTGCAGCGCGACCAGCTCGCCGTGCACGTCGCCGTGCTCCAACGCCACGTCGGCATACACGCGTAATCGCTCGGGAGACCGGTCCTTCACCAACGAGTCGAGGAGGGCGTCGGGGCGCATCGGGCGGCGGGCGGGACAATACCCGGCCGAAGAAGTGATCCACCTCCGGTCGCGGGCTAGAGTCATCCCACAGGCCGAAACCTCACACCTGCCCGAAGGCCACCCCATGAAGTCGAATCCCCGGCTCCTCCTCGCGCTGTGCGGCGCGCTCACGCTCGTGTCTTCCGGTTGCTCGCGCACCGAGCTCTTCGTCTGCGGTGAGGTCGGCGACCCCGCATGTCCCGACGGCTACACCTGCGTGGACAACCGCTGTCAGCCGGGCGCCGTGGAGTGCGCGGCGGGCGAGACCACCTGCAACGGCGCCTGCGCGGCGCTCGCCACCGACGAAGCGAACTGTGGCGCGTGTGGCCGCGCGTGCGCGACGGGCTCGGTGTGTCAGAACGGCCAGTGCAGCGCGACGTGCCCGGCAGGTCAGTCGTTCTGCAACGGCCGCTGCATCGACATCACGCAGGACTCTTTCAACTGTGGTGGCTGCGGCCAGCGCTGCGAAGGCCTTGAGCAATGCGTCGCCGCGGCGTGCAGCTGCTCCGCTCCGCTGTCGCTGTGCGACGGCCAGTGCGTCGACACCGAGAGCAACGCTGAACACTGCGGCAACTGCGACACCCAGTGCTCCAACGGCCTGCTGTGCCAGACCGGCCGCTGCGTCATGGGCTGCTCGCCGGGCTTCACGCAGTGCGGCCAGAGCTGCGTCGACACGCGCGATGACCGCAACAACTGCGGCACGTGCGGCAACGTGTGTGCGCCCAACTCGGCGTGCCGCTCGGGTCTGTGCGTGGCCGCGTGCGCCGTGGGCCAGGTCAACTGCAACGGCGTGTGTGTCGACCCGCGCACCGACGCGTCGAACTGTGGCGCGTGCGGTCGCAGCTGCGGCCCGTCCGAGACGTGCACCAACGGCGCGTGCACCACTGGGTGCAGCGGCGGCGAGGTCATGTGCAACGGCGCCTGCGCCAACCTCCGCAACGACGTGCGCAACTGCGGCGGCTGCAACATCCAGTGTGGCCCGCTCGAGACCTGTGACAACGGCGTGTGCCGGCCGCAGCCGTGCTCGCCGGGCCTGACGCTGTGCAACGGCCAGTGCGTCGACTTGAACAGCGACGTGTTGCACTGCACCCAGTGCAACCGCGCGTGCCAGCCGGGCCAGGCGTGCATGGCGGGCTGCGTGGGCTGCCCGGTCGGCACCACGTCGTGCAACGGCCAGTGCGTCAACACCGGCAGCGACATCAACAACTGCGGCGCGTGCAACCGCGCGTGTCAGGCCGGCCAGGTCTGCAGCGCCGGCACCTGCGTGTCGACCTGCACGCCGCCGCGCACCCAGTGCGCCAACGGCGCGTGCGTCGACACCACCAACGACAGCAGCAACTGCGGCGCGTGCGGGCTCACGTGCGCGGGCAGCAGCATCTGTCGCAACTCGGTCTGCGTCAGCACCTGCGCGCCGGGCCAGGTGAACTGCAATGGCGTGTGCACCAACACCGGCAGCGACAACGCCAACTGCGGTGTCTGCGGGCGCGTGTGCCCCATGGGCAGCACGTGCAGCAACGGCACCTGCGCGTGTCCCGCCGGCTCGCAGCTGTGCAACGGGCGCTGCGTCAACTTCACGTCAGACCCGCTCAACTGCGGCGGCTGCGGCAACGCGTGCCCCGGCGGCCTGACGTGCACCAACGGCCAGTGCGCGTGCCCTGCTGGGCAGGTGGTCTGCAACGGCCAGTGCGTCAACCCGACCAACAACCCTTCGCACTGCGGCGGCTGCAACCGGCCGTGCGCGGTGGGCGCGGTGTGCAGCAACGGCGCGTGCGCGTGCCCGTCGGGTCAGTCGCTGTGCAACGGCGTGTGTGTGTCGCCCGCAAGCGACGTCAACAACTGCGGCGCGTGTGGCAACACCTGCGCGCCGGGTCAGGCCTGCACCAACGGCACCTGCGCGTGCCCCGCGGGCCAGACGTTGTGCAACGGCCGCTGCGTCAGCACCGCGAGTGACGCGCTCAACTGCGGCGCCTGCAACAACGTCTGCAGCGGCGGCCGCACGTGCGTCATGGGCAGCTGCCAGTGCCCCGCCGGCCAGCAGTCGTGCAACGGCCAGTGCGTCTCGACGGGCAACGACCCCAACAACTGCGGCGGCTGCGGCGTGGTCTGCGGCGCCGGCTCGAGCTGCAACAACGGCACGTGCACGCAGGCGTGTCCGTCTGGCTTCGCCACCTGCAACGGGCTGTGCACCAACACCATCAGTGACCCGCAGAACTGCGGCGCGTGTGGCAACTCGTGTGGCACCGGCACCTGCACTGCGGGCAACTGCACGTGCCCGTCGGGCTTCATCAACTGCAACGGCCGCTGCGTCTCACGCTTCGACCCGGCGACCTGCGGCTCTTGCAACAACCAGTGCGCGTCGAACCAGGTCTGCACCGGCTTCAACTGCGCCGCGCAGTGCTTCGGAGGCCAGACGCGCTGTGGCAACTCGTGCGTCTTCACCACGTCTGACGTCAACAACTGCGGCGCGTGCGGCAACGCGTGCGGCGCGCCCGGCGCGTTCTGCACCGGCAGCACCTGTCGCTGCCCGGTCGGCTACACCAACTGCGGCAACCGCTGCGTGCGCACCGACAGCAACGCGCAGAACTGCGGCGCGTGTGGCAACGCGTGTGGCCCGGGTCAGGTCTGCGACAACAGCCAGTGCGTGACGATGTGCCCCATGGGCGAGTCGTCGTGCAGCGGCGCGTGCCTCAACCTGCAGAACGACGCGCAGAACTGCGGCGCGTGCGGCCGGCGCTGCGGCACCAACGAGCAGTGCGTGGGCGGCAACTGCTTCTGCACGGGCGGCTTCGGGTTCTGCAACAACCGCTGCATCGACCTGCAGAGCGACCGCAACAACTGCGGCATGTGCAACCGCGGCTGTCCTTTCACGCAGAACTGCGTGGCCGGGAGCTGCCAGTGCCCGGTCGGTCAGACCAACTGCAACGGCAGCTGCCGCGACCTGTCGAGCGACCGCAACAACTGCGGCACCTGCGGCAACGTGTGCCAGGGCGCGTTCACCAGCATCGGCTGTGAGAGCGGCGTGTGTACGTGCAACGTCGGGTTGACCATGTGCAACAACGCGTGCGTCAACACTGCCTTCGACCGGAACAACTGCGGCACGTGCGGCAACGTCTGCGCAGCGAATTTGACGTGCCGGAACTCCGTCTGCACGACGCCATGAAGACGACGCTGCTGCTGACGGTGTGGGCCTCGCTGACGCTCGGTGCGGCCGAGCTGCTGTCCGGTGAGTACCGGGCGGTCACCATCGAGACAGGGCAGCGCAAGCTGTTCCGCGTGACGAACCTCGAGACCATCACCGGCTCGTCGGGCCGCTGTGTGGAAGAGGGCCTCGAGAGCGCGGAGGCCGATTCCATCTGGATCGAGGCGAGCTGCGCCGGCGTGCGCACCTCGTTGGTGTGGAAGAAGGACGGCAAGCGCGTGCACGTGATGGCGTGCGCGGAAGACGTCGAGACGCGCACCGCCGCGCAGCTCAAGCTGCGGCAGCAGCTGCAGAAGGAGCTGAAGGCCAACAAGGCCGTCACCGCGTGCGTGCGCAACGGGCGCGTGGAGCTGTGGGGCTGGGTGCAGAGCGACGCCGAGCAGACGCAGCTGGACGCGGTGCTGAAGAAGCACGGCCTCGACGCCGTGAAGAGCTTCGCTGAGCGCATCAAGACGGAGGAGTGAGGCGTGCGCTGGCGGGCGGCGTTCAACGCGGTGGTCGACGTGCTGTTGCCGCCGCAGTGCGCGGCCTGTGACGACGTGCTGCCGGCGGCTGGCTGTTTCTGCGAGCGCTGCGCACATGAAGTGCTGGAGCTGCCGACGGTGCACTGCGTGCGCTGCGCGGAGGCCGGGGCGTTCGACGGCGGCGTGTGTGCGCGGTGTCGCGCCGGCGTGCCGTGGGACAAGGCGTGGGCGCCCTTCGAGCACGATGGGGCGTTGGCGCGGGCGATTCACCGCTTCAAGTACGAAGACCGGTCAGACCTTTCGCGCCCGCTGGGGTTGCTGCTCGCGGCGACGTCGGCCGAGGTGTTGGCCACGATGCCTGGCGCGCTGGTGCCGTTGCCGCTGCACGACGCGCGGTACCGGCAGCGCGGGTTCGACCAGGCGGGGTTGTTGACCGACGTGCTGGCGACGGAAGAAGCGCGCGAGGTGCAGCTCGAGTGGCTCACGCGCGTGCGCGACACGCCGAGGCAGGTCGGCCTGTCTGAGTCGGAGCGCGAGGCGAACGTGCGAGGCGCGTTCATCGCGTCGCCGGCGGTGAAGGGCCGCGAGGTGGTGTTGATTGACGACGTGCTGACCAGCGGCGCGTCGGCGCGCGAGGCGTGCCGGGTGCTGCGTGAGGCCGGCGCGGCGCGGGTGTCGGTGCTGACGTTGGCGCGGGCGCGGCGCGAGTCGTCGAGCTGACGGCGCGAAGGCGGTTGTTTTCGACCGTCGGTTGCCGGACCGCTGCGTCCAGTGGAGCTGTTCAGCCGCACTCACCGACGACACTGCACAGGTCTTCCGGCGGCAGCGCTTCGCACCACACACGAACGCCGTCGATCTCCCCCTGAAGTACGTCGCCGTTGGGGCTGTCCATGCCGACGGTCAAGCCGTTGCCGTTGCCGTTGGTGAGCGCCGTCGTTGAGTTGATGGAGTCGCGCTCGAACCCGTTGATGTAGGCGCGCAACGTGCCTGCACCACGCACGCACGCGACGTGGGTCCACGTGCCGACGGGGATGACGCTCGGCACGATGAGCGACGCGCTGACGATGCACCGCAGCTCACCGCCGGGCCCGATGAAGACGCTGTATTGACCATCGTTGTCGAGGAGGCCGTAGCGCTCGCCTGCGTCCGGGTGTGCGGAGAGCCGGACCCATGCCTCCACGGTGATGTCGTTCACGCAGTCGAGCGAGTTGTGGTTGCGCATGTCCCAGCCGTTGACGGTGAGCACTGAGCCCGTCCCACGCACGCCCGCGTCGAACGCGGCGTTGGCGAGGTTGCCGTGGTTGCCTCGTCCGCTCTCGTCGGTGCCGTTGCCTTCGAAGCGGAAGCACGCCCGCAGCCCCGCGCGCGTCGCGTCGCAGAACGGCGCGCAGCGGCCCGCACCATCGCAGCGGCCACCGTCACACGACGTGCGCGCCATCGCCGGCGCCGTCACACACGCGCCGGCGTCGCAGCCCGTCAGCGTCTGACACACCGGCACCGGGCCCATGCACGTCTCGAGTTGACCCACGCACACGCCCGCCGCGCACACGTCGTTGTTCGTACACGCGTTGCCGTCGTTGCACGTCGCGCTCGCAGGGCAGTTGCTGTCTGCGCAGTCGATGAGACCGTCGACATCGTCGTCGACGCCGTTCGCGCAGTCTTCGAAGCCCGCGTCCACGCCCGCGTCGAAGCCTGCGTCCACGCCCGCGTCGTCACCAGCGTCGACGCCTGCGTCCTCGCCACCGTCGACCCCTGCATCGACGCCAGCGTCGAGGCCGGCATCGAGCCCCGCGTCGGACCCAGCATCGACGCCGCCATCTCGTGGCGCCGCGTTGATGCGCAGCACCACCGTCGTCACTGTGTCAGAGAACGTCGCGTCGACCGCTGGTGACGACTCGGTCACGGCGCCTGAGCAGTCGGGTGCGAGGTAGCCCTCAGCCTGCAGCGTGACGCGCGCCGGCAGCGACCTCCGGAAGAGCGCCACGTTCAGCTCGTCGTCGGTGCGCGGCATCGCGTCGGTGACGAGTGGTTCGACGTCCACCGCCGACACGCGCACGCGCACACACCGCGACGCGGCCATGGGGTCGAGCTGCACGCGCACATGCAGGGCCGGTGACGACGCGACCGGCTCCGAACACGAGAACAGGGCGGCGCAGGCGAGCGCCACCGACATGCCCTGACAACGCTTCATTCGTCCACATCGTGCCAGATGAAACCGGCGGTGCGTGCCCCGCGTAGGTCGAGAGATGCAGGCCGCCGTGCCGACCGCGACGAGTTCTTTGACCGACGCGGCGCGGCGCGGGAAAACCACGCTCCGTATGTCGGTCGCCACTCGAAGAATTGTGGGCGTGTTGGTGGCGCTCCTCGCTGGCGGCGCTGGCTTCGTCGTCCACCGCTCGCTGCGTGCTCAAGAAGTCGCACTCGCGCGCACCCAGTCACAGACCGCCGTCGAGGCCGAGCTGCCTCGCGTCGAGGCCAACCTGCAGGACGCCGCGTCGGAGTTGGCGAAGCGCGCGTCGCAAGGCGCCAACCTCGAGGCCATCGGCCAGCTGCTGAGCGAGGTGACGTCCCAGTCGGACGTCGAGGCGCTCGGCGCGACGTTCAAGTACTTCGAGCAGGAGCCCTGGTTCACGCCCTACGCACGCACCGGGCCGCACGCCTTCTTTCTCGGCGCTGCGCCGCTCTATTCCACCGACGCCACGCTGACCGCGCGCCTCACGCCGCTGGCCGAGCGCGCGTCGTCGTCACAGACCGCCTCGACCGTCATCGCGCATCAAGACGCGCTGTGGCTCGTGGGAGCGGGTCGCTCGGTGCGCACCAACCCGCAGCAGCAGCCCGCGGTGTTGGTGATGGCCGAGAAGCTCGACACCACCCGCCTCGACGCGCTCGCGAACAAGCTGGGCGTCGCGGTGTTGTTGGTGCCCGCTGGCAAGGCGCCGGTCGCGCTGGGTGGCGGCACCACGGCGCAGCTTGAGGTGCTGCGGCGCTTCGCGGTGTCGAAGGCTGCGCCCACCGAAGCGTGCTGCGCGCGCAAGGCGCTCGCCGACGACGTCGAGGTGTTGGTGCACCGCGACCCGACGCCCGAGCTGCGCGCGGCTGAAGCCGAGGCCTCGAAGGCTGCGTTGCCGGTGTTCGGCATCTCTGGCCTCGCGGCGCTGGGCGCGCTGGTGTTCGCGTTCTTTCCGCGACGCACGGGTGAGAGCGAAGAGCTGCTCCGCCAGACCGCGGCGCAGCTGCAGCGCTCGCAAGAAGAGCTGCAGCGCCTCTCGCAGCGGCTGTCCATCGACACCGCGCAGCCGCCGAGTGACACCACGCGCTTCCAGGCCGACGACGCGCTGGGCTCGACGCAGGCGTCGGTGCAGACCTCTCGCTACGAGACCGTCGCGCCGCTCGGCGAAGGTGGCATGGCGCGCGTGTCGGTGGCGGTGGTGCGCGGCGCCGAGGGCTTCCGTCGGCACTTCGTGGTGAAGCGCCTGCGCCCCGAGCTCGCTGGCAATCAGGAGGTCGTGAGCCAGTTCATCGACGAGGCGCGGCTGGGCGCGTCGTTGGTGCACTCCAACATCGTGCCGGTGTTCGACTTCGGTCGTGACGCCGAGGGCTACTACCTCGCGCAGGAGTACATCCTCGGGCGCGACGTCGACGCGTTGATTGAGGCGTCGAAGAAGCAGCGCGGTCGCGCGCTCGAGCCCGGCATCGTCGTCACCATCGCGGTCGAAGCGGCGCGCGCGCTGGCCTACGCGCACTCGAAGACCAACGACGCCGGGCAGTACGTGGGCCTCGTGCACCGCGACGTGTCGCCCAACAACCTCATGGTGTCGGCGCGCGGTGAGGTGAAGCTGCTCGACTTCGGCATCGTGAAGAGTGACGAGCGCAGCACGCGCACGCAGGCCGGTGTGGTGAAGGGCAACCTCTTCTTCATGTCGCCCGAGCAGGCGCGCGCGTTGCCGGTTGATTTGCGCAGCGACGTCTTCTCGCTCGGCATGGTGCTGGTCTCGGCGCTGACGGGTGAGCCGCTCTACTCGGGGGGCAACATGTACGAATTGATGACGCGCGCGGGCGCCGGACCGACCGACGCCGACCGCGCGCGCGTGCAGGCGCAGTGCGGGGCGCTGGCGCCGGTGGTGCTCAAGGCCATCAGCCTCGACCCGAAGGACCGCTTCGAGAACGCCGAGGCCTTCGCGCGGGCGTTGCTGGCGAGCGGTGTGCCGGCGGCGTCGTCGGCGGAGCTGCAGGTGCTCGTCGAGTCGCTCGTAGGTCAGCAGCTCGAGCAGGAGCGCCAGCGCTTCCTGGTGTCGGCGTGAGGCTCGGGCAAGCGCGGGTCGGTGACGTTGGGCCCTCACCCACTTCGCGGGAGAGGGGGCTCGTGGTCGCCCTCGTCGCGCTCTTCACCGCGTGCAACTCAGGCCCCGCCGCGCCGCCCGCCAAGCTGTGGCCGGTGCGCGACTTCGTCGAGAAGCACGACGCGGGCGTCGACTTCGGCGGCTGGGCGCCCGGCGAGCTGGTGCGCTTCGAAGGCGAGTCCATCCCCTTCCGCAAAGACGCCACGCAGACCGGCGGGCCCGGCCTCACGTGGTTCCCCGCGGTCGCCGACGGCGAGGTCGCGACCTACGTGGTGACGGAGATCTGGGCCAACCACCCCCAGCCGTGGGTCGAGCCGGTGTGGGCGCCGTACGACGAGAACTTCGACCGCACGCCAGAGGTCTTCAACGTCTTCCCCGTCGACGTCGGCTCGACCTTCTACACACCGTTCTGGAAGGCCGAGCTGCTCATCACGCCCGGCCTGACGGCCGAGACGTACCGCGACTCGCGCGACGTGTTGAACGCGAAGGGCATCGAACGCAGGCCTGGCCCGTACCTCGTGTGTCCCTTCGTCACCGAAGGCATGGGCTTCGCCGACGACGGCACCGGCTGGAAAGACCCGCTGACGCTTCGCCCGGTGACGCTGGGCAGCGGGCTGCGGCGCGGCTGGGTCGATGGGAAAGAGGTGCACTACTACGACTTCGGCCCGCGCATTCAGGGTGAGGGCGACATGGTGCGCGCGAAGGACTTCTACGTCTTCGTCGCGCGCGCCGGTGACAAGCCGTTGCCGCTCGCCGCGGTGCTGCCGACGGAGCCGTTGCTCAACGCGCTCGTCAATCGTGTCGACGTCGTGTTGCCAGAGGGCAGCGGTGTCTTCGTGCCGTCGAACCGCGATGACCTGCGCGCGATGGTTGAAGCGCGGGGCGTGACGGTGCCTGTCGTGTCGCCGACGCTCGACGTGCACGCGGCGTACGCGCTGCGCGTGGCGACCAACCCGGCGTGCTTCGACGCGGTGGATTTTCCGATGTCGTGTGACTGGCTCGACTCGGCGGCGAGGTTGCTGCAACTGACGCCCGACCAGCGCATCGCGCGGCCGGTGCAGCTCACGTTGGGTGTGGCGATTCCGGGGGCGACGCCATGAACGCAACGAGGCTCCCTCTCCCTGCGACAGCGGGGAGAGGGTCGGGGAGAGGGGCGAACGACGTGCCTTCTCGCGAATCGCATCAGGTGGACATCGGCCCAGGCCCTCTCTCCGCTGTCGCAGGGAGAGGGCGCTGCGTTGCTCTCCTCGCCCTGCTCGCGGCGTCGCTCGCGCACGCGCAGACCGAAGACGCCGGCGTCTCGCTGGTCCCCGCTGACGACGTCGTCAGCGTCCCCGAAGAAGACCCCGGCGACGGCTACACCCCCAACGAAGCCCAGGCCGAAGAGACGCTGCGGCTCACCGGCTACATCGACGTCGGCTTCGTGAAGGCCTTCGGCAACGGCAGCAGCTTCGGCGCGAACGACCTGCGCACGCCGCTCGACTACGGCAACGACGCCTTCGCCCCGGCGGTCAACTCGCGCGGCGACGTGGCCAGCAACGACGCCACCGGCCGCTTCACCAACGGCTTCCTGCCGCGCAGCGTGGGCATCGGCAGCACGCCTTCCTTCCTCATCAACACCGCCAGCGCCGACGTGCGCTTCCAGCCGCGCAACATCCCCATCTTCATGTTCGCGCGCCTGCAGTTGATGCCGCGCTTCACGGGGCAGGGCGACGGCACGCGCGTCGATCTCCAGCAGGCCTTCGGCCGCGTCTCGCCGTTCAAGAACCACGAGCTCGCGCTCTTCGTGGGCCGCTTCGATTCCGTGTTCGGCATCGAGTACCTCGAGAACGAGGCCAACCTGCGCCCGGGCGTCACGCCGTCGCTCATCGCGCGCTACACCACCGGCCACGGCCTCGGCGCGAAGGCGTTCTACCGCTTCCAGCTCCCCACCATCTGGAGCGCCGTCAGCTTCAACGTCGCCGCCACCAACAACGGCACGCGCGTCGAAGCGCTGGTGCCCATCGACGCCAGCCTCACCGGCAACTTCGTCGGCTCGGCGCGCGTTGGTTACGAATTGAACCTTCAGTACGTGCAGCTGAAGGCCGGCGTCAGCGGCCTCTACGGCCCACGCAACGACCAACGCACCACCACCGCGCGGCAGATGGCGCTCGCGGGCGACCTGCGCCTCACGGCGTTCGGCTTCTCGCTCGCTGGTGAGTTCCTCAGGCTCATCGACGAGCCGGGGCCCGGCGGAAAAATCACCGGCATTTCCGAGAACGAGCGCGCGTCTGGCTTCGACGTCTGGGGCGGCTGGGGTCGCGTCTCGTACACGCTGCCGTGGAAGACCGAGGCCTTCACTGGCCTCACGCTGTACGGCCGCTACGACCGCCGGCACGCGAAGTTCCAGGGCTTCACTGAACTGCAGACCGACCGCTTCACCGCCGGCGTGCGCCTCGACCTCTACGACCTGCTCGCCATCAAGGCCGAGTACCTGATGAACCGCGAGCTCTCCGGCGCGCCCAACGTCGACAACGACGTCTTCACTTCCTCCGCCGTCTTCACCTGGTGACCGACATGCTGCTCTTCTCGCTCTGCCTCGCGGTCACCGCGGCTGCACCGAAAGCGAAGGCTGACCCCTCGGCCGCGTGGCTCGGCGACACCATGCCGCTGCAGCTGGCCGTGAAGACGCCAGAAGACCTCGCGTTCAAGGCGGCGGCCGAGCGCCAGTACCTCATCTTCAACCTGCTGGCGGGCGGCAAGCTGGCGTGGGACCGCGGCGACTACGCGGGCGCCGCGACGAAATGGGAGTCGCTCTTGCGTACGCCGTCGCTGCCCGACGAGGTCGCCACGTTGGTCAAGCCGCTGGCCACCGAAGCGCGCGCGCGTGCCGGTGGTGCCGCGCCGACGCCGCTGGCCATCGCCGAGCCCACGGTGACGATGACGCCGATGGAACCTGAAGCGCCCGCCGTGAAGGCCGCGCCGACGACGGTGGTGGTCTCAGGCGTGGTGACGGGCGGCGGCACGCACGGGCCCGGTGGCGCCGTCATCGTGCTGCGCCGCACCGACGGGCCCACGCCGAAGCCGCGCGCCACGCGCGTGCGCGCCGTGGTGCAGAAGGACAAGCGCTTCGTGCCGCACGTGCTGGCCGTGCCGCTGGGCGCCACCGTCGAGTTCCGCAACGACGACGAGCTGTTCCACAACGTGTTCTCGCTGAGCAAGCCGAACGACTTCGACCTCGGCCTCTACAAGAACGGCGCGCAGCGCGAGCAGCTCTTCAACACGCCGGGCCCGGTGCACCTGCTGTGCAACATCCACGCGGCGATGAACGGCTGGCTCTACGTGTCGGACTCGCCCTGGTACGCGCAGGCCGACGCCAACGGGCGCTTCAGCGTGAAGAACGTGCCGCCGGGCCAGTACGAGGCCGAGGTGTGGCACGAGTGGTCGAGCGCCGCGGTGAAGAGCGCCGTGAAGGTGGCCAGCGGCATGACCGAGCTCGCCTTCACCGTCGACGGCGACCGCCGCGCGCCGGCGTTCGTTCCCGACAAGGCTGGCAAGCAGCGTCAGCCGCAGCTCGGCTACTAAGAAGCTCGTTCCGAAGTCGGCTCGTTGCGCGCGGTTACGCTGCG
>CAYWON010000147.1:0-17200 GCA_964459885.1 uncultured Archangium sp.
CGGCGGCGCCTGGTCCAGCTCGCGCGCGTGCGACGCCGCGTTGGGGAAGGGCGCGTGCAACGGGTTGCTCCAGTCGGCGACCGCCGGCGTCTCGACGCGGTTGTAGAGCCAGACGTCGCCGATGATGTCGCCTTCGGGCGCGCGCAGGTACGCGTAGGCCACGCGCCCGTCGTCATCGATGACCAGCGTGCAGCCGGTCTCGTCGTGCGGGTACTCGAGCAGCATCGTCACCAGTCGAGCGAGATGCCCGGCGGGTCTTCACACTTGCCCTCGGCCGGCGCCCAGAGCTCCGCGGTCTTCTCGGGCAGGCCGCCCGACGTGCCGCCCACCACCAGCACACGGCCGTCGTTCAGCAGCGTCGCCGAGTGCGTCTTGCGGCCGTCTTTCAGCTCGCCCGCCAGGCACCATTCCTTCGTCTTCGCGCGCCAGCGCTGCACGCGGGTGGTGTCGACGGCGTTGGGCGGCTCTCCGCCGATGACGACGAGGTCTCCGTCAGGCAGTCGCGTGCCGGTGTGCGCGCTCAGCGACATCGAGAGATGGTTCTGGAACGCCTCCCACTGCGTGAGGCCCGGTCGCCACGTCTCGGCGTAGTTGGTGGAAGAGGTCGTGGTCTGCCCGCCGATGACGATGAGCGCGCCTTCGCTGGCGGCGATGAAAGAGGTGCGCTGCCGCGGCTCCGACATTGGAGGCAGCGTGGTCCACGAGCGGGCGTTGACGTCGAAGCGCTCGACCTCGGCGATTGACACGCCCGGGCCCTTCTTTTCCTGGCTCGCGTTGCTGCGGCCGCCCGCGACGACCACGTCACCTTCGCTGGTGCGCACCGCGGTGTGCAGCCAGCGCGCGACGTCGAGCGGCTTTTCGGTGTGCCAGGCGTTCTTCGCCGCGTCGAAGCACTCGACCGACGCGAGGTGCTGGCGTTGCTCGCGCGCGCCGCCCACCACCAACACGGTGCCGTCGCCCAGCAGCGTGGCGGTGTGGCCGTTGCGCGCGTCGGCCATTGGCGCGGCGGCGGTCCACTTGTTCTTCGCGGGGTCGTAGAGCTCGGCCGACGCCAGCGCGACGAAGCGGTTCTGCCCGTCGACAGACTCGTGCGTGGTTCCGCCGGTGACGAGGACGCGCCCGTCGGGCAGCAGCACCGCCGCGTGGTGGCTGCGCGCGACGGTGAGCGGCGCGCAGGGCGTCCACGCGTTCTTCTTTGGTGTGTAGAGCTCGCAGCTGCTCAGCGTCGACAGGCCGTCGGTGCCGCGGCCGCCGACGACGAGCACGCGGCCGTCGCTCAGCAGCGTGGCGGTGTGGTGCTGGCGCGCGTCTTTGAGCGACGGCACGCGCGAGACCTTGCCTTGCGCAGACGCGAGGCCGCTCAGCAGCAGAAAGAGCGCGAGAGTTGGAGCGAGGGGCGAATTGGTCCTCACGTCTGGCCCCTCTCCCCGGCCCTCTCCCCGCTTCGCATGGAGAGGGAGGCGCGTCACTTCGGCTTGTTACCCGGTGGCAGCGGCTGCCGCGGCATGGTGCTGGGCCCGCCCACGCGCGGCCCTGCCGACACGGCCTTCACGTCAGGCCTCGGCGCTTCGGGCGGCAACAACCCCGAGCGGCCCGCGGCCGGCGTGCGCTCCGACGGCGCGGGCATCGGCGGCTGCGAGTCAGCCTTCGGAGGCATCGGCTGCGGCGGCGCCGCCAGCTCGCCACCTCGCTGGTCACCCAGCGCTTCGCTGTCGTCTTCCGCCAGCACGATGATGCGGTCTTCCGCGGCGAACACGAGCGCCTCGGTCTGCGACGGGTTGATGACCGGCGTGCCGCCCAGCTTCAGGTAGCCGATGGCCACCTCGCGGCGATCGCGCGCGACCTTCTGAACGGACAGCCACGTCGTGGTGTGCGCCAGCACCGTGAAGCACGCCGCGCGCTTCAAATAGATTTCGTTCCCGTCCGAGTCGAACAGGTCGGCGAACACCGCGTTCAGCTCGCGGCGCTCCGAGACCTGCGCCAGCAACATCGACGTCATCTCCGAGCTGACGACGAAGTCTGCGCCGTAGTCCGTCTCCAACAGGTCCTTCGTGCGCGGGTCGAGGATCTCACTGATGATGCGCGGCTTGCGGTCGCCCAGCCCGCGGAACATGTCGCGCAGCAGCAGCACGGTGATGACCGTCTTGGCGTCGGCCTCTTCGGGGTCCGACTCGGTGTCGGCCACGACCATCGCCACGGCGAAGTCGGGCGAGATGACCTTCTTGAGCGCGTCGGGCTGCGTGGGGTCGCCTTCGACGTGCTTGAGGCGCAGGTTCTTGAGGCTGCCGACCTGGTCCTTGATGAACTCGGCGAACGCGTCTTTTTCCTGCCCCGGCATCAGCCACGCTTCGCTGCCCGGCAGCACGTAGTTGTCGAACTCGCGCAGCATGTCGCCCAGGCGCGGGCTGGTGCCGCACACCAGCAGCCGCTCCGGCTTGCGCTGAATGGGGTCGGCGCCGTTGAAGCCCGCGGGCACTTCCGGCTGGTGGTCCGCGTCGAGCGAGAACGAGTCGTCGTCTTCGGCGATGACCAGCAGCTCGTCCTTGTCACCCAGCACGAACTCGTCGGGCGGGTTGAGGATGCACGAGGCCTTGCCCTTGCCGCTGATGGTGCGCACGCCGCACACCACGGCGTCCTTCATCTTCCACTGCGCTTCGCCGAAGGGCTGGCCCGAGAGCTCGGGGAAGTTCTTGAAATAGAACTCGCTGCCTTCGTACGACAGGAGGTCGCGGTACACCGCCGCGAGCCCGTTCTGTCGCGCGGTCTGCACCATCATGCGGGAGAGCGTCTCGCCCATGGCGACGACCTCCACGCCACCGGCGCCGAGTTGCTCGATGACGGCGCGACGGCCACCGTCGGCGATCTCCACCACGGCGTGGTTGCGAACCAGCGCGCCCGTCACGCGGCGCAGCGCCAGCAGCGCCTTGATGGCCTCGAGGTCTGACGCGGCGTCGTCGGCCTCCTCGGGTTGATCAGCGCTCAAGATGACGATGCTCTTCGCGCGGCCCGCGCCGACCTTCTTGAGGTCGTGCACGCTCGACGGGTTGCCCTGGCGCACCACCACGCGCGTCGGCCCCATGTCACCCATGCGCTCGCGCACCGCGTTCTCGACCTCTTCTTTGTCGGTCTCCGAGAGGATGACGATGCTGGCGAACTTGAGGTTCGAGTTGGCCTCACGCAGCTCGCGCAGAATCGCGAAGACCTTCTCGCCGTAGCCGAGGATCAACGTGTGGTTCTCGTCGATGACCGGAGACTTGCCCTTGCGCAGGTCTTCAATCTTGTCGCCGATGGTCGAGCTGACGAGACCGATGAGCAACGCCACCACGCCGACGCCGCACAGCGTGGTCATGATGGCGACCGCGCGCACCAGCGTGCCGGAGTCGTCGCCCATGGTGCCGGCGTCGGCCACGCGGCCCGTCGCCCACCACATGGCCTCGAGGAAATCGAAGGGCTCGGCGCCTTCTTCGCTCGGCTTCGGCATCACGAGGAACGCGAAGAACGCGTTCGTCATCACGAGGATGAGCGAGAGACCGAAGAGGCCGACGAAGCGGGCCATCGGACTCCACGAGAGGAACCTATCGACCTGGTAGCGGACCTTGTCCCCGAAGCTGGGGACGTCGGGCGTGTCTGACATGGGGCGGCGACTCTTCCACTAAGGGAAGCGCTCACCAAGCACGAGGAAGACCGCGAAGCGGATCAACCCGAAGCCAAAGAAGGCCCACAACAAGACGCGCCACGTCTTCGACAGGCCCGGCTCGAGCACGTCGAGCTTCGCTTCCATCGCTTCGACGCGCCGCTGCGGCACGAGCGCGAGCGCCGCCAGGACCACGAGCCCCGGCCACAGAAACACGATGAAGGGGTGCGCGCCGATGGCGGTCATCAGCTCGCCCTGAGACACGAGCGCGATGCCGCGCGTGACGCCGCAGCCGGGGCAGGGCAGGCCCGTCGCCGCGTGAATCGGGCAGAGGTCGACGCCGAGGCCGGTGACGGGAAAGAAGAACGACGCGGCGAAGCCGACCAGTGACACACGTCGTACCCACGGCGTCAGCAACGGGCGCAGCCACGTTCTTTCTTTGCGCACGGAAGGCGCCTCGATTGTCCTTGGTGACACGCAGGGCGTTGTCTACCGTCCCGCCTCGCCGCACACCACCTACCCGGAGGGGAACCCCACCATGATCATGATTCTGACCGCGCTGTCCGGCCTCGTTGGCCTCGTCAACCTGGCCTGCCTCATCGTCTTCCTGATTCAGCTCTTCAAGGCGAAGGGCGCGGGGCACGGCATCGCCGGCTTCTGTTGCGGCCTCTACACGCTCATCTGGGGCTGGCAGAACGCCGACGCCCTCGACGCGAACAACCCGCCCCCTGCCGGCATGAAGTACGCGCAGTGGATCCGCATCTGGACGGGCTGCATCGTCGTCAGCGTCGTGCTGAACGTCGCCACGCAGGCCATGGCCCGCATGTAAGTCACCAGCGGGTCTTGCCAGAGAACAACACGTAGAAGCCCACGCCGAGCACGACGAGGGCCAACAACGCGGCAGAGACCCCACCAAGGATTTGCCCGCCGCGCGCCAGAGAACGGCCCGCGGCGGGAGCTTCACCCTGTTCGATGGCCGAGAGCTCCGCGGTGCCCAGCACCAGCCCGACGACGCCCGGCAACAACCCGCACTGCAGCCCCAGGATTCCGAACACCAGCGCCACCACTGCGCGCGTCGACGGCTTTTCCGTGCGGTCGCGCGTCATGCACTGCTGGCAGCGCACGCCCCCGTCCAGGTGGAACTCGAGGCACGGCGCGCACACGAAGGCGCCACAACGGCTGCAGCTCTCGACGGCCTGGGCTTCGGGGTGCAAGGCGCAGCGGGCCTGGCTCAAGTCACGCATCGGCGCGAGCCCACCTCACTTCTGCTTCGGGCGAAACACCTTTGGCGCTGCGGCCGTCGCTTCGAGGTACGGCCCGCCGATGAGGTCCACGCAGTAGGGAATGGCGGGGAACACCGCTTCGAGACACTCACGAATCGCCGCCGGCTTGCCGGGCAGGTTCACGATGAGCGAGCGGCCGCGAATGCCCGCGGTCTGCCGCGACAGAATCGCCGTGGGCACGCTCTTCAACGACACCGCGCGCATCAGCTCGCCGAAGCCCGGCATCATTTTTTCGCACACGGCCTCTGTCGCTTCGGGCGTGACGTCACGCGGCGCGGGGCCGGTGCCGCCGGTGGTGACGATGAGGCCACATTTTTCGACGTCGGCCAGCGTCGTCAGCGTCGCTTCGATGGTGGCCCGGTCATCGGGAATGAGCCGGTACACGGCTTCCCAGTCGCTCGAGAGCCACTCGGTCAGCGTCTCGCGAATGGCCTTGCCCGAGAGGTCTTCGTAGACGCCCGCCGACGCCCGGTCAGACAGGGTGACGATGCCGATGCGTGCAGTCATGCGAGGCCTGTATGGTGCCGGCCCCATGTCCATCAAGTCTGACAAGTGGATCCGCCGCATGGCGCTCGAGAAGAAGATGCTCGAGCCCTTCGAGCCCGGCCTCGTGCGCACCAACGCCAAAGGCGAGCGCGCCGTCAGCTTCGGCACCTCGAGCTACGGCTACGACGTGCGCTGCGCTGACGAGTTCAAGGTCTTCACCAACATCAACTCGACCATCGTCGACCCCAAGACGTTCGACCCGCGCAGCTTCGTCGACATCAAGGGGCCGGAATGCATCATTCCCCCCAACTCGTTCGCGCTCGCGCGCACCGTCGAGTACTTCCGCATTCCCCGCGACGTGCTGGTGGTGTGCCTCGGCAAGTCGACCTACGCGCGCTGCGGCATCATCGTGAACGTCACGCCGCTCGAGCCCGAGTGGGAAGGCCACGTGACGCTGGAGTTCTCGAACACCACGCCGTTGCCCGCGCGCATCTACGCGAACGAAGGCGTCGCGCAGATGTTGTTCTTCGGCTCCGACGAGGTCTGCGAGACGAGCTACCGCGACCGCGGCGGCAAGTACCAGGGTCAGACGGGCGTCACGCTGCCCAAGACGTGAGAGAGGTGAGGCGATGACGGTTCGCAAGATTCTCAGCGCGCGCACGGCGCGGCCGAAGGTCGACGAGATGTTGGAAGCGCTGGTGGAGGCCGCCGTGTTCATCGGGCGCGCCGACGGCCGCTTCGGCGAAGAGGAGCTCGACACCTTCATCGACAGCATGCGCGAGGTGGTGCGCGCGGCGGTGGGCGAGGAGTTCCTCGATTCGCTCGGCGCGACCTCGGGCCTGCTGGACCGTGCGCGCAAGGCGCGACGCACGATGTTGTCCATCGGCCGCGAGAAGTACCTCGAGCAGCTGGCGCCGAAGTTCCCCGGCGCGTTCGCGCGTGACGGGCTCGTGTTGGCGTACCGCATCGTGCTCGCCGACGGCGAGGTGACGTCGAACGAAGCCGAGGCCTTCGAGCAGCTCGCGAAGGCGCTGGGCGTGGAGGTCGAAGAGACGCAGCTGCTCAAGGAGCTCGCCGCCAAGAGCGAGGTCGCCCGTCAGCGCGGCAAGGCCGGCGAGAGCATCGAGGCCGTGCTCGCGTTGTCTGAGAAGGGTTGGCAGCGCAGACCGGCCAGCGACGAGTACGACGCGTCGGTGTCCCACGCGGCGCTGACGCTCGAGCTCGACGCGGGTGAGTCGGCGCTCGACGTCTTCGTTCGGGACGCCGACGGCAACGGGCCGCAGCTGCGGTGCCTGTTCGGCGAGAGCCTTGGCGGGCTGCTGGCGGTGCTCGATTCAGTGAAGGGCGAGCTGACGCCGGGCACGCTCGGCGAGAAGCTCCCCGCGCTTCGTGCGGTCTGCCCCGAGGTCTTCGTCGCCCACGCCGGGAAGTTCGCGAAGCTGTAAAATCAATTGGTTGTATAGTTGATTTTAGTGCGCCGGTATCTCGCAGGGGTGTGATGCGCCTCCGGCGGAACCGTCGTTCCGCCCGCCGCAGCAGTTCCACCCGCCGCCGCAGGTGACGCCGCCGCCCGCGCCGGTGGACACGCCCTACGCGGCGCCTGCGCAGGTCGCGCCGACCGACGATCGCGCGCAGCTGCAGGCGCAGCTCAAAGACCTGAAGCAGCACCACCGGTCCGTGCAACAGCAGGTGCTCTTCGCCGTGAGCTCGCCGGTCTTCGAGTTCTGACCTCGGCTTCACAAGTTGCGCAGCCGCTGCGCAACTTGCGCCAGGTCGGTGCGCGTCGTGTGCACGCCGCCCGACGGAGGCGCCGCGGATCGTTCTTTGCTCAGCTGCGCTGCCATGAAACCGACGCGACGCGAGTTGCTGGGGTTGCTGGCGAGCCTGCCGGTGTTGGAGGCCTTCCGGCCGCGAGTGGCGTCGGCGCAGGCGCGTGTGCCGCTGCGCTTCGTCGGCATCTTCGCGCCCAACGGCAACGTGCCTTCGTTGTGGAAGCCGACGACCTTCGGGCCCACGCCGACGCTGCCGCAGTCGCTGGTGCCGCTGGCGCCGGTGCTGAGCCACACGTCCATCTTGTCCAACACGCGGCTCGGCCCCACCGACGGCATGGGCAGCCACGGCGGCGGGCAGAAGTGTTTCCTCACCGCGTCGGACACCTTCGACGGCGCGACCTCGTTGGACCAGGCCATCGCGGCGTTGACGCAGAACGAAGTGCGGCTGCCGTCGCTCAACCTGAGCATCGAGAACAACGGCTACTACTGGCCGCCGCAGATCGTCGCTGACTCGTCGGGCTACTACACAGCGCCCAACAACGAAGACCGACAGGACCGCTGCCAGGACTCGGAGTCGTGCCGCGTGTCGGTCGCTGGCGGCACCACGCAGGCGAACCTGTACCACCCGCAGGTCGTCTTCGAGCGGCTCTTCGGGACGGCGAGCAGCGGCGGCGGCAGCGCGGGGCCTTCACCGGCGGCCTTGAAAGAAGCGGCGCGACGTCGGCGCGTGGTGGACCTCATCAAGGGCCACGCGGCGTCGCTGCGACCGCGCATCGGCGTGAACGACCAACAGCGCGTCGACGAGTACCTCACCGGCGTGCGCCAGATTGAGCGCGAGCTGGACTCGCTCACCGCCACGCCCACCGGGCCGTCGGCCAGCTGCGACCGCAGCACGCCGGTGCCGGGCATCCCCGTCGACAGAGACCGCTACGCGCGGCTCTTGTGCGACCTCATCGCGCGCGGCTTTCAGTGCGACGCCACGCGCTCGGTGACGTTCATGTTGGGACAGGGCGTCTCGCCCATGCCCTTCGTCGTCGACGGCGTGTCGTACTCACACCACGGCGACGCGTCTCACCACGGCCACGACGCCACGCGCCGCAACGCCAAGGGCGCCATCGACGCGTGGCAGGTGGGCGTCTACGCGTACCTCGTGCAGCGGCTCGCCGAGACGGCCGACGCCGACGGCACGCCGCTCATCGACCGCAGCGCCGTTTTCTACGGCAGCGACATCGCCGACTCGGAATTGCACAACGCCGTCGACATGCCCGTGCTGCTGGGCGGTCGGCTGGGCGGCGCGCTGCACCCCGGCGGCCACGTCGATGGAAAGAACCAGACCGCGGGCGACCTGTTCGTGCGCATTCACCAGGCGTTCGGCGCGACGAGCAACACCTTCGGCAAGTTCGGCACGAAGCCGATGGAGGGCGTGTGATGAAGCGCGCACTCTTCGCGGCGCTCGCGCTCGCTGGCTGTGAGGCGAAGATCTCTGGAGGCCCCGGCGGAGGCACCGCCGCAGAAGCCGCCGGCTGTGAGCCGACGACGTTCGAGCTGACGCGCCTCAACCGCCGTGAAATCGACGCGACGTTCGCCGAGGTGCTGGGCGACAGCACGGCGCCCGCGCGCTTGTTCGCTGCTGACAGCATCGCGCCGGGCGCGTTCGACAACACGGCTTCGCAGCTGAGCCTCTCGCCGCGCCTCGTCGTCGACCTCGAAGCCGCCGGCACGCGGCTCATCGACGAGGTGTGGGCGCGCGACGTGGCGCTGACGAACAGCAGCTCCGGTATGCCGGGCGCCGCGCAGACGCAGCAGGGCAGCGCGGCGCAGGCGTCGGTGGGCCAGGCGCGCGGCACCGCGTGGAACCTGTGGTCCAACGGCGAGGCGCGCTTCACGTTCAACGTGGCGGCTGCCGGCGCGCACCGCTTCACGCTGCAGGTCTGGGGCGAGCAGGCCGGCAACGAAGCCGCGCGCATGGACGTGTGGGTCAACAACAGCCTCGTGCGCAGCGATGACGTGCCCGGCACGCAGGGCGCGCCCACGACCGTGACGTTCGAGCAGACCGTGCCCTCAGGCGCGTTGACGGTGGGCGTGCGCTTCACCAACGACGTGTACGACGAGGCCACGCAGCTCGACCGCAACCTCCTCATCGGCAGCGTGGCGGTGGCGCCGCTGGACACCTCGGGCCCGACGACGCCGACGGCCCAGCCGCGCGTGGTGACGTGCGCGCCGACGGCTGGCGCCGAGACCGACTGTGCGCGCGACATCATCTCGCGCTTCGCTCGGCGGGCCTGGCGCCGCGCGGCCAACGGCGACGAGCTCGCCGGGCTCGTGTCGCTCTATGACGCCACGCGCGCCGACGGCGACGACTTCGTTACCGCCACCAAGCTGGCGCTGCGCGCGGTGTTGCTCTCGCCCAACTTCCTGCTGCGCACCGAAGCGGTGATGGGCGCCGACGGCCCGCGCGCGCCGGAAGCGGTGGCCGCGCGCCTCTCGTTCTTCCTCTGGGCCGCGCCGCCCGACGCCACGCTGGACGGCCTCGTCGACGACGGCACGTTGCTGGCTGACGGTGTCCTCGACGCGCAGGTCGACCGCATGCTGGCTGACCCGCGCGCGGTGGCGGTGCGCACGCACCTCGTCGGCCAGTGGTTCGACGCGCGCGACGTGCAGGGCTTCTCGTTGGACCCCGGTCTCTTTCAAGGCGTGACGCCGGCGGTGATGACGGGCGTGCAGCGGCAGTTCGACGCGTACGTCGACGAGTTCTTCTTCCGCGATCGCGACGCGCTCGACGTGTTGGACGCGCCCGTCACCTACGTCGACGCCGCGCTGGCGCAGTTCCTCGGGTTGCCGGCGCCGACGTCAGCGCTGGAGCGACGCGAGCTGCCCGCAGGTGACGTGCGCGCGGGTCTGCTGGGTCAGTCGGCGCCGCTCATCGTGACGAGCAAGTCCACAGAGACAGACCCACCGCGCCGCGGCAAGTGGGTGATGGAGCGGTTGCTGTGTCAGCCGATTCCCTTCCCCACCGACATCGAGATTCCGCCCGCGCCGCCGCCGACGCCGCAGCAGCCCACGGCGCGCGACAGGCTCGAAGCGCTCACCAGCCCCACCGGCTGTGCGGGCTGCCACGCGTTGCTCAACCCCATCGGCTTCGGGCTCGAGACCTACGGCGCCGACTCGCGCTACCGCACCGAAGACCACGGCGCGCGCATCGACACGTCGGGGCGCTTCCGCGGGAAGGACTTCACGACGCCGGGCGAGCTGGTCTCCATCATCAAGGGCGATGAGGCCGTCGAGCTGTGCATGGTGAAGAAGACGCTCAGCTACGCGCTGGGGCGGCCGCTGGGCGACGGTGACGACCCGTCGGTCGCGCAGCTGGCCAACACGTTCCACGAAGGCCGTCGCTACCGCGCGCTGGTGCGCGACGTGGCGCTCAGCCCCTTGATGAAGAACGGCTGTCGTGTCGTGAAGTGAAGGGAGTCGGCCGCGCGGTGGAGTTGTTCCCCCCGCGCCGCGCGGCCGATGCTTCTCTTCGAGGTGCGCTACTGCGCGGCGAGCTGCTGCAGCGCCGCGCCGTCGAGCCGCTGCACCGTCCACTCGGACATCGGGCGCGCGCCGACCGCGCGGTAGAACTTGAGCGCCGGCTCGTTCCAGTCCAGCACCGACCACTCGAAGCGCGCGCAGCCCCGCGCGACGGCCAGCTTCGCGAGCTGCACCAGCAGCGCCTTGCCGAGGCCACGCCCGCGGGCGTCGGGCTCGACGTAGAGGTCTTCGAGGTAGAGGCCCCGGCGGCCCTCGAAGGTCGAGAACGAGTGGAAGAAGAGCGCGAAGCCGCGCGGCGCGCCGTCGACCTCGCCGATGAGCACCTCGGCGCCGCGGGTCGCGCCGAAGAGCTGCTCGCGCAGGGTCGCTTCGTCCGTCTTCACCTCGTGGCGCAGCTTCTCGTAGTCGGCGAGGCCGCAGATGAAGCGGAACACGTGCGGCACGTCGTCGACCGTCGCGGGGCGGGTGTGGAGCGTCATGGGGAGCCGCTTAGCGCGTGAGGCGCTCGGCCAGCACGTCGGCGCCGTTCTGGGTGGCGGGCTGCGGCGTCAAGCGCGCGCGCCACGCGGCGTCGTCGAGCGTCCGCGTCAGCGGCACCCAGCGCACGCGCGGCGCGAAGCCCAGCGTCCACGCTTCCCAGAAGGTGTTGTAGCCGGGCGCCGCCACCAGCGTGTCTGTGGGGCCGAGGCCCGCGAGGTACGGCGCGAGCGGGAAGGGCGCGTCGGGCGCCGAGAGGTCGAGCTCCCGCACCTGCGCGCCGGGCGTCGGCGCGACCGCGCGCAGCGGCGCGGCGTCAGCGGCCAGGCCCCCGCGCGCGATGACGTGCAGCGGCGCCCGCGGGTCAGCGTCGAGCAACGCGCACAGCGCCTCGCGCGGGCGGGCCTCGTCGGGGTTGCACACCACCACCGGCGGCAACGCTTCGAAGCGCTCGAGGCCCGGCGCGGGCTCGATGGCGAAGACGTGCTGGTAGTCGGTGGCGTCGAAGCGCGCTTCTTTCGGGCCGACGAGCCACGCCGGCGGCACCGAGCGCAGCAGCAGCCACGCCGGGCACGGCAGCGGCACGAAGGCCAGCGGCACCCAGAAGAGGTCGACGAGCACCACGTCGGGCGCGAAGTCGTGCAGCGCCCGCGCGAGGCCCGAGGCGCGCGCGCGCGGCGGTGACCGCAGCTCGGTGGGGTCGACCGTCACCGGCGTGTGCGCGGCGCCGGCGAGCCGGGCGAACGGCGACGGCGGTGAGAAGAGGCGGAACTCGACGCCCGCGCCGCGGCGCTCGAGCGCGCGCTGCACCGCCACGCCGCGGACGACGTGGCCCGCGCCGTGCGTGCCGGCGGTGAAATAGGCGACGCGCACGCTTCAGGAGGTCGCGCAGAAGGCGGCGAAGTCCAGCTCGCCGGCCTCGAGGCAGGTCGCCTCGTGGGCGCAGCTGCCGGCCTGCAGCGCCGCGGTGTCGACGGGCACGCGGCGCAGCCCGACGCAGTTGTCGCGCTGCATCGGGTCGACCAGCGAGAGCGACGTGGCCACCGGCACGTCGACGCAGAACGAGCCGTCTTCGCGCGGCCGCAAGAGCGCCACGCGGTTGCCGTTGAGCACGTCGACGAGGTCGCGGAAGGGCGACGACGAGTCGCGCACGCGCCCGCGCACGCAGCCGCTGAAGCTCTGCCCCGTCAGCGCCACCACGCCCGCATCGGCGCAGCCCGTCGCGCCGCACGACGCAGGGCCCGCGGGCGCGGCGACCTGCGCGCTGGCGAAGTAGCGCGTGCCGGGCCGCGACGCCGAGAAGACGACGTTGGAGGTGGTGCCCGCTTCGACGCGCGCGCAGAAGCTGCCGCCAGCGCCGGTGAAGGAGGTCTGCGTGCGCCCGCCGCCCACCGGCGAGACGTCGACGCGCACGCCTTCGAGCGGCACGCCGTTGTCGGTCACCACGCCGCGCACGCACGCCGCGTCGTTGAGCACCAGGTCGACGACGCCGCAGCCGGGCCCGCCGCAGCTCGCGGCCGCGACGGGCGTCTCGACGTCGGGCTGCAGCACCAGCTTGCCCGGCGTGAAGCCCAGCAAGGTGACGGTGGCGCCCTGCACGACCGGCAGACAGTACGCGCCGCTGGTGCCGGCGCTGGTGAGGCGCGAGCCCTCGCCCGGCGTGAAGGCCGCGACCTGCGCGTTGGCGACGGGGCCGAGGCCGTCGAGCACCTGGCCGGTGAGGCACGAGAAGCCGCGCACCGTCACCACGCCGGCGTCGAGGCAGCCCGCGCCGCCGCAGACCGCGCCGCCGGCCGCCGCGTCGAGCAGCGCGGAGCCCGTCACGGGGAGGCCCTGGTGTGCGCCGCTCAGCGCGAGCTGCACGCGCTCGCCCTTGAGCGCCGGCACGCAGAAGTCGCCGGTGGCGCTGCTGGTCACGCGGCTGGTGCCTGACGCGGTGTGGGCCACCACGTCGAGGTCGGCGACGGCCGCGCCCAGGGCGTCGACGACGCGGCCGCTGACGCACCCACGCAGCGGCGCGGTGTCCAGCACCACGTCGCCGACGTCGGCGCAGGTGGCGTCAGGGTTGGTGCGCACGTTGACCCGGCCCACCGCGACGCCGGTGCCGAGGCGCGCCGCGCCGATGAACTGCACCTCGGAGCTGCGCCGCGCCAGCACGCTGAAGCGCCCGTCGACCGCTGACTTGTCGGCGGACTGGCCGATGTAGTCGAGGCCCACCGAGCGCACCTCGCCGCCGCCCAGCACGCCGCCGTCGGGCTCGACGAGGCGGCCGGTGATGCACGTGCGCGTCGCCGGCTGGTCAGCGTTCCAGAACGTGAAGTGCTGCACCTCGAGGCGGTGCATGAGCGCGCCGGTGACGGGGTCGCTCACCAGCGTGGTGGCGCCTTCTTCGCGCCAGCGGCCGAGCGCTTCGTCGAAGTACCAGGCCGGCACGGGCCCGTCGTCGAGCGAGGCCTCTGAGGCAGAGAAGGTGACGACGGCGGTGCGGCCCGTCGCCAGCTGCAGCGGCGCGCCGGTCTGCGCGTGCGAGAGGCGGACCTCCACGGCGCCGCGGCTCTCGAGGTACGTCGGCGCGCCGGCGCTGCTGAGGGCTTCCATGTCACCGGGGAACGCGGCGAGGGCGTCGCTGGCCACCCGGCCTCCGAGCGCCACCGGCAACACCGCGAGCTCCACGCGCACGTCGTTGACCACCGCGCCGGTCGCGTCGACCACGCCGCCGGCAGGCAGCGTCAGCCCGACGCGCGAGTCGGCCGCGCCGCACGCGCGCGCGGGGAAGCCGGCGTCGGCGGCGAGGTTCACGGTGACGGCGCAGCCGGGCAGCAGCTCGGTGGTGATGAAGACGGCGGCGTTGGCCGGCACCTGCACTTCACGCTGGGTCGTCGAGTGCGTGCCGCCCGCCGGGCCGCGCACGCGCAGCTGCACCGGCACCCCGTCGGGCACCTGCGTCAGCGTGAACTCGCCCGTCGCGGACGTGGTGGCGGTGCGGCCGCCGGCTTCCACCAGCGCGCCAGCCAGCGGGAGGTGGCTGAGTGACTCGGTGACGACCCCGTCGATGCGGCCGGTGCCCGGCGGGCCCGCGTCGGGTGTCCCGGCGTCAAGGCCCGCGTCCATCGCGCCCGCGTCGTCGGCGCCGGCGTCCATCGCGCCCGCGTCGTCGGCGCCGGCGTCCATCGCGCCCGCGTCGTCGGCGCCTGCGTCCACCGTGCCCGCGTCGTCGGCGCCGGCGTCCATCGTGCCCGCGTCGGCGGCGCCTGCGTCCATCGTGCCCGCGTCGTCGGCGCCGGCGTCCATCGTGCCCGAGTCGGCGGTGCCAGCGTCGGTGACGCCTGCGTCCATCGTGGCGCCCGCGTCGTTCAGCTCGCCCGCGTCCTCCACGCCCATCGGCGGACAGGCGCTCAACGCGAGCACGGCAGCACACCACCACCACTTCGAGACCGAGCGCTTCATGTGACCCCCTTGCGTCGACAGTGACGAAACGTCGCGCATAGTTCACGCGTCGTGCCAGCGGCACCGCAAACGTCAGGCGCGCGCGAGGGGTGTTGGCTCGCCCCGACACGTGTTGGCTCGAGCCGACAGGCCGACGACGTCCCGGCGGCGCGGCCCCAAAGGCGCTGTCGAGTCGATCGGGCGGTGCAGTTCGACGCGCTCGACGCCGGAGTGCGCTAGGGGCGCCGCGCATGGGCGCATTTGCAATCAGTTCTATCTACGTCGGTGGGTTGAAGAAGGCGCTGGAGCCGCTGCAGTTGACGGCCGAGGAGCGCGCCACGATGGGCGACGTCGCGCGCGCCGCGGTGGACGCGCCCAACACGCAGCGCTGGCACCCGGGCGAGGTGATGTTCGACGTGCTGGGGTGCGTGGCGCAGCACCGCGGCTTCAAGGCGGTGACCGAGGTGAACGTGGCCGTGTCTTCCGGCGCGCTGTTGACGGTGGTGGGCCCGCTGCTGCGCGTGGCGCTGGCGTTCGCGAAGTCGCCGGTCTCGACGGCGATGGCGCGCATTCAGCAGATCAGCACCTCGGCGCTGCGCGACGTGGCCTTCGAGTGGACCGAGACGGGCGCGGGTCAGGGGGAGCTGGTGGTGACCTACGACATCGAGAAGATTCCCCACGAGCCGCTCGAGCACGCGTGGCGCGGCGTGTTCATCGCCATGGCCGGCGTCATCGGCAACGCGCTGAAGCTCGAGCGGTCGGCGCCGGTGTCGCCGAACGCCGTGCGCCTGTACTTCACGTGGTGAGCTGCCGCGTCAGCGCCAGGTCACGCTGTAGATGGCGCCGGCTTCGGGCGACACCGAGCGCAGGCGCACGTTCACGTCGGCGGCGCCGGTCAGCTCCATCGCGCCCGTCAGCAGCCCCGCAAAGAAGCCGGGGCTCTGCTCGCCGGTCTCGTTGATCCACAGCGCCACCGCCCGCTCGCCCTCGACCGTCACCCTGGTCTCGCTGAAGTTGCTGCCGGTGGCCATCGTGTTGCGGAAGTGCTCGAGCACGCGCTGCGGCCCGAGGATGCGCGCCATCGCCGCCTGCGCCTTGCCGCGAATGGACTGGCGCAGGTGGTCCATCATCGCGTGGCCCAACTTGAAGTGCGCGGTGTCCACGTCGTCGCCGGGGTAGAGCGTCGCGCTGACCTCGCGCAGCACCGCGTTCCACGGCGTGCGCGCGAGGTCCGGCGGCAGCTGGGGGTAGGTGAGCCCGGCTTCGAGAGCTTCCCCAGCAGCTCCGTCGTCAGCCGCTCGGGCCCGATGGCTTGAATCAGCCTTCAATCGTCGTCTTGAAGACCACTTCGCGCGTTGCGACCATGGTGTCGCGCTTTGCCACAGTCGGTGACGGTCGTCACCGATGGGAAACGCGAGGCGTCAGTACGAGATGCTGTACGTCGACGGGTTGGTGAACGTCGCTTCGAACGAGCCCCGCAGCGCGGGCTGCGCGTTGTTGAGGGCCGACGCGCGCACCACGCCGCGGATGTTGCGCACCGTGCCGTCGCGCACCTGGATGATCTGCCCCCAGTTCTCGCAGCCGCCGCGCTTCCAGAGGTCGGTGGTGGTCATGCCGATGACGAAGCCCTCGGTGTCCTTGGTCTCTTCTCCGTCGACGTCGGGCGTGAACTGCGACCCGCTGAAGTACGCGCGGGCCTCGCGCGCCACGTAGCCGCCGAGCACGCGCGCGGAGCAGGTGAACGTGAACTCCACGGTCGCGTCCTGGCTGCGGATGGCGCTCTGGCGGTCTCGCGCCACGGGGATGAAGTTCATCGTCTCGTTCGCGCGCGCCGGCTGAACGATGAAGCTGCCTCCGGGCATGACCGGGCGGTCGACCGTGACGGTGCTGCCGTCGGGGAAGCGCGCGGGCGTCGTGCCGGTGTACGCGAGGCCCAGCTCCGGCGCGCTGCGGTCGATGACCTCCACGATGATGTCTTCGCAGGCCGCGAAGACGACGCCGATGACTGCGGTGAACGCCACGACCTTCCAACGCTTCTGCTGCATGTGAGTGACCTCGTTCGAGTGGGTGAAAACGTCGAGCGAAGTACTCGCCAGCAGGGCGCGTCTTTTCTTGAGGTGGCCGGGTCCTTCGAAGTGCCTCTGTCGAGCTGATGGCCGGCATGGGGAGGGGGCCGCTCGAGGTCCCAGCTCCCCGCTCTCATGGGCTGGCCCCACGATCTCGCGGCGGTCGTCGTTCACTTCTCGTGCGACGACGCTTACAGAGCGGTCGCAAGCACCACGGCCGTGCGGGCGCGATTCCTGACGCGCGTGGTCTTGATGTACGAGAGAAGGTAGTAAACTACCCCTTCAGGTACATTGGGAACACATGCCGAGCAGCTGGCGTGCCCTCTGGGCACCCGTTGCGACCTGAGTGGAACGCGTGGCGTGCAGCGAGGCCTGCGCGCTTCGAGCTGGGCGCTGGCGACACGCGCCCCGCTCCCCTTGAAGCGCAGCGCTCGACCTCGTCACCGGGAACAGCCATCGGAAGCCGAGACGAGGTCAGGGTCGCTGCTGCGAGCGCCACGCGCCGGGCGTGACGCCGTGCGTGCG
>CAYWON010000148.1:0-17060 GCA_964459885.1 uncultured Archangium sp.
TCAGTCGGTGCGCATCACACCGACGAACGGCAGGTTCCGGTACTTCTCGCCGTAGTCGAGCCCGTAACCGACGACGAAGCGGTCCTCGATGGTGAAGCCCTTGTAGTCGAGGGGGATCTTCACCTTCGCCCGTGACGGCTTCTCGAGCAGCGTGGCGACCTTCACCGAAGCAGGCCCACGCGCCGCCATGTTGTCGAGCAGGAAGCGCATGGTGAGGCCGGTGTCGACGATGTCTTCGACCAGGAGCACGTGGCGACCGTGCATGGGCTTGGTCACGTCGTGCGTCACGCGCACCTCGCCGGTGGTCTCGGTGCCGCCCTGGTAGCTCGACACGCCCATCAGCTCGATGGTGCACGGCAGATCGACGTGCCGGGCCAGATCGGTCAGGAAGAAGATCGAGCCCTTCATGATGCCGACGAGCGTGAGGTCCTTGCCCTTGTAGTCGGCGGTGATCTGCGCCCCGAGCTCAGCCACCCGCTTCTGGATCTGCTCGGCGGTCACCATCACTTCGACCGTCTCTTCGAAATAGGCCATGGCGTTCCTCCGATTCAGACGTACGCGTTGTTCATCACTTCGCCCATGCCGCCGCCGCCGGGCACGATGTACTGGCGATCATCGAGGCCGCGCTCCTTCTCCCAGAGCTCACCGGGCGCGGTGCTGAGCACCTCCGGCGGTGAGAGGCCGCGGTCGAGCCGCAGCGAGTAGAGCACCGCGTCGGGGTGATCGGTCGTCAGCCGCTTCACGAACTCCGGCGTGACGATGAGGTTGATGCAGACGATCTTCCGGATCTTCCCGGGGACCTTCTTCTTGTACATGGAGATCGCCGTCGACAACGAGCTGCCGGTGGCGCCCATGGGGTCGGGGAAGATCACGGTGGCGTTGTCGACGTCGCCGCCGATCTTCGAGCCACCGATGTTGCTGCCGACCACGTGCTCCGCGGCGTCCAGTTCGCGGCTCATGATGATGTGGTCCTGCCGGACCAGCCGCGGGTTGAGGATGGTGTTGAGCAGATCGTACGTAACCTGGCTCGGCAGCGTGCCCGCGCGCGCGATGTTCACGGAGATTGCGCGCACCTCCGGGTCGAGGATCTCGCCCTGGTAGATGCCGCGCGGCGTGTACTGGATCATGCGCGAAGGGATCGTCACCTGGCGCCGCGGGAACTCGTGGTTCACCACCATGCCGACCAGCTCGGTGTACAGCGTGCGCACCAGCGTGTTCACCAACGGCTGCTGCGTGTCTTTCGCGCACAGCGTGGCCAGCAGCGAGAGCGTGTACGGGTTGCCGACGAGGTGCACGTTCGGGCCGTAGAAGTGCTTCAGCTCCGACAGCGTGTAGGGGACGTTTTCGTAGAGCGAGTCACGCATGGATCACCTGGAGAAGAGTTCGAGGTTCTGGGGCGGCGTGGCTTCCACCGGCTGGGGCACGTGGCACTTACGGCAGCGCGCTTCGTAGGCCCCGGCGGCCCCCACCACCACGCGCTCGGCCGAGTTCGACAGGCGCTGGCTGCGGTTCGCCGGGTTGCCGCACACCACGCAGATCGCGAGTTCCTTGGTGATGTACTCGGCGACGGCGAGCAACTGCGGCATCGGCTCGAACGGCTTGCCCTGGTAGTCCTGATCGAGGCCGGCGCAGATCACCCGCAGGCCCTTCGCGGCGAGCGCTTCACACACCGCCACGACTTCAGGCCCGAGGAACTGCACCTCGTCGATGCCGACCACTTCGGTGTCCTGCTTCAACTGCTGCAGCACCTGATCGGCGCTCGTCACCGGCGTAGCGATGATCTTCAGCTGCGAGTGGCTCACCACCGCCAGCTCGTCGTAGCGGTTGTCGATGTTGGGCTTGAAGACCTGCACCTTCTGCTTCCCATAGAGCGCCCGCTTCAGCCGACGGATCAGCTCCTCGGTCTTGCCCGAGAACATCGAGCCGCAGATGACCTCGATCCACCCGATGTCTTTCGGAAACTGGTGCATGCGCTCAGGGCTCCAGGCCGAGCAGCCGCGCCAACGTGCGCGCGTCGGCGTCGGGGAACTTGAACTGGCTGGTCTCGGCGAGCGTGACCCACCGGTGGTCGTTCACCTTCGCGTGGCTGGGCTCCTGATCAGCGCGCGCCAGGGTGCAGTTGAAGACGCGGAAGTCGACCGCGTACGACTCGTAGTCGTGGTGCGTGGCCATCGCGAGGTCCTCGACGTTGACATCGAGCGCGAGCCGCTCGTGCAGCTCACGCTTCAGCGCCGCCTCGTAGGGCTCGCCTTCGTCGCAGCGGCCACCGGGGAACTCCCACAACAACGGCAGCGAAGCGTTCTTCGAGCGTTGGGTGATCAGGTAACGGCCCGGCTCACGCTCGAGCATCGCTCCCACGACGCGAATGGTGCGGCGATTCACAGGTGCCGAAGTACCAGATCGACCCCGTCAGCGCAGCCCGTAAAGTCCGCGCTGGCGAGCGACGGCGAGCGCCGCGGCAGGCACCAGATCACCCGGTGCGTCGCCCGCTTCCAGTCGCTTGCGGATCTCCGTCGACGACACCTCGGCCAGCGGCGGCCCCAGCGCGCCTTCCGCGGGGTAGCCAGCGCGGTGCAGCACCGTGACCTGAACCAACTGTTGAATGCGGTCCCACGACTTCCACTTGGGAAGGTCCGCGAGGATGTCCGACCCGATGATCCATCGGAACTTCGTGCCGGGGTGTTGAGGCAACAACCACTCGAGCAGCTCGATGGTGCGCCCTTCCCCGCCGACCTCGCTCTCCGCGCGGCTCACCTTGAGCCACGGCCCGGTGTCTGCGGCGATGGCATCACACATCGCCAACCGGTCGTCCCACGCCGCGAGGGGCTTGCCGAACGGGTGATTGAAACTCGGCACCAACCACACCTCGTCGCAGCGGAGCGTGGCGCGCACGTAGAGCGCGGCCATCAGGTGCCCGACGTGCGGCGGGTTGAAAGAGCCTCCGAGGAGCGCGATCTCGTTCACGTCACTTCACCGAGAGCTTCGTCTTGCCGCTGCCGGTCTGGATGGGCTGCCGGTTGATCACCGCGTCGCCCTCGAGCGTGAAGGCCGAGTACACGACCTGTCGGTCCACCGTCTCGATCAACCCCACCGTCGGCTTCTGGCCCTTCAACCGACCCGGCGTGATGAACGTGCGCGGGCCGATCTGCACGACCTTGGGCTCGGCGTCCTTGCCGTGCACCAGCACCACGGCGTTGATCATGTCTTCTTTGTCGAGATCGTTCTTGTCGTGCACCAGACAGCACAACGAGTCGCCCAGCATCTCGAGCACCTTCCGCGGCACCGCGGTGTCCTGGTACGCGAGCGAGCCCTTCTCAGGCGCGCGCAGGATCTTGTCCTTCATGCGCGTCAGCTCCTCGATGGCGCGGACCTGCTCGTGCGCGGTGCCAAACGCCGCCGGGCGGTCCAACTGCTCGAGGCCGATGAGGTAGCGCTTGACGTCTTCAAGGAAGTCGCCGCCGCTGTAGTCGCTCTGCGCCTTCACCTCTTCGCGCTTCCACTTCACCCACTCGTCGAGATCGTCGAAGCGGCCGCCGGCAAAGAGGAACCGCCGCGCGCCCTTCGAGGCGAGCAACTTCAGCGCCGCGTCGAACGCGGTCAGGTCTCCGTCGCTGTCTGAGAAGACACCGATGCTCGCCATGGCTCAGCGGTAGAGAGCATACCGTCGCCGCAACGGCTCGAAAGTCTCACGCTGCGCGTCGAAGCCCTCGAGGAGGTCATCGAGCGGCCGGCTGGCTTCCATGCGCTCGCGAACCTGGGCGGTCCCACACAGCAGATCGAAGGCCGGCACGTCGTCGACAAACTCGTACGCGTCGGCGCGCCACTGAAACTGTGCGCCGCCGAGCTCGCGGCAGACCTGGAACACCGCCACGCCGGTGCGCAACGACTGAAAGGCCTGACGATCGGTGACGTGAATGAACGCGCCTTCACACGACTCGCCCTTCCACTTGTCGAAGGTGGGCGTGAACGAGCACGGGCGGAAGGTCACGCCGGGCAACTGCAAGCCGTTGAGCGCGTCAGCGACCTGCCACGACTTGAGGTACGGCGCGCCGAACTGCTCGAAGGGTCGACAGGTGCCGCGACCTTCCGACACGTTGGTGCCTTCACCCAGACACATGCCCGGGTACACGAGCGCGGTGTCGGGCGTGGGCATGTTGGGCGACGGCGAGACGAAGTCGCGACCCACGTGCGACCAGTCGTGCGCGCGCGTCAGCCCGTCGACGGGCGTCACGTGCAGCTCGACGCCGATGTTCTCCTGCTCGTTGAGCAGCCGCGCGATCTCACCCGCCGTCAGGCCGTGTCGCGTCGGCAGCGCGTACAGCCCGACGAAGCTGCGGAACTTCTCGCCGACGAGGTTCCCTTCAGTGAGCGACAGGCCGATCGGGTTCGGGCGGTCGAACACGTGGAACGCGATCTTCGCCTGCGCCGCGGCCTTCATCGCCAGGGCCATCGTGTAGATGTACGTGTAGTAGCGGCTGCCGACGTCCTGGATGTCGAACACCAGCGCGTCGAGGCCACGCAGCCAGTCCTGCTTCGGCGTCAGCGACTCGAAGGTGTGGCCGTACAGCGAGTACACCGGGACGCCCGTGCGCGAGTCGCGGGCGACGTCGTCGACGGCCACCATGTACTGCGCCTCACCGCGAATGCCGTGCTCAGGCCCGAAGAGCGCGCCCAACGTGACGCCTTCCTGCGCATGCAGGAGATCGACGAGGTGCCGGTACTGCGCGTCGACCGAAGTGGGGTTGACGATCAGCCCGACCCGCTTGCCCTTGAGCGCCGAGAAGCCCTGCGCAACATGCACGTCGATGCCGAACTGCATCACTTCCCCTTCTTCTTCGAGCCGAGCTCGAACTCGAACACCGGCTCACCCTTCTGTTTCGCGTACTCAGCGTCGCGCAGCACGAAGTACACGTGACCCAACACGTTGGCGTCCTTCACGGTGTCTTCGAGCACGTCGACGCCGTCGACCACGCCTTCTTTCGTGATGCGCACGCGCAGCCGCAGCTTGCCGACGGCCGTCGGGAACGCCTTGCCCAGTGACGACTGCGCGGCCCAGTACACGTTGTTGACGTTGCCCTTCGCCTTCTTCGACGGGAGCTTGAAGTCGGTCTCGAGCTTCGCGACCTCGTCGGTCGCCTCGGCGCGGCGCAGGTACTCAAGCGCTTCGTGCAGCGCCCCCTGCTCGCGCTTGGAGCCGGCCAGCCCCAGGAGCGCCGGTTTGCACTTCGGATCTCGCGCGAGGGCCTCGAGCCACTGGCCTTCGGCGCCTTCGTAGTCCTTGCGGCTGAAGCGCAGCTCGGCGAGCCGCAGCGGCGCGTCGACGGCTTTCTCGTCGAGGACGGCGACGTTCTGCAGGGTGCGCTCTTCGCCTTCGGTGTCGTTCAGCTCGCGGTACAGCGCGGCGAGCCGCTGCTGCGTAGCGAGGTCGGCACCGCCGAGGCGCACGAGCCGGTCGTATTCCTTCGCGGCGCCCGCCTTGTCGCCGGCCGCGAAACGCAGATCAGCCAGCTGCCTGCGCGCGTCGCGATCTTTCGGCCGCAGCTCCGCGAGCCGCTCGCTGGCGACGATGACGGCGGGGTCCTTCGCGGCGCTGGCGAGCGCGACGAGCGCGTTGAGGGCGACGGGCTGTTCGGGGTGCTGGTCGATCGCACGCTTGAGCTCCGTGAGCGCCGCGTCGTTCTTCTTCTGTCCCGCGAGCGCCAGGCCCAGACCGGCGCGCGCGAACGGATCGTCGGCGATGGCGAGCGCCGCGCGGTACTTCGTCTCGGCGAGCTCGAAGTCTTCCTTCACGCGCGCGACGTCACCCAACCCGACGAGCGCGGGGAAGAACGTGGGATCGCGCTTCAGCACGGCCTCAAACTCGGTGCGCGCGAGATCAGTCATGCCGCGCCACGAGGTGTAGATGCGGCCCATGCCGTACCGGACCCACGGGTTGTCCGGGTAGATGGTCGAGATGCCCTTGAGCTGATTCCACGCGTCGTCACTCGGCAGCGTGCACCACGCGACGAACACACGCGGCATCACGTCGCCCGGCTTCTGACGGGCGAGCTCCTGGTACTTGATGCGGAATGGCGCGATCGCGTCGTGGTACCCGGCGGCCTCGATCTTCCGGAGTTCGGCCATGGTCTCCAGCGTCGGCGGGAGATCTTCCTTCTTCGCGGCGAACGCCGGTGACGTCGCGGCGAGCACAGCCAGCACTGTCAGCAGCGATCTCATGAATCTTCGTTCCAAGGTGTGAGCCCCCGCCCGCGCGTCGCCATACTTGAGATCGACGCGCTCGTCAGCGTCGGCTCGGCTTCAGATCTCGGAGCTGCCGTTTCGGTGGATCGATCACCCGACGGACCTTCTCGGCATCGACCGCGCGCCCCTGCGCCTCGAGCAGCGCGATGAGTCGTCGGCCCGCGAGTGTCTTGAGTTGCGGCATGTCGAGAAGTGCACGGAGTTGATGTTCCGCGTCCTTCGCGCGGCCGGACCGCTCGAGGGCTTCCGCGTACTGCAGCCGGGCGCCGTTCGAGGCGGGGTTGGCTGCGAGGTACTTCGCGAGGAGCTCAGCGGCCGGCGCGTATTCGCCATCGGCCACGAGCAGGTTCGCGAGGCGCGACTGCGCGTCGGAGTAGCCATCTCGTAGCGAGAGCGCGACCTCCAGCGAGCGCCGGGCTTCGTTGCGACGGCCCGCGTCGATGGCGGCAAGTGCGAAGAGGTAGTGCGCGCGCGGGTTCTCCGGCGAGAGCGTGCGCGCGATGTCGAGGTGCTGAAGCGCGGCGTCGGCGTTGCCCCGCGAAAGCTCGAGCCGTCCCAGTTCGACGCGACCGATCGCCCACGAAGGCTCAAGTCGAACTGCGCCCTGCAGCTCGGTGATCGCGCGGGCCTCGTCACCTGCCGCCTCGAACGACTGCGCCCGCTCGAGGGGCGTGGCGGTCAGAAGCAGCGCGACGAGCGAAAGCACACCGCCTCCTACATCGACGCGTGACGTCACGGAAGTGGCTGAAGTTGCCTGTGTTTCGACACGGTGCCCACGGCCCAACCGCGCGAGGTCGAGAATCCACACGGCATGTGGATTTTCGACCTCGCGTGCTTCGACACGGTGTCGCGAGGTCGAAAAACGTCGCTCGGCGAGCTTTTCCGACCGCGCGGGCGCGCCCGCCCCTTGCGGGCTTGCGTCGAGCGCAGCGCAGACGCATATCGGCCGCCGAATGAGCTGCTTTGTCAGGAACCGCGCCGAGGGCCGACTGCGCCCCGCATGTCACCGCTTCTTCCCCACGGTCTCGCGATGGACGTGAACGATCGCACCCTGTCTTCGCTGGGCTTCGACGAGGTCCGCGCCGCGCTCGCCGGCCGCTGCCGCTCTGAGGTCGGGCAGGAACGCGCCCGCGCCCGCCCCTTCCTCGAGACGCGCGATGAAGTGCTGGCGGCGCTCGCGCTCGCCGATGAAGCCCGCGCGCTGAAATCAGAGCCGATGACGCTGCCCATCACCGGCGTCGTCGACATTCGCGGCTCGGTCGACCGCGCGTCCAAAGGCGGCATGCTCGAGCCTCGTGAGCTGCTCGCCGTCACCCAGGCGCTGTTCAGCTTCGAGCGAACGCACGAGCTGCTGCACGAGCGCCGCGATCGCCACCCGGGTCTTGCCGCGCTCGGGAGCCGGCTTCCGGTGCTCACGCGCCTCGCGAGCCGCCTCGACCGCAGCATCGAAGCCAGCGGCGAGATCAGCGATCGCGCCAGCCCTGAGCTGAAGAGCGCCCGCGATCACGCGCGCCATCTGCACAAGCGCATCCGCACGCGGCTTGACGAGCTGCTGCACGACGCCAAGTTCAGCGAGAACCTGCAGGACGGCTACTACTCGGTGCGCAACGATCGCTACGTGGTGCCCGTGAAGTCGTCGCACCAGCGCGAGGTCGGCGGCATCGTTCACAACGCGTCGCACACTGGCCAGACGCTCTTCGTCGAACCGACCGAGATGATCGGCCTCGGCAACGAGCTCGCGATCGCGCAGTCGATGGTGCTCGAAGAAGAGCGCAAGGTGCTCATCGAGCTGTCGGGGCTCGTCGGTCATCAGGCCGGCCCGCTGCTCGACGGCGTCGAGGCGCTCTCGCGGCTCGATGAGCTCGAAGCCGTCGCGCTCCTGTCCAACGACCTGCACGCGACCACGCCGGGCATCGAAGCCGCCGACGGCGCGCTCACGCTGCGTGGGCTGCGCCACCCGCGGCTGGTGCTCAAGGGCGGCGAGGTCATCTCGAACGACGTGGAGCTCGGCCAGGCGCGCGCGCTCGTGGTGTCGGGCCCCAACGCCGGCGGCAAGACGGTCACGCTCACGGGCGTCGGTCTCTGCGCGCTCATGACGCGCGCCGGTCTGCCTATCCCGGTCGATCCGGGCTCGACGATGCCGCTCTTCAACCAGGTCCACTCCGCCATCGGCGATCAGCAGGACCTCGAAGCCGGCCTCTCGACATTCTCGGCGCACGTCACGACGCTCAAGCAGCTGACGCAGGACGCCCGCGCCGGCGCGCTGGTGTTGATCGACGAGATCGCCGCTGGCACCGACCCGCGCGAAGGCGCCGCCATCGCCACCGCGGTGCTTGAAGAGCTGCTGTCCCGCGGCGCCGTCGTCCTGGTGACGACGCACCTCGAGGAACTCAAGGCGCTCGCCCACCTCGATGAGCGCTTCGTCAACGCGCGCGTCGGCTTCGACGGCAAGAAGATGGCGCCGACGTACCGCCTGCAGATCGGCGTCGCGGGCTCGTCGTCAGCGATCGAGATCGCCCGGCGCGTGGGCCTGAGCGAGACCATCTGCCAGCGCGCCCACGACCTCGCCACCAACGGCGGCGGCGCGCTGTCGAAGGCGTTGCTCGCGGCCGAAGAAGAGCGCCGCAAGTTCTACGAGCAACGCGACGCCGCCGACCGCGACCTGCGCGAAGCGAAGCAGGCGAAGGAAGCCGCGGAAGCCGAGCTGGCCGCCGCGCACAAGCGTCGCCGCGAAGAGGAAGTGAAGTTCCGCGAGGCCCTGCGCGCCGAGCTGGAGTTCGCGCGCAACCAGATCCGCGCGTTGGTGACGAAGCTGGAAGGCGAGAAGTCGCTGAAAGCCGCGCAGACCGCCGCCGCCGATCTCACGCAGCGCATCAACGAGCAGACCGTGGCCGAGCGCGGCACCCGCCAGGAGATCAAGGGTGGTCCGCAGGAGTTCGCGCCGCTGGAGTTCAAGGTGGGCGCGCGCGCGAAACTGAAGACGATGGACACCGACGTGGAGATCGTCGACCTCGCCGGCGACTCGGCGGTGGTGACGGCGGGCTCGATGAAGATGCGCGTCGCGCTCAGCGACCTCGCGCCCACCACCAAGCCGAAGGACGCGAAGTTCCCCGGCGGGAACAAGAAGGCCGAGCGCCTCGAGAAGGTCACGCAGGTCGCGGCGGCGCCGTTGACGCTGGCGAGCCCTACGCTGGACGTGCGCGGTCAGCGCGCCGACGAAGCGATGCGCAACATCGAGCAGTTCCTCGATCGCTGCACGCGCAAGGGTGACGACTCGGCCGTCATCATTCACGGCCACGGCACCGGCGCCATCAAGCGGGAGCTGCGCGAGTTCCTGAAGACGTCGCCCTACGCGCGCTCGTACCGACCGGGCGACAACAGCGAAGGCGGAGACGGCGCGACCGTCGTGATGCTGTGAGCAAGAAGCGGGTGGGCGCCTCGTCGGCCCATCCGTACCCTGCCGGCATGCTCAACTTCGATCGCATCGCCGACAGCATCGACGCGCTCACCGCAGATCAGTCGCTCTCGCTCGAGCAGCTCGCGGCCAGCGCCAACCTCAGCCGCTTTCATTTTCAGCGCACGTTCCAGCGCCTCGTGGGCGTCTCGCCGCTGCGCTTTCAGCAGGTGCTGAAGGTCGAGGCCGCGCGAGACGCGTTGCTGCGTTCGAAGAGCGTGCTGGAAGCCGCGTGGGACGGCGGCATGAGCGGCCCGGGCCGGCTCCACGACGCGCTGCTTCGGGTCGAAGCGATGACGCCCGGAGAACTGAAGACCGGCGTGACGCTGCGCTGGACAGTCGCGCCCACGTCGCTCGGTGAGGTGCACCTGGCGGCGTCTTCACGTGGTCTCTCGGGCGTGACCTTCGCGGGGCTCGCTGACCTCGAAGCCCGTTGGCCGCACGCAACGTTCGTTCGCGACGACGCCGCGCTGAAGACCGAGGCCGCACAGCTGACGCGCGTGCTGCAAGGCGACCGACTCACGAAGCCCCTGTCGATCGTGCTCCATGGAACCGAGCTGCAGGTCGCGGTGTGGCGCGCCTTGCTCGCGATGCCAATGGGCGCGGTGACCACCTACGGCGAGCTCGCAGCGCACCTGGGACGCCCCGACAGCGCGCGGGCGATCGGCAACGCGGTCGGCGCAAACCACCTCGCGGTGTTGATCCCCTGTCACCGCGTCATTCAGCGCACCGGCGCGCTGGGCGGCTACCGCTGGGGCGTGGCGCGCAAGGCGGCGCTGCTGGCGCGAGAGCTCGAAGGCACCTGACTCCCCCTCCGGAAGCCAGGTGCCCTCGTTGAAACCTCGACTGCGTGATTACTGCGCGGCGCCGGCGATCAGCTTCTCGATGATGCCGTTGTACGCCGACGGCAGCTGCGCCATCACGGCCTCAGGCTTGTTCGCGTAGGTGTCGGTGCTCTCGATGTACGCGAGGATCTTCTTGGTCTCGGCGTCGTAGATGCCGCCCCAGCTGTTCACCTGCAGCATCGTGCCGCCCATGGTGCTCGAGCCGTGCGAGTGCAGCGCGATGATGTACTTGAAGTCGATCGGCTTCTCGACGATGCCCTTGCTCACGAGCTCGCCCGTGATCTTCGTCATCGTGGCCGACAGATCGGTCGCCGTCTTTTCGGCCGAGCCCGACATCTCCCACTTGCCCGAGTTGGCCTGCGACTGAACCGCCTCGGCGAGCTCGTACGAGAGGTTGCCGACCATGTCGAACAACTGCTGACCCGACACGACGGTCTTGCCGAACTTGTTGATGACACCGCCGGTCACCGTCACGCCCATCAGCGTGGCGTCGCCGCCCGAGCCGAGGTGCGAGAGGTTCACGGGAAAGAGGAAGGCCGGCGCCGACTCGTTCACCGTCAGCGGGAACTTCTGATCAGGGTTCGTCTTGATCTGCGCCGTGGCACAGCCGAACGTCATGCAGGCAACGGCGATTGAAGCGAGAAGCTTGAGTTTCATTGTGTTCGTTCAGGCCGCGCACCGTGGGCACCTGCTGCGCGACCGCCCCTTCAAAGAGTGAGAGAAGTGGACTGCCCACCGCGCGGGAAGGACACGACTGCCGCAACCCGTGTGCAGAAATTCCACAACGACCTCGCGACGTTATTGCGCCGAAACCAACCACACGGCATGGATGTGTCGTGCTGAAGCTGGGCCAACTCGAGCTGCGGAACCCGTTCATCCTCGCGCCGATGGAGAGCGTGTCGGACTGCGCGTACCGCCGCGTGTGCTGGGACCGTGGCGCGTCGCTGACGTGGACGGAGATGATCCGCGCCAAGGCGCTGGCCCGCGGCAACAAGAGCACCGCCGAGCTGATCGACACGCACGACGCCGAGGTGCCGACGGGCGTGCAGCTGATGGTCGCGAACGAGCGTGAGCTCGCCGAGGCGCTCAAGAAGCTGGAGCAACTGCCACAGGCGGCGAACATCAGCGCCGTCGATCTCAACTTCGGGTGCCCTTCCCCGGAGGTCATCCGCACGGGTGCCGGGCCCGCGCTGCTCAAGCGTCGCGCCAAGCTTGAGGTCATCTTCGAGACGATGGCCGCGTGGAAGAAGACGACTTCACTGCGCATCGGCGCCGTGGGCGCGAAGATCCGCCTGGGGCTCAACCGCATGGAGCAGGATCAGAAGGTCTACCTGCCCATCGTCGAACTGGCGAACCAGCACCTCGACTACCTCATCATTCACGCGCGCCACGCCCGGCAGGACAGCACGACGCCGCCGATCTGGGCCGCGATCGCCGAGGCGCGGCAGATCGCCACGGTGCCCATCATCGGAAACGGCGCCATCGTCACCGCCGACGACTGGTCCCGACTGCAGCGCGAGACCTCGGCCGACGGCGCGTTGATCGCCCGCGGCGCCATCAAGAGCCCGTGGGTCTTCCGCGGCTTGAACGGCGACGGGCCGGGGCTGCCCACCACCGCCAGCGAGCTCGACGAGGCCGAAGCGCAGTACCGCGACCTCGCCGCGCGCTGGAACACCAAGCCCAAGTTCCTTGAGTGGCACACCGAAGGGTTCCGCCGCATGCGCGCGCGCCTCGAAGGCAAGGCGACGAGCGGCCCGTCGATGCCCGCCAACGAGCACATGAGTTAGAGCAGCGCGACGACCTCGGGGTGGGCTCGGAGCGACGCGAGGTCTTCGTCTTCCAGCAAGGTCCGCACGTCGAAGCCGAGCGACTTCGCGTTCTGCAGGGCCGCGATCGCCTCCGGCTCTCGCCCCAGCCGCACGAAGCAGCACGCCTGGTTGTACGCGTGTCGTCCGTCGTGCTCGCGCTCCAGCAGCTCGGTCGACAGCGTCAGACACTCAGCGATCGCGCCTGCGTGAAACAGCCGCTCGGCGATGAGGCTGGCGTGCGACGGGTACCTCCGCGCGGCGTCGAGCGCATCGTTGACCCGCCCAACCGCCAACAACGCCGAGACCAGCAGCGGCACGTCAGCGAAGGTCGCTGAAGGCAGCAGCAACGCGACCACCTGCTCGACATCGCCGTCGTCAGCGGCCAGCCGCGCGCGCAGCGAGACGCTCGGTGCGAAGTTGCCCATCGCCGTCATCGCGCGCCGCGCACCGGCGAAGTCGCGGCGCTTCAGGTGCACCCACGCCAACATCTCGTTCCACACGGCGCGCCGCTGCTCGTCAGCCGTGCCAGCGCTCAGTGCCCGGAGTTCCGCCCCAACGTCATCCCCGTTCATCACGCGCGCCCAGATCGCGTCGCTCCTGGCGGCGTCGCGCGCGGCCGCGATGCGCTGCACGCCGTTGATGATGCTCATGAGCCCGAAGTACCCGAGCAGCAGCATGTGGAACCACGCCGCGGCGCCGATGATCGCCGCGCCGCCCACGATGGCGACGCCGCCGACCAGCCGAGGCCACGACTTTCCGGTCGACCAGCGGAGCGTCGCGTCGAGCGCCAGACCGCCGTCCCACGGAATCAATGGGAGCAGGTTCACGAACGACCAGCCGACGTTGATCCACCTCGAGTCGGCCACGAACCGATCGACGAGCGGATGTGTCGCCGGCACCAACTTCGACACCAGGACAATGAAGCCGCCGAACAGCAACCCGGTGATGGGCCCCGACAGCGCGATCAACAGGTCCTGACGAGCGGTCGTCTTCGTCCCCGAGAGGCCCTGCGTCACACCGCCGAGCGCGTGCAGCGTGACGAACGGCGTCTCACCGACCTGCCGCATCGCAAAGGCGTGCCCGAGTTCATGCACCAGCACGCCGAGGAACACCGCGAGCGCCCAGATCGCCGCGCCCTGCGCATCTCGCGTCTGCAGCGCGAACAGGGCGACGATGAAGAACCCGAGCTCCACGCGCACCGGCACGCCGAACAACCTGAAATGCGACTGCCGCTCGTTCACTCGCCCACCAGCGCACGGAGCGCGGCGCGATCGAGCTTCCCCGTCGCGTTGCGCGGCAGATGCTCGGCGCGAACCCACGTCGTCGGCACCTTGAAAGCAGCCAGGCGTTCGCGGGCCCACTCACGGAGCGCGTCGTCGGACGACTCGGACGTCACCAGCACCGCCACGGGCACCTGGCCCCACTTCGGGTCAGCCCGACCGATGACCGCCACGTCGCGGATCGACGGGTGCTCTCGCAGCACCGCCTCGACCTCGGCCGGGTACACGTTCTCCCCGCCGGTAAGGATCAGGTCAGTGCGGCGCGCGTAGATCTTGAGGCACCCACGCGAATCAATCGCACCGAGGTCCTTGGTGTGGAGCCACTCGCCCTGCCCCTTCGCGACCGTAGGCCCGCGCACTTCGATCTCACCCACGCCGTCGGCGTCGGCGTTGACGACGCGCACTTCGACGCCGTCGAGCGGCTCACCGGCGCTCTGACCGTCGGCGTACTCGGGCTTCTCGGTCGTCACCTGGCTGCACGCCTCGGTGAGTCCGTACGTCTGCAGCACGGGGATGCCCGCGGCGCGCGCGCGAGCCAACTGCGCGGAGCTCATCGGGCCGCCGCCGATCAACGCCGCACGCACACCCGTAAACGGCGTCGCTCCGCGAGCGTCGATGACGCGATCGAGCATCGTGGGGACAAAGCTCGCGTGCGTAGCTCCGGCGTCGAACGCCGCGCACGCACGTTGCGCGTCGAACGAGGGCTCGATGACGATCGACGCGCCGTACACCGCGCAGCGGTACAGCATCGCCAGCCCGCCGATGTGAAAGAGCGGCAGCACGCCCAGCCAGCGCTGCGTGAACGAACCGCCGAGCCGCAGCGCGTTGGCCTCCGCGTTCGCGCGAAAGTTCCGCTGCGTCAGCTCGATCAACTTGGGCGCGCCGGTCGTGCCCGAGGTGAACAACGCCGTCAGCACCTGTTCATCGTCGAGTTCGTCACTCGACGCCGCGCCAGGAGAGAAGGACAGCGAGTGCGCGCCAGGCAACGCGCCGAACCGAACGCGCGGCTGCACACGCTCGAGCAGCGGCGTCAGCTCGGCGTCGGTCAGCCGCGTATTGAACGGGACCATCGTGGCGCCCACACGCGCCGCGCCGAACCACAGCCAGGCGACTTCAGGGCAATTGGCGGAGCGCACGGCGACGCGATCGCCTGCCTGCACGCCGAGCCCGCGCAACGTGACAGCGGCACCGGCGACCAGCGCGTCGGCCTCGCCCCACGACGTGACGCGGCCTTCGAAGAAGACAGCTGGCGCCCCGGCCTGTGCGGCGGCGGCGCGCGCCACCGGGCACTGCCGTTTCACGGAACGCCCCACCCCGTCGCCTGCGGCAAGGTGATCTCGCCGCCCATCGGCGTGAACGGATCAGGCTGCATGCCTTCGAACAGCTCGACCGTCGACAAGCCGTGCGCCCAGTCGGCCGCAGGCAACACCGCGGCGAGGTGCGCCGCAGCAGCGCGGGCGATCGGCCCGTCCATCAGCGTCGTCACGTACGCGCTCATGCCCGCCGCGTGCGCCTGCTGCGCCAACTGCAGCGAACGCACGAGGCCACCGAGCGCCGCAGGCTTGAGCACGATCACGTCGGCGGCGGCGCGCGGGTCTTTCTCCAACAAGCGCGGCAGCACACCCGAGAGCAGCATCGTCTCATCGGCGGCGATGCGGCACGGCGCCATGTGACGCAGGCGCCGCAGCCCTTCGACGTCGTGAGATCCGACGGGCTGCTCGCACACCTCGAGCCCCAGCGCGTCGAGGCCGCGCAGCGCAGACCGCGCGGTGGCTTCGCTCCAGCCGCCGTTCGCGTCGATGCGGATATGAACGTCGGGACCAACCGCGCGGCGCACGGCCAACAGACGCTGCGCTTCGATCGACAACGGGCGCGCGGCGACCTTCAGCTTCACCACGCGGAAGCCCTGCTGCACGGCGCGCTCGGCCGAAGCGGCGAGGCCTGCGGCGTCGTCACCTTCCAGCAGCGCGTTCACCGCGAAGTGCGACCGCAGCACCGGCCCCAGCAACGTCGCCACCAACACGCCCTTGCGGATGGCGACGTGCTCGAGCAGCGCGCATTCGACCGCGTGGCGCGCGGCGGGCGTTGAGCTGAGTTGATCGATGGCGACCGCGACCTCTTCAACGGTGGTCGGCGCGGTGGCGAGGTCGAAGCGCTGCAGCGCCGCGAGGGCCGCTTCGGGCGTCTCGGTGCCGAACGACGCCATGGGCATCGCGTCGCCGCGCCCGGTGATGCCGTCGGCCGTGAACGACACGCGAAACCCGACGCGCTCATCCATGGGGCCACGGGCCGTCTGAATGGGCTTCTTGAGGCGCAACGAAAACGGAGTGACCTGCAGATTCATCGGGAGAGCCCCACGGCGAAGAGCAGGCCGTACACCATCTGCAGCCGCGCGGTAGCGGCAAGTGCGACGTTGAGGGCCGCGCCAGATTCGGTGAAGAGGAGCTTCAGCGGCGGCCGCATCAGCGGCAGCGAGAACCACGCGAGCAACACCCACGGCGTCGCCAGCCCCGACAGCCACAGGGCGGGCGGCACCAGCGCGCTCACGGCGAGACACACCACGTACTCGGCCTTGCCGAAGCCGTTGCCGAAGCGCACCACCAGCGTGCGCTTGCCGGCCGCCGCGTCGGTCTTCTCGTCGCGCGTGTTGTTGACTGCGAGCAGCGCGACGCCGAGCAGGCCCACGGGCACGGCCGCGATCAACGCCAACGTCGAGAGCGCGCCCGACTGCACGTAGTAGGTGCCGCCCACCGCGACGAAGCCGAAGAAGACGAGCACAAAGACGTCGCCGAGGCCGTTGTACGCGAGCGGGAACGGGCCGCCGGTGTAGGCGTAGCCTGCGAGCAGCGACGTGACGCCGACCACCAGCAGCGGCCAACCGGCAACCGACACCAGGTACATCCCCACGGTGAACGCGAGCGCGAAGCAGACCATCGCGCCGGTGAAGACCGCCTTCGGCGTCAGCCAGCCCTGCTGCGTGGCGCGCGGTGGCCCCAACCGATCGACGGTGTCGGCGCCTCGCTTGAAGTCGAAGTAGTCGTTCACCAGGTTCGTGCCGATCTGGATCAGCAGCGCGCCGACCAGGCAACCGATGGCCGGCAGCAACTTGAAGAACCCATCACGCCACGCGACGGCCGCGCCGACGGCGACCGGCACGACGCCCGCGACGAGCGTCTTGGGCCGCGTCGCGAGGAACCACGCTTTGAACGCTGACGGCGAACCGCTCACGGCACGAGTTCCTGCGGCTCATCGAGCCAGCGCGGCGCGAGGAACGATCGCACCTCGGCGGCGTAGCGCTCAGGGCACTCGAGGTGCGGTGCGTGACCGATGCCCTTGAAGATGACGCGCCACGCGAGCGGCAGGTCGTTCGACATCTTGCGTGTCAGCCGCGCGTACTTCTCGTCTTCGCTGCCCGCCATCAGCAGCGTGGGAA
>CAYWON010000149.1:0-16957 GCA_964459885.1 uncultured Archangium sp.
GTGGGGGAGACCGCACCGCGTAAGCGGGAACGGCGCCCCCATCCACCAATGTCAGACATCGAGGTTCGCGACTTCCGCTTTCCCATCGACGAGGCGCCGCGCGATTGGCACCCCGCCGGCCGCGCCGTGACGGCGTATTGGGACGAGCTCTCCATCTTCTTCCCGCGCGGCGAGGCGTTCTTCGTGCGCTCGGTGCGCCACTACGCGAAGCAGATCACCGACCCGACGCTGCAGGCCGAGGTCGCGGCGTTCTGCGCCCAGGAAGGGTTCCACGGCCGCGAGCACGTCGCGTACAACGAGCGCCTCGCGCGCTTCGGCCTCCCCATCGCCGCGCTCGAGAAGCTGGTCGGCGTGGTGCTGTGGCTCGCGACGAAGGTGCTCAACCCGCGCAAGCAGCTCGCCGTCACCTGCGCGCTCGAGCACTTCACGTCGTTGATGGGCGAGTTCATCCTCGGGCGGCCCGAGGTGATGGAAGGCGCGCACCCGGCGATGAAGGGCCTGTGGCGCTGGCACGCGGCTGAAGAGAACGAGCACCGCAGCGTGGCGTTCGACGTGTACCGCGCGGTCGGCGGCACGTGGTTCGAGCGCTCGCGCATCATGGTGCTGGTGACCGTCGCGTTCTGGTCGCTGGTGGCGCTCAACACGTTCGTGTTCATGGTGAAGCGCGGAGACCTCTTCAACGTGCGTGAGTGGTGGCGGTTGTTCCGCTTTCAGTGGGTCGACCCGGCGGGCCTCGGCACGTTGGTGAAGCCGTACCTCTCGTACTTCGCGCGCGATTTTCACCCCGCGACGCGCGGAGGAGACGACCTCATCGACGCGTGGAAGCGTACGCTCCCGGCGGCATGACGACGCTCGACGTACTCATCATCGGCGCTGGCTTCTCGGGGCTCGGCATGGCTGCGCGCCTGCAGCGTGAAGGCCGACGCAGCTGGCTGTTGCTCGAGAAGAGCGACGGCGTCGGCGGCACGTGGCGTGAGAACCGCTACCCTGGCTGCGCGTGTGACGTGCCGTCGCACCTCTACTCGTTCTCGTTCTCGCTCAACGCCGAGTGGTCGCACCACTTCGCCGCGCAGCCAGAGATCCTCGCGTACCTCGAGCGCGTCGCCGCCGAGGAAGGGCTGCTGCCGCGCTGCCGCTTCAACGTGGAGGTCTCGTCGTGCGACTACGACGAGTCGACGGCTACGTGGACGGTGACGACGGCCGCCGGTGAAGCGCACCGCGCGAAGCACCTCGTGCTGGGCGTCGGCGGGCTGCACCACCCGAAGTTCCCCGAGGTGGAAGGGCGCGAGCGCTTCGCGGGCCCGCAGCTGCACTCGGCGAAGTGGGACACCTCGCTCGACCTCACCGGCAAGCGCGTGGCGTTGGTGGGCACCGGCGCGTCGGCGATTCAGGTGCTGCCGGAGATCGCGAAGGTTGCGAAGCAGGTGACCGTGCTGCAGCGCACGCCGGCGTGGGTGATTGCGCGCCACGACAAGCCCATCTCGCGCGCCGCGAAGTCGCTGTTCCGCGTGTTCCCCGCGCTCCTGTGGCTCAACCGCGCGCGCATCTACGCGTGGCTCGAGTCGCGCGTGGGCGCGTTCACCCGCACGCCGAAGCTGCTGCGCGTCGCCGAGTGGCTCGGTCGCCGCAACCTCTCGCGCGTGCGTGACGAAGCGACGCGTCGGGCGCTCACGCCCACCTACGCTGCTGGCTGCAAGCGCGTGCTCTTGTCTGACGACTACTACCCGGCGTTCAACCGCGAGAACGTGAAGCTCGAGGTCGGCGGCGTGAAGGCGGTGACGACCAACGGCGTGGTGACGAGCGACGGTCGCGAGCTGCCGTGCGACGTCATCGCCTGGTGCACCGGGTTTGAAGTGGCGGCGCCGCTGGCGAAGCTGCGCGTCGTCGGCCGCGGCGGCCGCGAGCTGGCGCGCGACGCGTGGAAGGACGGCGTTCACGCGTACCGGGGCACGACGGTGCCCGGGTTCCCGAACCTGTTCATGCTCGTCGGGCCCAACACCGGGCTCGGGCACAACTCGATGGTCTACATGATCGAGTCGCAGCTTGAGTTCGTGCTGCAGCACCTCGACTTGATGGACGCGTCAGGCGCGCGCGCCGTGGAGCCGACCGAAGAGGCGACCCGCGCGTACAACGCGATGCTGCAGGCGAGGTTCCCCGGCACCATCTGGGCCAGCGGCTGCGCGAGCTGGTACCTCGACGAGACCGGTCACAACCGCACGCTGTGGCCCGGCGCCACGTTCTCGTTCCGCGCGCTGACGTCGAAGGTGGAGCCGCTGCACGTGAAGCTCGAGCGCCGCGAGGTGGGGCACGTCGCGGTCGCAGCGGTGGCGTGAGCACGCGGTGACACGTCTGTCGCGGTTTCGCGCGACCGCGGTCCGCCGCTTGCTTGGCCGCTGGGCATGACCCATCGCGCGGTGTTGATCAGCTCCCTGATGCTCTGTGCCTGTGCGCGAGACCCGCTCGCGACGTGCGCGCCCGTTCAACCCAACACGTATTCCTGCACCACGCGCGACGGCGGCTATGGCGAGTTTGTCTCGCTCGCTGTGCTGACGACCGACCTCGAAGACGGCTACTTCAGGTCTGCGCCTGGCTGCGTGTTCGAGCCTGAAGGCTCTGTCGCGCGCTTCTCGTTCGACCAGCCGTTCTGCCGTTCACCGATTCTGGGTGACGCGCTCGGTGAGGACATCGTCGTGGTGAACGTGTTGTGCGTGGTGCCCGAGAACGGCACGTGGACGTTCTCAGAGCCTGGCGGAATGTCGGTGGTCATCGAACGCACCGACGCCGGGCATCGGTGCACGCGGTGAAGGCGCGCTGTCGCGCCGTGATTCTCGTTTGGCGCGCTGCACCGCCGTGACACGCTGTCGCCCATGGGCAGTCTCTGGGCAGCGCTGTCGCTGAGAGTGCAGGCCGCCATCGCCGTGGTGCTTCCGTGCGTGGCCGTCGCGCTCTTCGCGTCCATCTACTTCCCCTCACGCTTGAACGAGCAGGCGGGTGAAGCGCTCGAGCGGCAGGCGGTGAGCGTCGGCCAGCTCTCGGTGAACAACGCCGCGCCCATCATGCGGCTCATTCGCGACGGGCTCGCCACGCCGTCGGAGCTGAACGGCATCTTCGAAGGCGTGCGCGCGGGCGGCAACGTGACGCAGCTGGGCGCGTTGGCGGTGACGAAGGACGTCGTCTCGCGCGACGCGACCGGTCGCCGCACGGTGAAGCTCGACGTCAACGACGGCAAGCAGACGCAGCTGCAGGGCGATCTGCCCTCGGGCAGCTACGAGATTCCCGAGCCGGGCCAGTGCCACATCGAGCGCGGCGCGGTGCTGGACGTGCGCTGCACCGCGAAGGACCAGGACTACGAGGCCGCGATGATTGTGCGCTTCTCGCTCGAGAAGCTCGCGGCGCAGCAGCGTGAGAATCAAATCGTCGGCGTGTGGGTGCTGCTCGCCGCCGTGGTGCTGGGGTTGATGCTCGCGCTGCTCATCTCGGGCGCCATCGCCGGCCCGCTGGGCGTCGTCTCGCGCGTGGCGCGTGAGGTAGCCGCCGGTGACGTGTCGGTGCGCACCGTCGACGTGGGCGGGGCCACGGAGATCCGCTCGATGGCGGTGTCGGTGAATGACATGCTCGCGTCACTGCGCACGCTCGTCGCGCAGATGGTCGACCTCACCAGCCGGCTCGGCGAAGCGGCGAAGGGCCTCAACGTCGCCAGCAGCGACCAGACGCACGTGACCAGCCAGCAGTCGGCGTACGCGCAGCAGATCGCCGCGACCTTCGAAGAGCTCTCGCGCACCGCCGAGAGCATCACGCGCAGCACCGAGGTGGTGGAGAGCGCCGCCGCGCGCACCAACCAGGCCGTCGATGAAGCGCGCGCCGTCGTCGCCGAGATGGTGGGCGGCATGACGGAGATCCGTCGCGAGTCGAAGGAGATCGCCGACGCCATCACGCGCCTCAACGGCGACGTGCAGCAGGTCAGCCGCATCGCGCAGGTCATCAAGCAGGTCGCTGACCGCTCTGACCTGCTGGCGCTCAACGCGGCGCTCGAAGGCACCAAGGCTGGCGAGGTCGGCCGCGGCTTCTCGGTCGTCGCTGCGGAGATGCGCAAGCTGGCCGAGAACGTCGCCGGCTCGGCGCGCGACATCGGCCGCATCGTCGAGAACGTGCAGTCGTCGGGTGACGTCGCGGTGCAGCGCGCGCAGGAAGGCGTCGAGTCGTCAGACCGCGGCATGGCCGTCGCCGAGCGCGCGCAGACCGCGTTCCAGCAGATCCTCGAGCTGTCGCGCGGCACCAAAGAAGCGGCGCAGCAGATCGCCGTGGCCACGCGCCAACAGCGTCAGTCGTCGGAGCAGGCCGTCGCCGGCGCGCGCAACGTCGCTGACCTCGTGAAGCAGGGCGTCGACGCCACGGGCCGCACCACGCGCATCGCGCAAGACCTCCAGTCGTCTGTCGACGCGCTCACCACGGTGACGGGTCGCTTCAAGGTCGCCGATCGCAACTGACGCAAGAAGGAGGCGGACATGGGGCTGCTGAACCTGTTCAAGAAGAAGCCGACGATTCCCCACGAGGCGCTGTGCATGCTCGTGCATCGCGCGCGGCACCTCGAGCACATGGCGGCGATGTTGGCGGAGCGCGAGGAGCCGGAGTTCCCGCTGTTCCGCGCCGCTGACAGCAGCGGGGTGCTGGGCGGCGTGTTGGGGCTGTCCACGTCGAACGGCGTGATGCCCGTGCTCGAGCAGCACCTCGAAGGCCTGCAGCTCGACGCGGAGGCCGCCTTCGTCAGGGCGATGCGGAACTGCGCCGAGGCCTCGCAAGAGGTGGGGCGCACCGACGGCTACCTCATCTGGGAAGGGCCCACGGCCGGCACCGTGGCGTTCATCATGTCGATTCTCCGCGACGCGTTGCCCATCAAGGGCGCGCCGGTGCTGTTGGTGCCGCGCGAGGGGCTCGCGTTGGTCGCCGGTCGCGATGACGACGCCGCGCTCACCGCGATGATCCACCGCGCGAAGGCCGAGTACGCAGCGTCGAAGGACTTCGTCTCGTTGATTGCGCTGACGTGGGAGCCCGGTCAGGAGCGGTCTGAGTTGTGGACGCCGCCGTCGGACCACCCGGCGCACGACGCCTTCGTGGCCGCGGCGAAGCGCACCCTGCTGCACGAAGCGCAGGGCGAGTACCACGTGCACGGCCAGGACGCCGCGCCGCTCGCGCACCTCGCGCTGATGCCCGAAGAGAAGGGTGGCGCGCTGCACGCCGCGTGGATGCGCGACGCCAACGTCGTGATTCCCGCCGAGGCCTCTCACGTGGTGCTCATCGACACCGACGATGAGGCGCTGCCCTCGGTGGAGGTCGAGCTGGCGACGCTCCTGGAGTTGTTGCCCCACGCGTTCGAGGCGTTGCCTGACGGGTCTGGTGACGAGCTGGAGGTGGACGAAGCGCGGCTGGTGCGCACGCGCGGCGTGTTGTTCCCGACGCTGTCAGAGAAGCGCTACCTCATCGCGCGCGACGCGTTGACGTCGGCGAACCTCGACCTCCTCGAGCAGAAAGAGGTGCCCGGCGCTGAGCTGCTCGCGGCGTGGGACGCCGGTGACGCGTGCGCCGCGCGCTACGAAGGGGAGGGCGTGTTGGTGCTCTCGCCCGACGGCCGCTACGCGACGGTGTCGCCGGCGGAGTTCGGTGACCGCATGTCGAAGCGCAGCGAGACGGATCAAGTGCGCTTCGTGCAGGGCCAGGCCATCAACGCGTTGATGCAGGCGATGTTGAGGGCCGCCGAAGGTGACGAGACCGCGTTGGCGAACCTGCCGCCGCCGCCGCACCCGCCGCGGCCCACGCGACCGGCGCTCATGTCGTCGAACGACCTGCGCGCGCCGGGTGACGAGGCTGAGTCAGAAGAGGACGAGCTGAAGGCGCTGCTGGTGAAACAGGCGCTCACCACGAGCGAGCCGACGCGACTGTTCCCCATCGTGCGGCCGCCGGGCTTCACCGAGGCGCAGCACGCCAACGAGCTCGGCATGGTTGCGGGCGCGAAGGGTGAAGGCGTGCAGGTGGTGCACCACGAGCGCATCACGCGGCCAGCCGTCGCAGGGCTCGAGTACGAGCTGGTCTCTGACGCTGGCGACAAGGTGATGCCGTTGGACGGGCGCATGTTCGTCGGCGAGCTGCGGGAGACCGCGTGGCGCACGGCGCTGCTGAACGTGAAGGCCGCCAGCCTCAGCCCGCCGCACCGCCGCGGCGACGGTTGGTACGAAGGCCCGTGGCACGACGACTACGACATCTCTCGCATGCTGCTGCTGCCGTCGCTCGCGCGCGCGTGCAAGGTGAAGGGCGAGCCGCTGGTGTTCGCGCCGACGCTGGGGCGCACGTGGGTGGCCGGCAGCGATGACGTCGCGGCGATGACGGCGGTGCTGGACGCCGTCGACGCGCACCTCGCGGGGCCTGACGCCGCTTCGCCGTACAGCTTCCGTCAGCTGCTCTTCGGGCGGCCGTGGGTGCCGGGTGAGACGCCGTCGCTGTGGACGCCGCCGGCAGGGCACCCGCTGGCGGCGCGCATCGCGGCGCTCGACGCAGCGCTCGAGAAGCGACGGCTCACGTCGATGCAGAACATCGGCGGCTTCGCGCGCGGGGCGTACTCACCGCTGCAGCCGAACGACGCGAAGGCCTGACGGGGGAAATTCACATGCGATGGATGACGCTGGTTCTGGCGGTCGCTGTCTCTGGCTGCACCACCGACGTGGGCATGCCCACGTTTCTCCAGGCGCTGAACGCCGCGGTGAAGGACGGCGAGGTGCTGAAGGCCGCGTGCAAGGGCCGCGAGTTCGCCGACATCGACATCAACTCCGCGGCGCAGCGCACGAAGTTCTCTGAGTTCACCTCGAGCCGCAGCATGTTCGGCAAGGACGGCACCGGGCAGGTGACGTTCGTGTACACGCCCAACTCAGGCGAGCCGTGCACCGCGACGATGACGTTCGCGTTTCATCAAGAGTCGACGGCGAAGCAGTACTCGAAGCGCAACATCGCGTACTCGAGCACCATCGAGCTCTCGAACGTCGTGGTGACGGCGAAGTAGCGTCGTACTGTGGCGCAGACGCGAATCTCCACCCAGTTGGACGAGGCCGGCGCGCCGCTGCGGTGCCAGCTGCTCGTCGTCGAAGGTCCTGACGCACCGCGCGCTGTGCCGCTGGAAGGCGTGTGCACGGTGGGCAGCGGCGCCGACGCCACGCTGCGGCTGCGTGATGACCGGGTCTCGGCGCTGCACCTCGAGGTGAAGCCGGACGGCGCGCGCTTCCTGGTGCGCGACCTCGGCAGCACCAACGGCAGCTTCTACGAAGGCTCGCGGCTCGAAGCGGTCGAGGTGTCGGCTGGCGCCGTTTTCAAGGTGGGCCACAGCACGCTGCGCATCGAGCCGGTGTCGCGGACGTTGGAGGTCAGGCCCTCGGCGTCACGGCGCCTGGGCGAGCTGGTGGCCGAGAGCGTGTCGATGCGCGAGGTGTTCGCCGTCATCGAGCTCGCGGCGCCGCGCGACGTGACGGTGCTGGTGACGGGCGAGACGGGCACCGGCAAGGAACTGGTGGCGCGCGCGCTGCACGACGGCAGTCCACGAAGACGCGGGCCGTTCGTCACCATCGACTGTGGCGCGCTGCCCGAGTCGCTGCTGGAGAGCGAGCTGTTCGGCCACGTGAAGGGCGCGTTCACCGGCGCGCAGGCGGACCGCAAGGGTGCCTTCGCGCGCGCGGACGGCGGCACGTTGTTCCTCGACGAGCTGGGGCGCGTGTCGCCGGGCGTGCAGTCGCGGCTGCTGCGCGTGTTGGAAGCGCGCACCGTGAAGCCGGTCGGCGCAGACCACGAGCGGCCGGTGGACGTGCGCGTCATCGCGGCGACGCCGACGAGCCTCGAGAGCGCCGTGGCGCAGGGGACCTTTCGCGCTGACCTGTTCTACCGGCTGTCGGTCATCACCGTGGAGCTGCCGCCGCTGCGCGCGCGCCGCGAGGACCTGCCGATGTTGGTGGACGAGCTGCTGCGGCGTCGCGGCTTCGACGTCGGCGCGGTGCGCGGTGAGAACCTCGACAGGCTCAAGGGCCAGCGCTGGCCGGGAAACGTGCGCGAGCTGCGCAACGTGCTGGAGCGCGCGTTGGTGTTGTCGCCCGGCGCGCGCAGCTTCGGCGAGCTGCGGCTGCAGGTGGGCGTGGCGGCGCCTGGTGATGAGCTGCCGGCGCGCACCGACCTGCCCTTCAAGGACGCAAAGGACGCCGTGCTGGACGCGTTCGAGCGCACGTACCTGCGCGAGCTGATGGCGCGGCATCGCGGCAACCTGTCAGCGGCGGCGCGTGATGCGGGCGTCGACCGCAAGCACTGGCGTGAGCTGCTCAAGAAGCACGGGCTGCACGACGGCCCCGAGGAGCCCGCATAGAGAAGCAGTGCGACAGGTGTTCAGTATGTCGAGCCAGGAGTTTCACTTCATGAAGCGCGGCGTCGTCGTGTTGGTGGTGGTGGTGGTCGCTGCGCTCGTGTGGCGTGCGACGCGCGCCGAGGCGCCGCGTGAAGCGCCGACGCGGTTGCTCTTCCGCAAGCAATTGCCTGATTGGGAAGTGGCGCGGTCGCGCGGCGCGGGTGGCGTGCAGTTCAAGGCGCTGCAGACGGCGGCTGAGTCGTGGCCCGGTTTGCAGAGCGCGTTCGTCGAGCTCGACGACGCGTGGCCCGATGAAGACGCCGTGACCGCCGCGAGCGCGCGCATCAACCTCGCGGCGCGTGACGCAGGGCTCGACTACTGGGTCGACCCGGTCTTTCCCGGCAAAGCCGCCGTGGTCACGACCTACGAGGTCCTCGAGCGCGTCAGCTGGCACGTCGCCGACGCGGGTGAGTCGGTGGAGGCGCTGCATGTGCGGCGGCTCGACAGCCTCAACGTGGAGCTCGCGCTGTTGGGTCACGCGAGCGGCTCGCAGCCCGCGGTGCTGAGAGACCGCATCGAGGTGTCGGTGCTGGAGCGGCTGCGCCTCGACGCCGACGAGCGCCCCAACCAGGTCGACACGCTGGTCGACTCGTTGTGGCGCGCGCAGCTGGCGAAGGTCGTCGACAGCGCGGGTCTCGCGGAGGCCGAGCGTCGAGTGAACCTGCGAGAGCAGCTGCTGCGCGAGATGGAGAAGCGGCTCAAGGGCGGTCGCGTGCATGTCGAGCGACCGCAGCGGTTGGTGTTCGGTGAGGACTATTTCGACCAGCTCGAGCCGCTGACGTCGAACCGACGCCGCGGTGGGCCACTGTTGTTGGGCAGCGATCTGCGCGCGCTGAGGGCCGCCGACGCCGCGCTGGGTGAGAGCGTGGAACTCGCGACGTTGGTGGCTGTCATCGACCTCGAGGCGCGCGTCGTCGAGGCGCACGAGGTGCGGCATGCGCTCGACCGTCGCGAGCTCGAGGTGCCGGCGTATTTGCAGCGGCTCGTCGGTGAAGACGACGTGCGCTTCGGCCGCATGAGTGAGCGCGAGCTGCGCGCGTTCATCGGGCAGCTGCACGATGCGCCAGCGGCGGGCTGCTTCACGGTGCTGTCGCTGGCGCAGTTGGCGCGCGGGAGAAACGCGCAGTCGACGCCGCACTTCTTCGCGGCGCATGCGCTGTTGGCCACGCTCGCTGACGTCGAAGCGCCGCGGGGCCTCAGCGCGGAGCGCGTGGTCGAGGTCACGACGTCGCTCTGTGCGTTGCCGGACGCCGAGCTGCGCGCGCGGGCCGCGGCGGCGATGGTGACGCTCTACGGTGTTGAGCTGGTGCCGCTCGTGAAGGACGAGGTGTCGCGATGAGGTGGTGCCTGTTGATGCTCCTGGCGTCGTGCGCCACGACGCCGCGCGCAGACGAATCGGTGTGGTTGGACGCGCCTGTCGTCGCGGGCACCGTGAAGCTGCTGCTCACCGTGAATGAGCTCGGCTTCGTCACGGCGGCGAAGGTGCTCTCTGGGCCCGGCGCCGGGCTCGATGAGGCCGCGCGCGACGCGCTCTTGAAGGCGCGCTTCAAGCCCGTGCTCCCGGATGGCGGCCCCGTCGCGAGCACGCGCGAGTACGCCTTCACGTTCTCGCTCGACCCGTTCTGACCCGCGCGTCTCGACGTCGTTAGAGTCGCTGTATGCGCGCGCTCCTGCTGGCTGCTCTCGTTGCTTCCGTCGCTCACGCCGAGGTGCCGACCTTCATCCGTGCGCCTGACGGCTTCGCGGTGACGACCTGGGCGAAGGTGCCCAACGCGCGCGCGATGACCTGGGGCGACAAGGGCACGCTCTTCGTCGGCACCAAGAGCAAGGGCGCGGTGTACGCGGTGCGCGACTTCAACGGCGACGGCGTCGTCGAGGCGAAGGAGATCGCCAGCGGCCTGCGCGAGCCGACCGGCGTCGCGTTCAAGGACAAGGCGCTCTACGTCGCCACCATCGAGACGTTATTCCGCTTCGACGACATCGAGGCGCAGCTGGCGAAGCCGCCGAAGCCCGTGAAGGTGACGAGCTTCCCAGCCGATGGTTGGCACGGCTGGCGTGAGATCGACTTCGGGCCTGATGGCTGGCTGTACGTGTCCATCGGCGCGCCGTGCAACGTGTGCAAGCCCGAGCCCGGCTTCGGCGTCATCTTGAAGATGAAGCCCGACGGCAGCGAGCGCACCACCGTCGCGCGCGGCGTGCGCAACTCGGTCGGCATCGCGTGGCACCCGACGACGAAGCACCTGTGGTTCACCGACAACGGCCGCGACATGTTGGGCGACGACCTGCCCGGCGATGAGCTCAACGTCGTGGCCTCGCCCGGCGCGCACTTCGGGTTTCCGTTCTGTCATCAGGGCGACACGCCCGACCCGGAGTTCGGCAAGCAGGGCAAGTGCAGCGACGCGGTGAAGCCGGCGTTCACGCTCGGTGCGCACGTCGCGGCGCTGGGGCTCACGTTCTATTCAGGTGCGCTCTTCCCGAAGGAGTTCCAGGGCGCGTTGTTCTTCGCCGAGCACGGCTCGTGGAACCGCAGCAAGAAGTCGGGCTACCGGGTGATGCGCGCGACCGTCGACGGCGACGTCGTCACGAAGGTCGAGCCGTTCCTCACCGGGTTCCTTGATGGGCAGCACGCGTTGGGAAGGCCGGTGGATGTGTTGGTCGCGGCGGATGGGGCGTTGTTGGTGAGCGATGATGATGCGGGCGCGATCTACCGTGTCGCGCCGGTGAAGCGCTGAGCGACGGCCCCTCACTTGGTTCGACTACACGTCGACGACGACGACCGTGATGTTGTCGTGGCTGCCGGCGGCGAACGCTGAGTCCACCAGGCGCTGCACGGCGGTCTTCGCGTCACCGCCCGGCACCAGCGCCGCGAGCGCTTCGTCGGTGAACGGGTCGTAGAGCCCGTCGGTGCACAGCAGCACGCGGTCGCCCGGCTGCACGGTGAACACGCTCGTGTCGGCGAGGTGATCAGCCGGCAGCCCGAGCGCGCGGGTGATCTGATTCTTGAACTGGAACAGGTGCCGCGGCGGCACGTCGGCGCCGCTCGCCTTCAGCTGCGCGTACATCGAGTGGTCTTCTGTGAGCGGGAGCAGCCGCCCATCACGGAAGCAGTACACGCGGCTGTCGCCGACGTGCGCGACGGTCAGCGTGGCGCCTTCCAGCAGCGCGACCGCGACGGTGGAGCCCATCTGCGACGACGTGCCCCGCTTCTGCGCGGCGATGGCGCGGTGAGCCTCGAGCGCGCCCATCGCGAGGAGGTTCTCGCTCAAGCTGCGCGTCTTCGTGCCGCGGCCCGGCCAGGTGCCTTCGGGGTCACGGCGGTAGCGCGCCACGAAGTCACGCAGCGCTTCGACGGTGAGCGCGCTCGCGACCTCGCCTGCGTCGTAGCCACCGAGGCCGTCGGCGACGGCGAACAGCTGCAGCGCGGCGTCGACGCACAGGTTGTCTTCGTTGTTGCTGCGACGGCCGGTGATGGACAGCGAGGCGAGGTCTCTCATGCCCTCGCGACAGGGCACGTGCTGTGCCGCGCGAAGTGGGTGGATTCGCGGAAGCGGGTGGGGGCTCGAGACCCCGGTTGGTTTCCGCACGGTGGGGAAACTGTCCCTCACCCCAACCCTCTCCCCGAGGGAGAGGGGGCTCGCTCAGCTGCCGACGTAGTGCAACGCCAGCTCACGCCGATGCGGCGACGTGCGGTGCTCGTACACGTACACGGCCTGCCACGTACCCAACTGCAGCGCGCCGCCGCGCACCGGCACCGACAGCTGCGTCGCCGTCAGCGCCGCGCGCACGTGCGCCGGCATGTCATCGGGTCCTTCATCGTCGTGCGTGAAGCGCGCGTCTCCATCGGGCACCAGCTCGGCAAAGAAGCGCTCGAGGTCCACGCGCACGTCGGGCGACGCGTTCTCCTGCACCACGAGGCTCGCCGACGTGTGGCGGATGAACACCGTCATCAACCCGTCCTTCGCGCCCTCGCTCGCGAGGAACTCACGCAGCGACTTCGTCACGTCGAACAACCCGCGCCCGCGCGTCGCGACCACCACCTCGCCATGCGCCTGCCGCAGCGTCACGGCTTCGCCGCCGTGTCGACCACCGCGCGGAACAGCACCTCGAGCCCGCGGTGCACGTTGGCCACGCTGACCCGTTCATCGCGCCCGTGCAGCGTCGCCAACTCTTCAGGCGAAATCTCGAACGGCACGAAGCCGTACGCCCGTGCGCCTTTCCCTCGCGCGAGGATGGAGTCGGTGAAGCCCGGGCTGATGACCGGCCCCGCGATGGCGTCCGTGCGGCCTCGCAGCGCGTTGCGCGCGAGCGCGTCAAAGAACACGTCATCCACCTCCGACACCGCCGCCTCGAAGCCCTGCACCCGCTCGATGCGAATGCCGTCGATGCCCTTCATCAACTCCGTCAGCTCTTTCTCGAGCGCGTCGGGCGTCGTGCCTGGCAGCAAGCGGCAGTCGACGATGGCCGCGGCCTCCGACGGAATCACGTTGGGCGCGCTGCCTTTGCCTTCGAAGCCCGTGACCTGACACGTATCGGTCACCGCCGCGCGCGTGGTGGGCTTCGACATCAACTTCTTCATCGCGAATTGATCAACCAACGCCGGTCGCTGCATCACGAAGCCGCTCGCGCCGCCGCTCTTCTCACCCGCGCGCCGCAGCAGCTCGTACATCGCCGGCTGGATACGCGGCGTGGGCTTGCGCGCGGCGAGGCGCTCGACCGCCTGCACCAGTCGCATCGGGGCGCGGTTGTCGGTGGGCGTGCTGCCGTGGCCCGCTTCACCCTCGGCGACGACGCGCAGCCACAGCACGCCCTTCTCGCCGACGCTGATGGCGAACGTGGTCTGGCCTTCGTTCAACAGGCCCTTCAACCCGAAGCCGCCTTCGTTGATGACGTGGCCGCAGTCGAGCTCCGGCCAGTGCTCGTTCACCATCAACTTCATGCCGCCCTCGGCGACCTCTTCATCGGCGACGGCCAACAAGATGACGTCGCGGTGCAGCGTGACGTGTCGTCGCGCGAGCAATCGGAACGTCTGCAGCTCCAGCGCGCCCATGCCCTTCATGTCCAACGCGCCGCGGCCCCAGACCATGCCGTCCTTCAGCTCGCCCGAGAGCGGCCCCGTCTCGGCTGGCCACTTGTCGGCCTCCGCCGGCACGACGTCGATGTGTGAGAGCAGACACAGCGGCTTCTCGCCCGACGGCGCGCTCGCCTTGAGCCGCGCCACCAGCGACCCGCGGCCCGGCGCGAACTCGTAGATGACGGCGTCCAGCCCGTCCTTCGCCAGCTCGGCCTTCAGGTACTCCGCGCCCGCGGTTTCGTTGCCGGGTGGGTTGACGGTGTCGACGCGCAGGTAGCGCTGCAGCACGTCGACCGCTTCGTCACCCGAGGCCTTCCAGTCGACCGCGTCGGCCCACTTCTCGACCCCCGCCGGAGCCGGATGCAGCGGCCGCGGCGACGGCGCACACGCGGTCATCATCAAGCTCAACCCCAACAGCGCGCGTGGCGTCATGCCCCGCGTCGTAGCAAGCCGCTTTGGCAGAACCCCGGCGCATTTCTCGAATGTTGAGGATCGTCAGCGGCCCATGGCGAGGTTGTGTGCAGCTGTGGTCTAACGCGCCGCCTTTCACTCTTTGGAGCTCCCATGAATCGTCATCTCTTGTTCCTCTCGGCGGCGCTCGTCCTCGTGGCGTGCCAGCCGGAGAAGTCGACGTGCGTCGACACCGGCTGCTCGGCCGGCTCCACGTGCAACGCCACCTCGGGCCTGTGTGAGCCGAACTTCGTGACCGGCGGCGGCACCGCGACGGGCGGCGGCACGGCGACGGGTGGCGGCACCGCGACCGGTGGCGGCACCGCGACCGGTGGCGGCACCGCGACGGGCGGCGGCACGGCGACGGGTGGCGGCACCGGCACGGGCGGCGGCACGACGACGGGTGGCGGCGACGGCACGACGGGCGGCGGCACCGGCACGGGCGGTGGTGATCCGCTCGGCGGCGGCACCGGCGGCGGCATGGAAGACCTCGATGGCGGCTTCGACGGCGGCATCATCGTCGACCCGCACGAGGACGGCGGCGTGCGCACGCCCGGCGACATCTGCGGCAACGCGCTCGTCGTCGAGTTCGACGGCGGCACGTCCACCACGCTGGCCGTCGACCTCTTCTTCGCTGAAGGTCAGTACGAGGCCACGTGCGGCTCGTCGTCGGGCACCGGCAACGACCTCGTGTTCGCCATCAACCTTCCGCAGGCCCAGGGCTTGCGCGTGACGGCCACGCCAGGCGCGACTGCGCCGCAGGACACCACGCTGTCGCTGCTCGCGTCGCCGTGCGCCGACTTCAACAGCATCCAGTGCATCGACGAAGAGCTCTCGACCTCGCCGGAAGTCCTCAGCGTCGAGACCCTGGCCGCGGGCACCTGGTACGTGCTCCTCGACAACTACTCGGCCAGCAGCACGCCCGGCGCGTTCACCATGCAGTTCGAGCTGCTGCCCCCTGTCGTCGCGCCCACCAACGACACCTGCGCGATGGCCACGCCGCTGACCTTCACCAACGACGTAGCCACCGTCGCGGGCACCACGCGCGGCGCGGCCAACGACAACCCCAACGAGCCACTGAGCTGCTCGGCCAGCACCGCCACGCTGGGTCGCGACGTCTACTACTCGTTCACGCTCGCGCAGGAGATGGACGTGGTGGTCAACATCGCCTCGGCCTCGACGCCCAGCATCTCGGCGGCGGTGGCGGTGATGACGGCGTGCTCGGGTGGCAATGAACCCGCGTGCCGCACCGGCTTCAATGACACGCGCGCGCGCCGGCTGGCGGCGGGCACGTATTACATCGCTGTCGACACCACGACGAACACCACGGGTGACTTCACGCTCACCGTGACCCAGTCGGTGCCGCCGCCGATTCCCGCCAACGACACCTGCACGGGCGCCCTCGCGCTGGCGCCGGGCATGACGCAGATGGTGAACCTCGGTGACGCCGCGAAGGACTTCACGTTCAGCTGCGCGGCGAACGCTGCGGGTGGCGACGTTGTGTACGCCATCACCACCACGCAGGCGCAGCGCATTCGTGTCGAGTCGACGCCGGGCACCGACGTGGTGATGTCGTTGCGCGCCGGCCCGTGCGACACCGGCACGCAGCTGCCGGGTGCGTGTGCGGACGAGGAGATCTCGTCGGCCGGTGAGGTCATCGAGGTGCTCAACGCGCCGGCGGGCACGTACTACCTCTTCATCGCCGCCTACTCGGCGACGTTGTACCCCGCCAACGTTGGCGTCTCGGTGACACTGGAGGCGCCGGTGCTGCCGCCCGCGAACGACACCTGCGCCATGCCCGCGACGCTGACGCCCGGCGCGTCGGTCGCCGTCAACCTGCTGGCGGCCAACCCCGACGCGACGTTCTCGTGCCTCGGGCCCGACCCGCTCATCGCCGACGTCGTCTACACGTTCACCACCACGCAGTCGCAGCGCGCGCTCATCACCTCGACGCAGAACACCGGCACCAACGCGCTGCTCGAGCTGCGCCGCACCACCTGCGGTGACCCGGCTGCCCCGGCGGACATCGTCGACTGCGCCGACGACTCGCTCTCGTCCGGTGAGGTCATCGACACGGTGCTCGCCGCGGGGACGTACTTCCTGCACGTGGGCGTCGATTCCACCGGCACGCCGCAGGTCGGCGTCTCGCTGTCGCTGCTGGCGCCGCCGACGGTGCCTACCAACGACAACTGCACGATGCCCGCGACGCTGGTTCCCAACATGTCGGTGGCGCTCGACATCTCGCTGGCCACGGCCGACCTCACGGAGCCTGACTGTGCGTTCACCGCCGTCGGCAAGGACGTCGTCTACACGTTCACCACCACGCAGCCGCACAGCATGGTGCTGACGGCGCTGGCGGGCAGCCCGGCGTCTGACGTGTTGATCGAGCTCCGCACCGGCGCGTGCGACCCCGGCACGCAGGTCGACTGCAGCGACCGCTACAACCCCGGCTTCCACGAATACATCTCGTCCGAGAACCTGCCCGCGGGCACGTACTACGTCGTGGTGGGTACGCTGGCGAGCGGCTCGGCCGACATCGGCGTCTCGCTGGAACTGGGCCCGCCGCTCGCGGCTCCCACCAACGAGAACTGCACGGCGCCGCAGGTGGTGACGTTCAGCAACGGGCACTACGCGACCCTGGTCGACCTCTCGCTGGCGACGGCTGACTTCGCGGGCGGCGCGCCGTGCAGCACCGGCGCTTCAGGCCCTGACGTCGTCTACGAGGTCACCATTCCCGCGGGTCAGTCGCTGACCGTGACGGCGCTGCCCACGGTGGACGGCGACACGGTCCTCACGGCGCGCAGCCCGGTGTGCACCATGGGCACCGCTGCCGACGTGTGCGGCGACAACGGCTACTCGGGCGACCCTGAGCGCATCGTGGTGCCCAACACCACGGCCGCGCCGGCCACGGTCTTCATCATCCTCAGCGAGTACTACAGCACCGGCGGCGACGTGATGGTCGTCGACTTCCAGCTCCGCTAGTACGGCAGATCAGAAGTTCGTTCGCT
>CAYWON010000150.1:0-16956 GCA_964459885.1 uncultured Archangium sp.
TGCTCGGCACCGGCTCTGTCGGTCAGTCCATCAGCGCGAAGCTGCGCGCCCTCGGTCACGACGTACGCATCGGCTCGCGCACCGCTGGCGACGGCAAGCACACCTACGCCGACGCCGCCGGCTTCGCGGAGCTCCTCTTCAACTGCACCTCGGGTGGCGGCTCACTGGCGGCGCTCCAGGCTGCGGGAGAGAACGCGCTCGGCGACAAGGTGCTCATCGACGTCGCGAACCCGCTCGACTTCAGCAAGGGGTTCCCGCCGTCGCTGTTGGTCTGCAACACCGATTCACTCGCCGAGACGCTGCAGCGCGCGTTCCCGAAGGTGCGGGTGGTGAAGGCGCTCAACACCATCAACAACGGGTTGATGGTCGACCCCGGCAAGCTGGCTGGCGGCGAGCACGACCTGCCGTTGTGCGGGAACGACGCGGCAGCCAAAGAGACGGTGAAGTCGTTGCTCGCCACGTTCGGGTGGAAACACTTCGTCGACGTCGGCGACCTCACCGGCGCGCGCGCGATGGAGATGTACCTGCCGCTGTGGGTGCGGCTGTACGGCACGCTCAAGACCGCGGACTTCAACTTCAAGCTCGTGCGGTGAAGGTGTGACAGCGCCTTACTGAACGCCTGTCGCACCTTATTACTGCGGGTCCTGTGGCCCGCCTCGATGGGAGCCGGTCGACGGGTGACGTGAGGCCCAGCCCATCGCGCACTGGCCCCTCGGCCTCCGGCTGCGCTCACCCGCGTCGGACACACGTCGTGACCGTTTCGTCTGTCGTTAAAGGTCGTCCCAGAGCCTTAAACGACGAAGGGACTTCAACTTCACGAAGCCAGGTCACTCGAAGGACTGGAGCCGCGAAGTCGCAGGGCAAGCACGCGACGACGCCAGCGCTCTCAAAACGACGCGACCGCCTTCATGAAGGCAGCGCTCAGCGCGAGAACGCGACGGCCGCCGACGCGATGAGCTCGACGACGAACATGAAAGCCATCATCGACCCGGTGATGACCAGCAGCGCCGTGCGGCCCTGCCCCGGGGCGATGTGTTGCTCGATCTGCTTCTGACCGAAGCGCCAGCCGAAGTAGTTGGTGATGACGGCCATCACGACGCCGACCGCGCCAGCCGCGACGACGGTGCCCCGCGAGAACGCGAAGGCGGCCCCAATAAACGTCCCCGCCCAGAGCGCGAGCGTCACACCCCAACTGAGGACCACAGCCAGAACCGCGCGCGGCATCCCTTCAAGTTGCATGATGCAAGTCTCCTACGCCTTCAGCAGCCAGGGCAGCAGCGCGCGCAGCGACTTCGCGTCGACGTCGGCGGGCACGCGTGACGCCTTGAACCCGCGGTCGAGCCACGCCGTCGCCATGCCGGCGTTCTTGCCGCCCAGCACGTCACGCTCGCTGTTGTCGCCCACCATCGCGCAGCGCTCCGGCCGCACACCGAGCTGCTTCGCCACCCAGTCAAAGATGCCGCGGTCCGGCTTGCCGATGCCGACCGCGCCCGAAATAGCCACCGCGTCGAACCAATGCGCGAGGCCGCTCAGCTCGACCTTGCGGTGCTGCAGCCCTTCGACGCCGTTGGTGACGATGCCCAGCTTCACGCGCGGCTTGAGCAACGCCAGCACTTCATCGGTGTCGTCGAACAACGGCGCCCGCGCGCGCAGGTGCTGCCAACGCTGCTGCAGCTGATCCGCGTCACCCGACTCCCCACACGCGGCCAGCGCGCGGCGCCACAGCTCCGGCCGCGCCCGCTTCGTGATGTCCACCATCGCGCGCTCTTCGGCGATGCGCGCGTCGTACGTCGCCCACAGCGCCTCGAGCGCCGAGTGACCGATGCGCTGGCAGTACGCCAGCACGTCGGGCGGCAGGTCGTTGAACACGGTGCGCGCCTCTTTCTCTGCGGCTTCAGCGAGGCGTGTGGCGCGCGCGGCGTCCTGGGTCAGCTCCAGCGCGGTGACGAAGAACGCGTGCTGGCTCAGCGGCTCATCGGGAATGAGGGTCTCATCGAGGTCGAACAACACGGCGTCGAACATGCGCGCGTCTTAGCCAAGCGCGCTAAATGCGTCTCACCCTCACACCCAAGGAGTCCCGATGAACCGCCGTGATGCCCTCAAGACCTCCGCCGTCATCGCCTCGGCCGTTTCGCTGTCGGCCTTCGCCCAGGCCGCCGACCCCAAGGCCGCGGCGAAAGACGCCGTGAAGCCGTCGGGCCTGCCCGCCAACAAGGAGCTCTACGAAGCCGCGCTCGACTGCGTGCGCGTGGGCACCGAGTGCCTCGACCACTGCGTGCGGTCGCTCTCGACGGGCAGCAAGATGATGGCCGAGTGTGCCGGCACCGTGCGCGCGATGCTGCCGCTGTGTGAGGCGCTGGCGTCGCTGGCGCTGCAAGACAGCAAGCACCTCAAGGCGCTCGCCGCGGTGTGCGCGAAGGCGTGCCGCGACTGCGAAGCGGCGTGCAAGAAGCACGCGGGTCACCACGCCGAGTGCAAGGCGTGCATGGAGAGCTGCGCGCGCTGCGCCGCCGCCTGCGAGAAGGTCTAACCGAGCCCGTCGTGCAGCTGGCGATGCACCAGCTTCGCCAGCCACGCACGGAAGCGCGCGACGTCGAGCCCGCGCGCGCCTTCACCTTCCGTCAGCACCGAGAGCGACAAGAGCGACATCGCCGTCATCAAGACGGTGAACTGCGTGTCTTCGCGTGACGGCTTCTTGCGGCCCTCGTCGGCCCAGATGCGCACCCGCACCGCGTGCACCGCGTCGATGAGCGGCTCGAGGCCCAGCCCCGCCACGCCGCCGCCTGCCCCCGCCAACGTCAGCTGCATCAGCGTGCGCGCGCGGCCGCCGTCAGCCATCTGCGCCGCCACCGCCTCGAGCAGTCGCTCCACCGCGCCAAGGCCGGGTTCGTCGGTCAGCTTCGAGAGCGCGCCGATGCGCAGCGTCGACAGCGCGCGGTCAGCCACCGCCGCCAGCAACCCGTCGCGGCTCCCGAAGTGATGCAGCACCGTGGGGTGCGACATGCCGGCCGCCTCCGCGACGTCTTGCAGGCGCACGCCCGCCGCGCCGTGGGCGCTCAACATCGCTTCGGCTGCGTCGAGAATCGCGGCGCGCGCGTCTTCCGCCGTGCGGCGCACTCGGGGTTCCTTCTTTCGCGGGCTTCGCGGCATGGGCGCGCTTGTACCACCTGGAATCGAGCCTGCTCATATTGACAACCTTGTCAGCAGCGCTATCTACAAGACTGTCAACACACCAAGGAGCCGCGATGAGTGAGATGCCGCGTTACGAGTTGGCCCGCGCCGGGAAGGCGATTCGCCGACTGCTGAAGAACCCCGACGAGCTGCCGCAGGTGTTCGAGGTCATCGAGGCCCTGCAGGGGCCCGCGCTGCAGCGCATGTACGACCGGCTCAAGGAGACTGAAGACGGCCGACGGTTGCTCGAGGAAGAGCCGGACATCGTGCCGCTGCTGAGTGACCGCGAGGCGCTGCGGCGCCTGCCGGCTGGTTCCTTGGGCCGCGCGTACCTCGACTTCGTGGAGCGCGAGGGCATCAGCGCGGAGGGCATCATCGACGCCAGCGTCGAAGGCCGCTCGGTGCACGACGACCACCTCAACTGGGTGCGCAACCGGCTGCGCGACACCCACGACCTCTGGCACGCGGCGACCGGCTACCACGGTGACGTGCTGGGCGAGGTGTCGCTGCTGGCGATGATTCTCGCGCAGAACTTCCAGCCGGGCGTGCTGGCGATGATTGTCGCGGCGACCGCGAAGGGCCTCGTAAAGAGCGACCACTGGCTCATCGTCGACGGCTACGTGCGCGGGCGTCGGTCGGCGTGGCTGCCGGGCGTGCGGTGGGAAGCGTTGCTCGACAAGCCGCTGGAAGACGTGCGCGCGCTGCTGAACGTCGGCGAGCCACGGCAGTACGCGCCGGTGCGCACCGACGCGCTGCGCGCACAGGGCGTGCTGCCCGCCGCCGCGTGACTTGAACGGTGGTAGGTCGCCGTCATGAGCGCGCCTGATCCGCAGGTCGAGACGTACAACCGTCGCCTCAAGCGCTGGGCCAACGAGACGCACGAGCTCCGCGCCGTGCTGCGCGACTGCGGCCTCACCGAGTCGCTCAAGTGGGGCAAGCCGTGCTTCAGCCTTGAGGGCGGCAACGTCGCCATCATCCAGCCGTTCAAGCCGCACCTCGCGCTCATGTTCTTCAAGGGCCAGCTGCTGAAAGACCCGAAGCGGCTGTTGGTGAGCCAGGGCCCCAACAGTCAGGCCGCGCTGCGCCTCGAGTTCACCTCGCTCGAGCAGCTCGCCCAGCGCGAGAAGCCGCTGCGCGCGCTCGTGAAGGAAGCGCTGCGCGTCGAAAAGTCGGGCGCGCGCGTGGACTTCAAGGAGAAGACGGCGCTCGAGCTGCCCGCGGAGCTGACGACGAAGCTGAAGGCGGACCCTGCGCTCGCGAAGGCCTTCAAGGCGCTCACGCCGGGGCGACAGCGCGCCTACGTGCTCTTCATCGGGGGCGCCAAGCAGTCGGCGACCCGGGCCGCGCGCGTCGAGAAGCACGTCGAGCGCATACGCGCCGGGCTGGGAATCAATGACGTCTGAGGGCCTCTCGTGCGTGCGAAACGATTTCTCACGCGTGCACAGGTGAGCGTCGGCGACCGGCGCTAAGAACGCAGCATGCGCTCACTCGCGGTGGTGCTCGTCGCGTCGCTCTCGTCGTGCCAGTGCCTCGTGCCCGTCATGGAAGACGGCGGTGTGTCGCCCGACGCGGCGGTGGCACACGACGCTGGCCTGCATGAATGCACCTCCGCCGGCGACTGCAGCGGCACCGCGCCGGTGACGGACTGGTGCGACCGCTTCACCGGCGGCGACGGCGGCGGCGCGTGGAGCTGCATCGCGCAGAAGTGCGTCGCGCAATGCGCGCAGCACGCCGGCCAGACCTGCTCGCAAGACGACACCGTCGAGTGCCTGCGCTGCCCACCGACAGGCTGGTGTGTGCCACCGACGTGCGATGGGTACCCTTTCGACTACCGCATCGAGAGCGCCGCGTGCCGGGAAGACGCGGGGCTGCACGTGGGCACGCGCATCCGGCAGCAGGCCATCGATGGCGGCTGCGACATCGAGATGTTCGTCGAGACGCCCAACGGCGAGCGCAGCTTCGGCGTGATGTTCGTGCAGCGCGGCGTGCCCGTGTCGGCGCGCGTGGACGCGCTCGGCGGCGTCTGCATCGTCAGAGACCTCGCGACGGGCGTGCAGCGGGTGCTGCTCGAGTGCCCGAAGTGCCACGTCGCGCTCAGCAGCCCGTAGACCCCACGGTCTGCGGCCGTCTCAACGCGCCGTCGCCACGTAGATGACGTGGCGCAGGCCACCGCGGCCCGGACGCTCGGTGCGCACGATGAAGCCGGCCTTCTCGAGCCGCTGCGCGTAGGTCGCGTTGTACGCCTCACCCCAGATGGAAAAGACGCCGCCCTTCTTGAGCGCCTGCCGCGCTTCAGCGCACGCGCGCGCGCCGTAGAGCGGGTCGTCGCGCCGCGTACCGGAATCAGGCCCGACGTAGAGGTCGATGACGATGGCGTCGTAGCGATGCGCCGGCCCGCCGTGCGCGGCGTCGCCGATGACAGACATCACGTCGCGGAAGTCCATCTTCACGCGCGCATCGTCGACGGCGGCGTCGGTCAGCTGCGCCATGTGCGTGCGACACCACGTCTCGACGATGGGGTTCAGCTCGGCGACGACCACCTGCGCCGACTTCGGCAGCTCGTCGAGCACCGCGCGCAGCGTGTACGCCATGCCGAGACCGCCCACGAGCACGCGGGGCTGCGCGTAGGTCGCGAGCCGGGCACACGCGGCGCGGCCCAGCGCCACCTCGCTGCGGTGCGCGGCGCTGGTCATCAAGACGCGCCCGTCGATGGTGATGAGGAAGTCTTTCGGCCCGCGCGACTTGAGCTCGAGCTTTCCGTCAGGGGTGGCGACTGATTCGAGCGTGCGCAGCGGCTTCATGGCCGCCGCTCATACAGCTTCTCCCGCACGAAGTGGCTTGCCCGTGTCGCCGACGCCCTCGGCGCGCAGCTTCGGCAGCCCTTCTGGCTGCTGCTGCAGCCACGCAATCATCTTCTCGCGCACCAGACAGCGGAGGTCCCACAGCTTGCCCGAGTCATCGCAGCTGACGAGGCCGCGCAGCAGGATCGCGCGGTCTGTCGCGTTGGTGACGACGAGGCCGGCGGTCTTGCCGTTCCACAACTTGCCGCGCTCAGGCTCGACGATGCGCAGCAGCTCGGCGCGCGCGGCGGCGACGTCGACGCGGTAGTCCGCCCACACCTCGATGGTCCCGAGAATCTCGGTCGAGGTGCGCGACCAGTTCTGGAACGGCTTCTCGAGGAAGTAGCTGATGGGCAGCACCAGCCGCCGCAGGTCCCACACCTTCACGACGACGTAGGTCAGGGTGATTTCCTCAATCCACCCCCACTCGCCTTCGACGATGACGGTGTCGCCGATGCGCATCGGCTGCGTGAGACCGATTTGAATGCCGGCCAGCAGGTTGCCCAGCGTGCGCTGCGCCGCGAGGCCCAGCACCACACCGGCGACGCCCGCCGACGCCAGCAACGACATGCCGATGTGCCGCACCGCGGGGAACTGCAGCAGCACCAGCGCACCACCGACGATGAGGATGATGGCGGTCGCCACGCGCCGCAGCACCGCGACCTGCGTCTTCACCGCGCGCGCCGAGCGGAAGTCTTCGTCGGCCGCGGCCCGCGCTTCCAACACTTCGGCGACGAGGCCACCGACGACGAGCAACGCCCACACCACCGACGCCACAAGGCCCGCGCGCACGAGGTCGTCGACCCACGACTGCGCCACCATGGGGAACGCCAGCGCCCGCGTGCCGATGGCCATCGCGATGAGAAAGAGGAACAGCCGCACCGGCTTGACGATGCGTGCCACCAGCTTGTCGTCGAAGTCGGTGTCGGACAGCTTCGTCAGGCGCTTCATCAGCGGCTGCAGCACCGCCGACGAGATGCGCGACGCGAGCCAGCCCAGGCCGAACATCGCCAGCAACCCCAGCCACTGCCACGCGCCGAGCGGCCCGACGGTGCGTCGCATGAGCCACGGCGGCAGCAGCTCCCACACGGGCGAGCCGTTCTCTGCGTAGAGCGTGTCGATGGCGCGCACGGTGCGCGTGCTGAAGCGCCACGCGCCGTCGGCCTGCTTCGAGACCTGTACGGGCACGCGCACGCGACCCATCGGCAGGTCACCCACCGTCACCACCGTGCTGCCTTCTGTCGGCGTCAGCTTCTCGGCGTCGAAGGTCAGGAACTGGTCGAGCAGGAACATGAAGCGGCGCGCGAGCCGCGGCCCTTCTTCAGCCCGGCGCGCTGGCTCGACGGCGTCCAGCGAGAGCCACTGCGCTGCGCCTTCGAAGCGACCGTCGTGCGCGGCCTTGAGGAAGGACGTCACCGTCTCGGCGGGGCCTGGCGTGATGTCTTCGCCGAAGCCCTCGACCTCGACCTCGGCGGCGACCGCGACGCACGCGACGAGCGCGCACAGCAGCCCCACTCTATTCAACGACTTCATCCGACCTCTCCTTCTCTTGAAGTTGCTCCCAGAGCCACGCGCCCGCGACCTGGCGGCTCTGGTGTTCCACGTCGACGCGTTGATTCGCGCCGCGCATCAACTCGACGCTGACGGTGCCTACCAGCGGACGCAGCGCGTCTTCGAGCCCCGGGTGCTTGGCGGCGCGACGGCCGACCAGCAGCACCGCGTCGTACGGCGGCAGCGCGTGGCGCACGTCTTCCAGCACCACGAGGTCGTACGCGGCGATGCGCCCGTCGCTGCTGAACGCGGTGATGACGTCGACCTCGTCGTGCGCGACGGCGTCGTACAGCAGGCTGACGTCGAAGCTGCGCGTGGCGACGTCGTCGAGGCCGTACTCGTGCTGCACGCGCGTCCACTCTGGGCGCGCGAAGAACTCGTAGTCGCCGCCGAGCTGCACGCGGCCCAGCTTCGCGAGGTCGTCGATGGTGCGGACACCCAGCGCCTCGGCGCGCGCGCGGCGCATGGCCAGGGCGTAGGTGTTCTCGAAGCCGAGTCGGCCAACGCAGGTGACGTGATGCCGTGACGCGAGCTCGTGGCAGACGTCTTCGTAGACGGTGTCGGCGTCGGCCACGTCGACCCGCCGCAAGACGTTCGCCCACAGCGTGCCGGAGTAGTCGACGTACGCGTCGAGCTCGCCGGCGACGAGCGCGTCGAAGATGACGGTGCTGCCGAGGCTCTCGACGCGCTCCACGGTGAAGCCGGCCTCTTCAGCGGCGCGCGCGAGGACCTCGGCCAGCACGTATTGCTCGGTGAAGGTCTTGCTGCCGATGCGCACCGCGAGGGGCCCTTGCGCGGGCACCCATGAGCGCGCGGCGCCGCCGACGGCGCAGAGGAGAATCGCGAGCGAGAGCAGCAGGCGACCGCGGCGCTTCGTTGCGAGGCCTGACTCGAGCAAGGCGAGCGCGCCGTCCAACAACAGCGCGAGCGCCGCGGCGGCCGCGCAGCCCACGAGCACCGCGACCCAGTTGCGCGTCTGCAGGCCAGCGAAGAGGTAGTTGCCCAGGCTGCGTTGGCCGACGGGCGTGGAGAGCGTCGCGACGCCGACGGTCAAGACGGTGGCGGTGCGGAGGCCGGAGAGGATGACCGGCAGCGCGAGCGGCAGCTGCACCTTGAGGAGCACCTGCGTGGGCGTCATGCCGAGGCCGCGCGCGGCTTCGAGCAGCGTGGGCTCGACGCCGCTCAACCCGGTGACGGTGCCGCGCAGCATCGGCAGCAGGCTGTAGAGGACGAGCGCGATGAGCGCGGGCAGGAAGCCGAAGGTCGAGAGGCCGCCGTGCACGTGCGTGCGGAGCCAGTCGAGCACCGGCACCATCAACGCGAGGAGCGCGAGCGAAGGGATGGTCTGGATGACGCCGGCGGCGCTCAGCAACGGCCAACGCACGCGGGGCCAGCGCAGCGCGGCGAGGCTGAGCGGTACGTGCAGCGCGGCGCCGAGCGCGAGCGCGATGAGGGTGAGCGAGAGGTGGGCGCTGACGCGGTCGGGCAGCAGCGCGAGTTGTGCTTCGAGCTTCATGGCGAGCGCCACACGGCTGTCCCCTCACCCTGACCCTCTCCCCCGAGGGGAGAGGGGAGATTCGCGCGACTCACACCGCACCACTCAATCTGCGCTGCACCGCTTCCGCCTGCCGCCGCGGCATCTCAAGCAACCGCTTCACCTGCGGGTGCACGCCATCGCGCGACAACTCTGCCGGCGTGCCGAGACCAACCAACTCTCCGCCGTGCAGCACCGCCACGCGGTCGGCCAACACCAGCGCCTCCGTCAGGTCGTGCGTCACCAACACCGTCGTCAACCCGAGCTGCTCATGCACCGCGCGGTACTCACGCTGCAGCGCCTCACGCAGCAACGGGTCGACCGCGCCGAACGCTTCGTCCAACAACATCACCTTCGGCCGCGCCGCCAACGCGCGCGCCAGGCCCACGCGCTGCGCCTGCCCGCCCGACAGCGTGCGCGGCGCCCGGTCAGCCAGCGCGACGTCGAGCCCCATCAACGTGAGCAACTCCGTCACGCGCGCGCGCTGCTCCGCCTCCGGCCACCCCAACAGCGACGGCACGAGCGCGACGTTCTCTCCGACAGAGAGATGCGGAAACAACCCGACGCCCTGCAGCGCGAAGCCGATGGTGCGTCGCAGCGCCACCGGGTCTTGCGCCGCGACGTCCTGACCGCCGACGAGCACCCGGCCACCCGACGGCTCGAGCAACCGGTTCATCAACTTCAGCGTCGTCGTCTTCCCGCAGCCCGATTCACCGAGCAGCACCAGCAGCTCGCCTTCACGCACGTGCAGGTCGAGGCAGCGCAGCGCGACGTGCGCACCGAACTGCCTCGACACCTGCTCGAGGCGAATCATCAGTCGAGCTTGTCCCACCAGTCGGCGGGAATGGGCCCGCGCTTCACGCCGACGAACGCGAGGTAGCGCAGCGGCGTGCCATCGAGCCCGAGGCGGTGCACGTACGCGTGCTGCGCCTTGACCTCCATCAGCCCGCTCTCGACCAGCCGCTTCACCAACAGCGAGAAGCCGTACTGGTACTTCGGCGACAAGAAGTCTTCCTTGATGTTGAACGCCACCCACGCCGGCGTCTCGAGCAGGCCCCACGCGGTGGCGAAGGCCTTCGACGGGATGTCGCCGAAGCCCAGCGCCGCGACACACGAGAACAGGTTGGCCTTCGCTGCCGCCAGCCGCGTGCGCGTGGCTTCATCAAGCGCCGTCATGTCGGCCACGACGTAGTCCGCGTACACCTGCGGGCGGTCGCGCTTCGCCGCGTCAGCCGCCGCCTGGATGATGTCGATGCCGACGAGCGCCCCGACACCGAGCGCCTTCAGTTCTTCGCCGACCATGCCGTTGCCGGCGCCGAGATCGAGGCCGCGCAGCGAAGCCGGCGTCACGTCACTCTTGGCGAGCGCGTCCTTGAGCAGCGACGCCACCGTCTTCGGCGACGTGCACTTGAGCTGTCCGTAGAACAGCTCCTCGTAGAGCCCCGGAGTTCCGTAGATGCGCGCGTAGTCGTGAAAGCGCAGCACCTCGGTCTTTCCGTCGACGGTGAGGTTGCACCACTCGGTGTCCTGGCTGAGACCGGTGACGGGAGGGAATTCGAGCTTGAGTGCGGCCAATGACGGCGTCCTTTCGAGTTCGGGGTGAACCCCCTTCGTGTACCGGCGCGGTGCACGCAGGAGATCCTCCATTTCCTCAAATGGTCGCCGTCATTGACGCCCATCAAGAGCGGGTTCAGTTCTCCGGATAAGCGGTCCAGCCGCTCGTCCAGTCCGTGTCGCCGATGGCGCCGACGAACGTGGCCGACACGTCGAAGAAGCCATCGTTGGGCGGCGTGGCGCCGCCGGTCAGCGCCGGCGAGCCCGTCGCCGGCTTGAAGTTGGGCGCCGTCACGTTGGTGGCCGCGGTCAGCTGCGGGTCGACGTCGAAGCGGTTGGCCAACGACGGCGCGGCGAGCTCGGTGACCTCGTTGAGCAGGTTGTCGGTGATGCCACCGTCAGCGCGCGGCGACGAGACGTAGTCGATGAGCGACGCCGGGTTCTCAAAGAAGATGGAGTTGCTGATGGAGAGCGCGCCCTGCGTCCACTGGGTCGCCGAGGCCGCGCCGTCGACCATGAAGCCCTTGTCGGTGAAGTTGGTGACGATGAAGTTGTGCAGCTTGCCGGCGGTGCCGACGCGCAGCAGCACGCCGCGCGACGGGCCTTCCGACGCGGCGGTGTCGGGGTTCCGGCCGACGAGCGTGACGTTGTAGAGCGTGGGCGCGCTGCGCGGCGTGAGGTCAGCGTTGTTGCTGTCGTTGTCGGCCTCGATGCCGTGGTTGCCGCGGCCCGGAATCTGCGCGGCGATGAGGAACTGGGCCTTGCCCGTCCACCCGCGGTCCCAGTCGAGGCCGTCGTCGTCGCTGCCGGTGATGACGACGTGCTTGACGTTGACGGTGCCGCCGAAGAACTCCACGCCGTCGTCAACGCCGCGGTGCACCTGGAGGTAGTCGACCTGCGTCGCCGAGCCGCACGCGTAGAACGTCACGCCGTTGAGCTCGTTGTTGGCCGAGAGCGGACGCCCGGCGAACTCCACGCGCACGTACTTGAGCGTGCCGCAGTCGTACGCGTCGTCGCTGCCGCCGTACTTGTTGCGCGCTTCATCAGCGACGCCTTCCGCGTTGTTCTCACCGCCGACCGTGTTGATGCGCGCGCGACCGAGCAACACGATGCCGCCCCAGTCACCCTGCGAGCTGCCGCGCTGGCCCACGGGCAGCGACGACGTGAACACGATGGGCGCCGCGGCCGTGCCTTCCGCCACCAGCTTGCCGTCGCGCGAGACGATGAGCGCCGACGACGAGTCACCGGCGATGGTGGTGCCCGCTTCGATGGTCAACGTCGCGCCGGCCTGCACGTACGTGAGCTGCTTGAGCACGTAGAGCTTGTCCTTCGTCCACGTGGTCGACGTGGCGATGTCGGCCGTCACGTTGACGATCTCCATCTGCTGCGAACCGCCGCCGCCACCGGAGCCGCCGCCCGTGCCGCCGTCAGGCGTCATCGTCGGAGGGCACGCCGCCAACACAGACATCACCACTGCAAACACTGCTGCCTTGAGCTTCATGGTCATTTCCTCGTTTCGTTGAAGGTCCACGACAAGGTGCCGAGCACCTGGACGCCGGGCGGGTTCGTCAGCACGTCGACGTCACCCTGTCGCAGCCGCACGGCCTGATTGAGCACGTTGCTGGCGGCGAGCTTGAGCTGGAATCCGGCTCCCAGCCGTTGAGCCACCGTCAGGTCGAGACGGTGAAAGGGTTGCTCGATGACGTCGGGCAGGCCGTTGATGCCCACGTCTGAAATGCGCGGGCCGTACACGTTGTAGAAGACGCCCGCTTCGGTGCCCCAGGTCGGGTGCGTCCACGTGATGAAGGCGTTGGCGGCGTACGGCGACTGGCCCTGCAGCGGCCGCGTGCGGTTGGTCTGCGGCGAGTTGGGGTCGAGCTGAATCTGCGAAGAGATGAGCGACGCGTTGGCGCCGACGGCGAAGGGCTGCAGCGCCGGGTGTACGCGGCCCAGCGTGGTGCGCGCTTCGAGCTCGAGGCCCAGCAGCGTGGCGCCGAGCGCGTTGCGGAAGCTGACGTCGCCCACCGCGTTGCTGGTGCCGTAGATGACGCGCTCGATGGGGTTCTCGAACTGCTTGGCGAAGGCCGACAGCGCGATGACCTCACCAGCGCCGGGGAACCACTCGCCGCGCACGTCGAGGTTGTGAATGCGCGTGTTGACGAGGTCGGGGTTGCCGCTGACGTTGCGGCGGCGCACGAGGTCATAGAAGAGGAAGGGCGCCAGCTCGCGGAACGACGGGCGCGCCAGCGTGTACGCGTAGGCGACGCGCACGTTGAGGTCGTCGCGCGGTGAGAGCACCACGTTCGCCGCGGGCACCACGTCGAGGTAGCTGCGCGTGTTGGGGTCGCCCAGCGGCGCGCCCGACGTGGCGAACGGAGACCCGCCGCCGACCACCTGCGTGCTGCCTTCCACGCGCGCGCCGGCGATGGCGCGCAGCCACGTCGTCGGCTTCCAGTCGACCTGCGCGTAGCCGCCGTAGATGGCGAGCGAGGCGTGGTAGCGGTCGTAGGTCAGCGTCGTTTCTTCGAGCGAAATCTGTCGGTCGCCACCGATGGGCGGGCCGAAGCGGTCGGCCACGAGCAGCTGATCAGGCGGCAGCGCTTCGGCCTCGGTGGGCAGGTTCCAGTCGAGGTAGCGGAAGCGCCGGCCGTCGAACGCGCGCGCCGAGTACTGGCCGAGACCGCCGGCTTCGAAGCGCCAGCTGCGCCACGGCACCGCGATGGACGCCGTGCCGCCGCCCGAGTCTTCGGTGAGACCGAGGAAGTAGCGCTCGAGCGAGTTGGGCTGGAAGCGCACGCGCGAGACGCCGTCTTCGCCGTACATCGAGCGCAGGTCGCGCACGTCGGGCTCGTCGCGATTCACGCGCGAGTAGTTGCCCTGCCATTTCAGCTCGACGCCGCCGACGCGGTGAAAGCCCTTCAGCTGGTTGAAGAAGAGCTGCCGCGAGGTGAGCTGCGAGCGCGCGCCGCTGACGTCGGCCATCTGCTGCTGGTCGAAGCCGGCGTTCACCGCGGCGACGCTCTCGGCGTTCCACAAGTAGAGGCCGAGCGCCGAGATGTCGTGGTTGCTGCCGACCTGCACGCCCGCACTCGCGAGCAGCGACGTCGCGCCGCTGACGCTGCCCACCTCGGTCTGGAACGGCTCGATGGGCGTGGCCACGCCGTCTTCGAGGCGCACCGCCTGGGAATCGATGAGCTGCCGGCGTTCCTTGCGCGAGGTCTGCGCGGCCAACAGGTAGCCGAGCTTCACGGTGTTGCTGAGCTTGTGCGTGTTGCCGAGCGACGCGCTCAAGCTGCCCGACGGCAGCGCGGCGAGCTGCGGCGGTTGCCAGCGCTGGTTGAACGCGCCGGCGGCTTCACGTTGCTGCTCTGGCGTCACGCCTGTGGTGCCGAGGCGCTCGGGCACCAACGCACGGTCGGTGGGAATCTGCGTCGGCATCGCGCGCGTGTTGCTGGCGAAGCCGAGGCTCTCGAAGCCCACCAACGCCTCGTCGGGCCGCTTGATGCCGGTGGTCATCGTGTCGATGCCGCCCTGCAGGCGCACCTTCGCCTCGAGCTGCGTGGGGAAGGTGTTGGTGTCGATGGTGACGGAGCCGCCGCCGAAGTTGCTGGGTAGGTCGACGGAGTACGTCTTGATGACGTTGAGGTTCGAGAGCAGCGCAACGGGGAACATGTCGAGCGGCACGGAGGGCTCGTCGGGCTCCGGGCTCGGCAGCAGCGTGCTGTTGAGCAGCGTCTGCGTGTACCGGCCGCCGAGCCCGCGGATGTAGACGTACTTGTTGTCGACCAACGTGGCGCCGACGACGCGCTTCACGGCGTCACCTGCGTTCGAGTCGGGCGTCTTCGCGATGGCCTGCGCGCCGAGCGAGTCTTGCGCGACGGTGGCCTTCTTGCGCTCGTTCAGCAGCGCCGATTCGTTGCGCTTGTCGACGCGCGCTTCGACGACGACTTCCTGGACGGACTTCTTGTCGGCCTCGAGCGCGACGTTGAGCTCGGTGGCCGCGCCGGCCTTCACCTCGACGTTGCCGAACTTCTGCGACTTGTAGAGCTCGTAGAAGACGCGGAGCTCGTAGGTGCCGGGCGGCAGCTTGAGCTTGAAGTTGCCCTCGAGGTCGGTGAGCGCGGACTTCTTGGGGCCGTTGACGACCTTGATGGTGGCTTCGATGAGGCCTTCGCCGGTGCGGGCGTCCGTGATGCGACCGGTGACGCCGGTGAAGACCTTGCCCCCTCTCCGCTGCGGCGGAGAGGGTTCGGGGTGAGGTGGCGCGTCAGCCGTGTCGACACCAGCATCAACAGCGCCGGCGTCGACGCCTGCATCGAGCTCGTCCTGGCCCCTCACCCCAACCCTCTCCCCGTCGGGGAGAGGGGGTTGCTCGGTCTGCGCGAGCGAGAACAACGCGATGAGAAAGGCCGTCTTCACGCGGCGCCATATGCGCGTGCGTCGTGGCGCTCCCGGTGCGCCTCGGTCACTTCTTCACAACGGACGGGTCACGTCGGCGCAACAGCGCGTGCTTCGAAGTGCTTGCGACGCCACAAGACCGTGACAGTCACCAGCGCCGCCAACGCCGCGCCACCCGCGAACAACCACCGCACCATTCCATCGGCGAACAACGGCCGCGCCAGCGCCGTGCCCACCGACGCGCCGATGAACAACGAGCCCGAGAACATCGCGATGCCCGGGCCGCGCGACGTCGGCGCCGCTTGCGTGGCCCAGACCTGCAGCTGCGCGTGCAAGAACACGATGGTCGCGCCCATCAACACGCTGGCGGTGAAGATGCCGGGCGCCGCCGGTGACACCGCGACGGCGGTCCACGCCAGCACCATCAAGACGCCGCCAAACAGCATCGCCTTCCTCGGCACCACGCGCGCCCCCAGGCGCCGCGCGACGCGAGACCAGACCACCACCGACACGCCGTAGCCCGCGATGACGAGGCCGGTGACGCGCGCCGTCGCGCCCGTCTGCAGCATCGTCGGCGCCAGAAACGCGAAGAGGCCAAACAGCACAGCGCCTTCGACGAACGCGATGCTCGCGAGCCACCGTACGTCGCCGTACTTGAGCGCTTCTTTCAGGCTGCCCGGCGTGACCGGCCTGGGCGGCGCGAACAAGACAGTCGTCGCTCCGAGCGCGAAGAGAATGAGCCCGCCCGACACGCCGAAGCCCGTGGCCCAGCCGAAGTCGTCAGCCAGCAACCCCGCGCCCAGCACGCCCGACGCCGCGCCGAGCGCGTAGTACGCGTTCATCTCAGTGGCGGCCTTCACGCGCTCGCTCAACGGCAGCGCGTCGCCCAGCCACGCGATGACCGCGGGCACCACCGCGGCCATGCCGGCGCCCGCAATGAAGCGCGCCACCAACAAGCCCTGCAGCGTCGACGACAGCACCGACGCCACCGCGCCGATGGTGCCGGCCGCGAGCGCGAGGCGCATCACCGTCACGCGGCCCAGGCGCTCCGACGCGAGCCCCCAGGGCACCTGCATGAGGCCGTACGCGAGGTAGTACGCGGACGCGACGGCGGTGGCTTCGTGCAGCTCCACCTTCAGGTCGACGGCGATGGCGCGCACCAGGGGCGTCATCGCGAAGTTGTCGAACGCAGCTGCGAACGCGCACAGGTACGCGGGCCAACGAGACGGCAACGGCTGGGTCATCGCTTGATGCCGAGCAAGAGGCCGTCAGGGGTCGGAATGCAGACGGTGTCGAAGTGCAACTTCGCTTCTTCGTGGAAGCGGCGCATCGCTTCGGCGCGCGGGTGCTTGTCGAGCAGGTGCCCGAAGAGGAACACGTTGTCGCCGATGAGCACCCCGCCACTGCGCAGGTGCTTCGCGGCCCAGCGGCCGTAGAGGTCGTAGCTCTCCTTGTCGGCGTCGATGAAGCAGCCGTCGAAGGGCCCGTACTGCTCGAGCGCGGGCAGCACGTCGACGCCAGCGCCCACGTGCACGGTGATGCGCTTCGTCTCACCCGCGGCCTCAATCACCTGGCGCGCGATGTCGGCGTGCTTCGCGTCGTACTCGATGGTGTGCACGTGGCCATCGGGCGGCAGCGCGCGCGCCAGGCGCAGCGCCGAGTAGCCCGCGAGCGTGCCCACCTCGACCACCTTCTTCGCGCCGGCGAGCTTGAGCAGCAGCTCGGTCAGCCGCGCTTCAGAGGGCGCCAACTGAATCGCCGGCAGGCCATGCTTCGCGGGCGCGTCGAAGGCCTGCTGCAGCGCGGGGTCGTGCGAGGCGTGGACCTCGGTCGTCCAGTCGAGCAGCGCGCGCGTGAAATAGACGAGGCCACCGCGGGAGTCGTTGTCAGCCATGAGCCGTTTCCTAG
>CAYWON010000151.1:0-1931 GCA_964459885.1 uncultured Archangium sp.
GTCTCGTTGCCGGTCTTCTCAGACTTCGCCGACGGGCTACGCACCGGCGACCACGGCGCGGTGCTGCTCGCCTGCCGGTAGACGTAGCCGTCCTTCGACACCGCGTAGCGCGCGCCGTCTGGTGTCTGCATGAAGGACGTCCACGCCGACGGGCCCAGCTTCTGTGGGTGCTGCGGCGGCGTGACCGTCACCATCGCGAAGCCCGTGTTCGTGCAGTAGCCCAGCACGCCATCTCCCGCGACGAGAACACCGCCGCCGTAGGTCGAGAGGCTGAGGATGTTCCCTGAGCCAGCAGTCACGTGGCAGGTCTCAACCGCGCCACCGTCTCGCGGCACGCGGAGCACCGAGCTGCCCATGTCAGCGCTGTACCCGTTGGTGCTGTGGCTCACGGCGACCCAGACGAGGTCGTCCGTCACGACCAGGTCTGACGTCTGGTTCCACGAGGGGGAGAAGCTGCGCACCATCAGCGGGTTCCCGCTCGAGTCCACTGACTTCAAGACGCCGCCGTATGACGCGTAGATGGTGCCGTCACTCGCGATGTCGATGCCCGCGCCGCGACCGTACGACAGCGCACCGCCGTCTGACGGCACGCTCCAGCGCTTCGTCCCGTTCACGCTGTAGACGTCGCCGTGGTTGCTGATGGCCAACGCTTGTTGGTTGGGGCCGATGGCCACCGCCATGAGGTACTCGAAGATGTTGGTGGCGCTGCTCCAGCCGCCGTCGCTCTCGTGCACTTGAAAGAGGCCGCTCTCGCCCACGACGGCGGCCATCGAGTCGGTGACGTCGATGTCGCGTGTGCGACTCACGACGCGCTGACTCCCCAGCTCGCTCGACGTGTTGCCGAGCGCCGTGTCGATGCGCACCACGCGGCCGCCCGAGCCGACGGCCCACACGTTGCCCTGCGGCGAGACCCACATGGCGCTCCAGCCGCCGATGCCGTAGCCGAGCACGCTCGTCGCAAGCAGCCCGCCGTCGGCCTGAGGCGCCGACGCGTAGTCCGCAGGACTGACGACGGCGATGTGACCTTGCTCACCCGCCTGCCACCACCTGCCGTCCGACGTGAAGACATGGGCCTGCGGGTTCGTCATTGTCGCTGCGTCGTTGATGACAGGCAGCGTGCGCACGCCACCGTCGCGCTCCAGCCAGAGGCTGCCGTGGCCCAACAGCACCACCGGCGCGTCGTTGTTGATGGCGATTTGCCCGACGCTGTCGCCAGCGTCCACCGCGCCGCTGCCCACCCCGAAGACCACCGGCGGAGCCTCATCGAGCGAGAGGTAGACCTTGTAGCTCGTCGCCGCGACGGAGCGCACCGAGCCCTGCGTCGTCACCTGGTTGGGGCCAGCGAGGACGTCGGCGCCAGTGACCGACTCGAGGTGGGTGTTACCGTCGTCGCTGGCCACATAGAGCGTGGTGGGCGTCGCGAACATCGACGGCCGCCACCGCGACGCGGTGCTGAGGGCGACCCAGCCCCCGTCGGGCCGCAGCGCCAGCAGCGGAACCTGCTCGCCGCAGAACGCCACCGAGCCAGCAGGCGTCGGCGCCACCGCGAACAGCGCGGGCTCCACGCCACCCGACGTCACATTCAGCGAGAGCTGCAGTTGCCGCCACGTGGTGCCGTCGAAGTGGAAGACCGCGCCCGCTGCGCCGGCGACGAATACGTCGTCGTCGCTGGTGCCCCAGATGGCCAGCAGCTCAGTCGAGCCAAGCGGGGCGTCAAACATCTCCCAACACCAACCGAACCCGCCGACACACGACGTGACCTCGAACTGGCGCCCGCCGTCGGTGACCACGACGCCGCCGCTGCTGCCGCCCGTGCCCATGCCGCCGCCCGTCGGAGCGCCACCACCCATCGGTGCGCTGCCGCCACCACCGCCCGTCGCGTCGCCGCCACCCGTCGGTGCGCTGCCGCCGCCGCCCGTCGCGTCGCCGCC
>CAYWON010000151.1:2031-6006 GCA_964459885.1 uncultured Archangium sp.
TCGCGTCGCCGCCACCCGTCGGTGCGCTGCCGCCGCCGCCCGTCGCGTCGCCGCCACCCGTCGGTGCGCTGCCGCCGCCGCCCGTCGCGTCGCCGCCGCCCGTCGCAGCGCCGCCACCCGTCGCAGCGCCGCCACCTGTCGCAGTGCCGCCACCACCGCCGGTCGCCGACCCACCACCTGTCGTGGTGCCACCACCAGTGCTGGTGCCCGCATCGCACTCGGCCCAGCGAGCCCCTTCTTCGCAACCCGCATCGAGCTTCGCGTCGAAGTCGAGGCACGCCGCGAACGACACGACGCACAACGCAGAGGTGAGCGCGCGCATCAGAAGTGCCCTCCCACGCCCACGCTCGCGCCGGTCGGTGTCACCACCGCGGTGGGCACCACCTCACTCTTCGGCCACAGCAGCATCACCGCGCCCGTGACCACGAGGCCCGCGCCGACGCCGACCGCGACCCAGCCGCCGGTCTGCAGCGCCTTGCCGGTCTCGGCAGCGGCCTGGGCCTGCAGAAACGTGTCCTTCGTCGGAATCGCGTCGTGCTCGCCCTGCGCGGCCACCAACATGCCCGCGCCCGCAGCGCCCACAGCGACGCCGAGCGCGCCCGGCAGCCACCAGAAGCGCGTCGCGTCGCCCGAAGCCGTCGGCTCCCCTTTCACCGGCGCGGCCTTCCCCGAGAACGGCGTCGCCAACACCTGCGCGGCCTCTTCGAGCGAGTCGAGGAGCTTGCGCTCACTGCGCGAGTCGAGCTGCGCCGACGAGAGGGTCGCGCCGCTCTTGCTGCTGATGAGCTTCGCGAGGCCGCGAAACCCACCGTCTTCGAAGCGCACGAGGTTCACCACCAGCGTCGCGTCGCAGCCGAGCGCGTTGGCGAGCTCGGCCATGCACGAGTTGGCCTCGTCCGCGCAGCCGACGAGCGCGCGCTGCCGTTCCATGCCCAGCAACGTGGCGATGTCCTGCGCGGTGACGACCTCGAGGCCCTGCTTGCGCAGCCCGTCGGCGAGCTGGTCGGCGTAGAACGTCGCCAGCTCCTTCTTCATGTTGACGGCGTTCCACTCGGGCGCGACGACCTTCGGCGCCGCTCCGAGGAGGAGCGCCGAGGCGATGAAAGCACTGAACATGGGTCCCCCAACTACTTCAGAATCTATCGTCCGGCGGTGCGACAGACGTCACCGGCGGCGTGATGAGCACCTGTGAGGTCGACGGGGTCACCGGCAACACCAGGGTGAAGCGCGAACCGCGCCCCAACTCGCTCGCCACGCGCACCAGGCCGCCGTGCCCTTCGACGAAGCTCTTCACGATGGCGAGGCCGAGGCCCGCACCGCCGTACTCGCGCGTCGACGACGAATCGACCTGGTAGAAGCTGTTGAAGATCTTGTCGAATTGATCAGGCGGAATGCCCACGCCCGAGTCTTCGACGATGATGCGGTAGCCGGGCGCGTTGAGGTCAGGCTCGTGCTGCACCTCGGTCAACGTGACGCCGACCTTGCCGCCCTTCGGCGTGAACTTCACGGCGTTGGTCAGCAGGTTGACGATGACCTGACGCAGGCGGTCGCGGTCGCCCACCACGCTGGCGTTCATCTTCACCGGCAGCTTGGCCTCGAGCGCCACGCCCTTCTTCTGCACCTGCGGCTTGAGCGAGGTGAGCGAGCCGTTGATGAGCTCCAGCGCGTCCATCGGCTCGAAGTTGAGCCGCACCTTGCCGGCCTCGATCTGCGAGAGGTCGAGGATGCTGCTGATCAACTTCAGCAGCGTCTCGCCCTTGTCCATGATGGTGCGCACGTAGTCGACCTGCTCACCGTTGAGCGGCCCCGCGAGGCCCTCGGCCAGCATCTCGGAGTAGCCGATGATGGAGGTCAGCGGCGTGCGCAGCTCGTGGCTCACCGTCGCCAGAAACGCGCTCTTGAGGCGGTCCATGTCCTTGAGGCGCGTGTTGGCGTCTTCCAGCTTCTTGTTGCGCTCCTCGAGCTCGCGGTTGTTGTCGAGCGTCGCCTCGATGTGCAGCTGCGAGGTGAGGAACATCTTCTGGCCGCCGTACAGCATCGTCTGCAGCAGCTGGCAGAAGTGCAGCATCACGCGCGCGATGGTGTTCTCGGGCGCGCGGCGCACCTTTTCGACGAGCGACCGGCCGTTGCCGATGTCGAAGCCCTCGGAGATTTCCGTCAGCGTCTCGGGCGGGAAGACCTTGAGGTCATCGGGGAGAAAGGGCCCGAACACCACGCGGCCCAGCGTGTCGCCTTCCCAGAGGATGGGCACGATGAGGTACCGCAGCCCGGTGAAGCAGGGCACCGTCAGCATGCCCTTCGCGTTGCTCTGCGTGTCGGCGTCGAGCACCGGCAGGCGCGCGCCGTGGGAGGTGGCGAGCGGGCCGTCTTTCACGCGGCCCACGGTGGCGGTGCAGCGCCGGCGCCCCTCGGGGAAGCTGAACACGTAGCCGCAGAAATCGCCGTTGCCGATCTTGATGTCGGCCAGCTTGCCGCCCTTGTCGTCGAAGACCTTGATGCCCACGCGGTAGAGCTCGACGAAGCCCTTCACCACCTCGGTGAAGGACTCCGTGTCGAGCATCTCGCCGAGGGAGATGCGGCGCTGGAGCACCGACTCGCCTTGCCTCACGGCTTGGAGCTCCGCGGGAAGATCTTCTCCAGCTCGGTGCCCGCCACGTCGATGTTGGCGAAGACCTGGGTGAGGAACTCTTTTTCGGTGAGGCCGATGTTCTTCGAGAGGTTGGCGCGCGCTTCGATCGACCGGTAGGCCGACTGCAGCACCGCGAAGAGCGTCTCGAGCACGCCCACGCCGCGAATGGCGATGGCGCCGACGACCGGCTCCTTGCCCTTCTTGCGCGTCTCTTCAATCTCCGCGTCGGTCTTGGCGTCGGGGAGGTCGCGCTTGTTGTACTGGATGACGACGGGCACCTGCGCGGGGTCGAGCCCGTTCTCCTTCATGTTCTCGACCAGGTTCTTCCAGTACGCGTTGTTCTCGGCGCCCGCGGTGCGGCGGCTGTCGGCGATGAAGGCCACGGCGTCGGCGCCCTGCAGCACGATGCGGCGCGTGGCGTTGTGAATGACCTGCCCCGGCACGGTGAAGAGCTTCACCTTCACCTTGAAGCCGTTGGCGGTGCTGAAGAAGACCGGCAGGAGGTCGAAGAACAGCGTGCGGTCGTCGTGGGTCTCGACGGTCAGCAGGCGGCCCCGCACTTCAGGGCTGGTGCGTTGATGCACCATCTGCAGGTTGGTGGTTTTTCCCGAGAGGCCCGGCCCGTAATAGACAATCTTGACGGTGAGCTCTCGCTGCGCGTGATTCAGTTGCACAGCGGGCCATTGTGGGCGCAAGGGAGCACCGCACCAAGCGCCAACTGTGCGCCATCGCCTGTGTGCGGAAACGCCACACCGACGAATGGCCGCATTGAAATGTTGGAACGTGCGCGCCGTTGAAGTTGATGGTTAGGATCAGCGGTGGCCGACCATGCAGTAACCCTTCGTTGAAGGAGAGGGAGAGGCGATGACCGACAAGCAGCTCGACAGCACCCAGGGCACCACCCCCACACCCCCAATGGCCATTCCAACCGACTGGAAGCAGGTGAAGTTCGCGGCTCCCAGCGATGAAGACATGAACGCGCTCGCGCAGCTGCGGTCAGGCAGTGACCCGTGGAAGTCCCGCGGCGAGACCCAGGCTGAAAGCCTCGAAGCGCTCACCAAGCTCCGCCCCTTCATCTCGGTGGGCAAGCTGAACGGCGGGCTCGTCGGCTACGTCACCATCGAGCGCGATGGGCCGGTGCCGGGCGCTGCGTACCTGCGCAACATCGTGGTGAAGGCCGAGTACCGGCAGAAAGGCCTGGGCCACGTGCTGCTCGACCAGGGCCTCTCGGTGGCGCGCGACATGAATCGCAAGACGCTCGCGCTCCGCGTCGACCCGGCCAACGGTCCGGCGGTGTCGTTCTACCGCAAGGCCAACTTCACGACGGTCGCCACCGTGGTGTCGAA